>CALHDG010000272.1 GCA_938023075.1 uncultured Chitinophagales bacterium
AGTAAATTTCGCTAAAAAATATCGTGTAAAAATTAAAAAAGAGTTATGCAAACACACAACTCTTTGAAAGTGGGTAATGCTGGATTCGAACCAGCGACCCTCCCGATTTTAAAAAATCGGGATGCGCAGAACCAACTGAGCTATTCTTATTAAAAAATATCGTGTAAAATTAAAAAAGAGTTATGCAAACACACAACTCTTTGAAAGTGGGTAATGCTGGATTCGAACCAGCGACCCCCTGCTTGTAAGGCAGGTGCTCTGAACCAACTGAGCTAATCACCCCTTAAATAAAATTTTCCGTAAAAACGGATTGCAAAGATAAACGCTTTCTGCAAAATCAAGCATATTTTATAAATAATTTTTAGCTGTGCTGTTTTAATTGATGATTGATCAAATTATCTTAATATTTATTGGTAACAGCCTAAAAAAATTATTAATACTCAAGTATTTTATTGCGGCGCATATTTCTCCCGCTCATTTAAAAACTCTACCATAATTTTTCGCTCCCGGGTACTTAAATAATTAATTTCTTCATACATTTTAAGTAGGGCTTCGCTTGGTGGCGGCAAGTTAAAGGCATCCCAATAAGTTTGGTTGTACGGCAAATTGCGACTTAACAAATAATTGTAATCTCCTTTTTGTTCCTTTGTTATAAGATTCACGTTTTTTTTGTTCACATCATTAATATACAATTCATTGTGTATATGTACATCCGCGTATTCTTCATCTAAATAAACATGTTGTAATTTAAAATTACGATGATGCCGCATATAATTTAGATACAACTTATTGTTGAAGCGTTTATAAGAAAAAGCAATTGCCCATTCGTAATATTTTATTCTGGTAGTATCGGTTGCTCTTGTGCTATGCCATTTTTCTAAGCCGGTTTTAATAGAATATTCTAATTGAACAATAGCATAATCGTTGGTAGAAATATACAACCTACCTTCTGGCCGGGCTAAACCTTGCCTTGCCGGTTTAAATTCAACAACGTGTACTTGCTCACCATTTACCATCGTCACTTTGTCGTTTGTAAACATCCAGTCTTTTAACGGATAGGTATTAATCACTCCACCAGGATTAATGCCTCTAATATTTTCATTCATTAAATATTGCAAGCCATCCCATTGATAGCCTCTTAAATTGCGGTAATCATGCGTTTGTTTAATTTCGTTGATAAAGACGTTTTGCTTTAACTTTACCGATCGCTTATCTGTATATCCTTTTTCTAAAATATTTAAAGAAGCTTCAATTAAGCGACGGCAAGCACCATCTTCCGTAATATATTCCCGGTAAAACCCTTCCGATAAATAGCTGCTCACCGGATAGTTTTTTGGTATGTTGCTCAATGCCCGGTCTAAAATTTTCATGGTAGGTATGGCGCTAATTGTAACTTCATCAATTTGAATAGCGGAAGGCTGTAATTTAAAAGTTTGATTGTTTTCTATTTGTAAAGTTTCAACCGGATATAAAGAAGGCTCGTAGCCTAAGGCATTTACATAAATAGTATCTTGTAGATGCTCTTTTTTTATTTTGAACTCGAACTCTCCAGCTTCATTCGATAAGGTGCCAATGGCTTTTCCATTAATGCCTACATTACAATAAGGGATACCCGTTTTTTCAACTGCATCAATTATTGTACCTTTGATAACAAATAAATTAGTGGTAGTTTGTTGTGCCCAAAACTTTGTGCAAGTAGTTAGTAAAAAAAAAATTAGAATAAATATAGTTTTATGGAATTCCAAATCGACCTAATAACGTTATATCAGTTAAGAAATTTGAATGCACTTTAAAAAACACGTTTAAAAAATGCAATAATACAGCAAAAATTATCAAATGAAGAAAATATTATTATTAGTTACTTTATTACTTATAGTGGGCTTAATGATTGGTAGTTACTACCTGTTGGGTAATTATAGCGAGGGTACACGCGCTGGGGTAATACAAAAATTAAGCCGAAAAGGGGTTGTTTTCAAAACTTGGGAAGGGCAATTGAATTTAGGCGGTTTTAACACCGAAGAAACCAGTGGTGGCGTTGCCCCTACTATTTGGAGTTTTAGTGTGCGCAGCAAAAACCAAGATGTATTAAAAGAATTAGAAGAAGCAGCAGCAAGCGGTAAACGGGTAAAATTGCATTACGACGAAAAATTCGTAAAATTCTTTTGGGTAGGCGAAACCAAATATTTTGTCAATAAAGTAGATTATTACGATAGAGAATAGTAAAAATGACTTATTATTATTTATTAGAAGCGAAATGATAAACTTCTAACAAGCTGCGGTCTCGCTTTCCGTTCAAATGCTGCGGCTTGGCGACAAGGGCATTCGCTTCAGGCAGCATAACCACTCCAATCGAGGCTATTTAGCGGGCTCTGTTTTATCAATCAAAGCTAGCTAATCGCTCATACAAAAATTTTTATCATTTAAAAATGAATAACATAAAGATAGTAAACCGTAAAACAGTCAAGATATTCGTTATTTTGATAGTGCTGTTCATACAGGGCTTTTTAGCTACCGCACAGAACACCGGTAACGAATTCGCAAAACCAATCTTAACCAATAAAACCATGGAAACGCAAAAACCAACCTACGGAATAGTTGGTAATCAAGCACCAGAATTAAGCAATGCTATTGAATGGATTGATAGGCAAGGCAATGAAATGACTCCAATTCAATTGAGTGATCATCAAGGAAAAATTAAAGTGATTTATGGCTTTCAGTCTTGGTGCCCCGGCTGCCATAGCAGAGGCTTACCGGCATTGAAAAAAATGGTAGATGCCTTATCTGAAAACGATCAGGTAGTATTTTTTGCCATTCAAACCGTTTTTGAGGGCTTTCACATCAACACGAAAGATAAGCTGTTGGAAACGCTGCAAAAATATCAATTAAACATTCCATTTGGGCATGATGTTGGAAGTGAAAAAACCAATAATCGATCAAGCACCACGTACCACTACAAAACAGGTGGCACCCCTTGGTTTATTTTTATTGACCAAAACAATCAAGTTGTGTTTAATGATTTTCATTTGGATGTTGACAAGGCTATTGAGTATTTGACTCAAAATAACAATTAATATAATTTACATTAGCATCAACTAATCTTTTAGATTGGTCCTGTTCGTTATAGATGTATTTTTTAATTTTTCTTTTTAAAGATGGCTTTAACCTTATTGCAAACTCTTTTATGAAAAGGCTGTTTTGTAACATAAAATACAATCAAATCTTCTTTTTCATCTAATACTAAATCAAGATCAAGTTCATTACGTTGATTAAAGTCAGTCTTGTTAATCTTTTTTTCTTTTCTACCAAAACCAATATAAGATATAATTATCGTTATGGAATCTTCCTTTACCAGTTGCTCAGTTATATCCATTTCAAATTGTCCATTGATATCAGTGGTAACGCCTTTTTCCGTTCCATCAATAACAATAACTCCACCAATTAAAGGTTCACCTGATTCGTCTTTAAGAATTCCCTTTAGAATTTTTATGCTATCGGTTGTAATATGAAAAGGTTCTGATGCATGCTGTTTTATTGGTCGTTTGCTGGATAGTTTATGTTTACTGTTAGTAATGAGAATATTAGAACGAACTTGCCTTTCATTAGCTTGGTTATCAACTGGCAAGCTGGTGGTCAACATGCCTATCAACCCGGCGAGTATATATTTTTTTCTGCTCGATTGTTGTTTGTAAGATTTTTTGTGTCGATCAAGTATTTTACTATCATAAATGCCACAAACTTTCTTTTTACCTCCGCTATGCTTTAAGGCAATTTCCCAATCTGATAATCCCCGAAAGTCAACAATTGTCTCATTGCATTTTGAACATATTCGACCATTTTTGCAGATTGTCATAGAATCCCAAAATTGATCACATTCCTTTATTTTTGATAGGTTAATTTTAGGATTCATATTAACTTAAATTTCTTCTAAAGCATCAGCTAATCTTATTTATTTAATACAACGCCTTCAAAGTTTTCTCATTAACAATAATATCATATTTCTCTCGCAAATTAGCCACCCATTTTTCTTCTAAAAAAGTTTGAAAATCGGAGGTGACATAACCGCGCGCTTCATCTAAGGTTTTTTGGTTGGGCTTTACTACTTCTTTTATCCAAACTACTACATGTTGGTCTTCCCATAAAGAAGGTCCGTAAGCACCGGCTTTCCATTTCACGGCATTAATATATTTATTTTGATTGGCTTCATACGCACCATTCACCACTTCTACATCCGGATATTTTTCTAACACTCTTGCATTTATTTTTTTGCGCTTTGCCAGTTTATGTATTTTTTTAGCAGTGGTTGCATTGGCGGTTTTGTAAATGGAAGCATCTACGCGTTCATCCCAAATGTAATCCGCTCGGTGATCATTGAAATAAGCTTTTAAACCAACTTGATCTTCGGTTGATTTTTTCCATACCTCTTTTTCGGTAATCTCAAAAAACAATAAACCATCGTAGTATTCTTTTAACTGCCATCTAAAATCAGCATACTTTTTTTCTAACAAACTGGTTTCTAACTCGGTACAAGTTTCCGCCAAATATTCATCATAGATGCGTTTTAATACCGCTTTAATATTTTTAGTAGAACCGGTATTTCTATATTGATGTAAAAACTGTAAAAAATCGCTTTGTTGATAGGTTTTTTCATTTAATGTAAATAAGGCTTTATTAAACTGCGCATAGTCTTCCACTTGCCATCCTGGTCGCAACACTTTAGCATCTAATCGGTTAATTAACTCATTGCGGGCATTTAATTCTTCTTTAAAATTATTTTCTTTTTTAATGCGGTCAACAAAACTTTGCTTAGGTAAATCAGAGCGACTATCTTTTTCAACTCGTCGCCTTACGTTAGCTTGCTCTTCTTGCAAAGTGCCCATTTCATCTAACTGATTACGCTTAATTATGTGCCAACCTAAACTGGTTTTTACCGGTGCCGAAATATCCCCATCTTTTTGCAAACCAAAAGCAGCATCTTCAAAATTGGGCACCATTTTGCCGGCACTAAAAGCGGGCAACATCCCAAATTTACGGTTGGTACTATTGTCTTGCGAAAATTTCTTGACGGCGGTATCCCAATCAATAGTTTTGGTTTTTATTAAGTTGTATACAGAATCCACTTTTGTCTTATTAATTTTTTGAGTGTTTTCTGGCGCATCATCTGTTGATTTTATTAAGATGTGTGATACCGTAATTTCTCCTTTGGATTGACGCTTATCTTTCACTTTTAATAAATGAAATCCAAATTGTGTTCGGACAGGCTCTGAAATGTCACCGGGCTTCAACATATAAGCCACCGTTTCAAATGGATACACCGTTTGAAAAGCGGATATATAACCTAAACTTCCTCTATTGTCTTTAGCAGATGGATCGTTAGAATAGCGATAAGCCATTTCTTCAAAATCTTTCCCGTCTTCTGTAATTTGTTTTCTTATTAAATTAATTTTTTTCAAGGCTTTTTCTTCATCTTCTATAGAAGCACCCGGTTCAACCTCAATTAATAAATGGCTAACGTTCACTTCTTCTTTTAACCGTTCATAGCCTTCTTTAATCAGTTGCTCAGAAGTATTTTTATCGGTAAGGTAAGATTGAATGAGTTGTTGACGGCTATCTTCATACTCTCTAATAAATTTATTTTGCTCCTGCATCTTAGCTGCTTCGGCATCTAACACTTTTAATTTTAAGTTGATGTACAAGTCTAAATATTCATCAATTTTACTTTTTTTTGTGCCGGGCTCTTTCTCGGGGTTAGCTTTATTAAACATAAATAAAAACTCCTGAGCAGTTACAGGATTGGCTCCAACCGTAAATAAAATTGCTTCTTCATCTACTGTTTGCGCATTAAATATTAAGGGTAATAGTAAAGCTGCCAAAAGCGTGATACGTAATTTCATGCGTTGTTTTAAATCAATTTTTAGATGTGCAAAATTATATTAAATAAACAATAATTTTCAATGAAAATATACAATAGTTGTTAAATGGCTGTGGCATTTAGTGCCCCGGTTTTCACCTTTCTGTCAATCGGCATTGATTTTCGACCTAATTTCAACACTACATTTTGTTACACTTTTTATCGTTATTTTTGGTGTTAGAAATACCTGAACTAGATATTGTAAAAATTCAATTAGCCTATTCAACACCGTTTTGCGCTTACTTTATTTGTGAATATATTTTTTTATAATAAATTAAATTACTTGTTTTGATTGACTTAGCTAACAATTTATAGTTTATTTGTAAAAATAACCTATATTATCTAATAAAAATTAAAACTGCCTATGCAATAAAAAATTGATCACTTGCTAAAATGATGATATCACTCATAATTTGGCTGTTTTATATTTTAGATGGGAGGTGTTTAAACCAAATCAACCTGGGAAATATTTGTTTAACTTGGTTAATAATTATATTACCTATTTGTTAACCAAAAATTAAATTATTATGAAACAAAAATTCAACATTCAGTCATTACTTTCACTACTCACTACTCACTACTCACTACTCCACTAAATTCTAAAAATTTTCAGCAACACATTTTTTACTTACTATTTTTAATTTTAGGACTTACCTTTTTATACCAGGAAGGTTACAGTCAACCGCAGCCTAACCCAAGTATACAATGGGTTACCACCAGAAATACAGAAACTTTACCGGACTATTGCCCAGAGGCAACCGATGACAAAAACTGGGCATTATCAGTTACGCAAACCAACGATGCCGGCTTTGCTATTTGCGGTTTTCAATCTGTTTATAATGATGCAGATGGCAATGGAATAGGAGACGACTGTACACCAGCAGAAGCTTACATTCACAAAAAACCATCTATTGTTAAATTTGATCCGGATGGTGTTTTTCAATGGGAACATCAGTATAACAATGCACTTAATGGGCACTTAACCAGTATTTTTGAAGGAATAGGTTCTACCCTATTTGCTTGTGGGGAAAAAAATATAGTTACAATTAGTGGTAACGGCAACAACCCGGTACAAAAATATATGCGTATTGCAGATCCAACCAAAGGGCAACATGAATTGACTTTTGATGCCACCAAACATATTCAGTACAATGATGAAGATGCTTCAAATTATTGTTCATCTATGGGTTTTGCAGATGTTTTGGTTGACCATAGCAGATCAAAAGTTATGGCAACCGGTTATATTGCTATTCACGAAAGTAAATTGAGTGACCCCACAGTTAATGATCTACCACAAGGGCTCACTTGCACAGACCCTCACAATCCCATTACGGATTGCAATGTGGAATTTGGTGATGCAACATGGGAAATGGCAGTTTTCGAATTTGATTATAATTTAGATTTAAAAAAATTAATATCGTAGTTAAAAATGGAAATAACTATGAAATGTTGGATTTGCTTTCTATATTAGATACTAATACAGACAAATTTAATATTGGAACTCAATTGAGCTATAACATAGGAGTAGATAAAGGAGCCGGTATTGAACTTTCTTATGGTAATAATGGATTAATAGATGGTTATTTGCTAAGTGGTAACTTGCCACACATTAGTTTAAATGATCCTCAAAAATACACTTTTTCTGATTTAACGGTATTAGTTTCTAAAGTGAGCTTTAATAACGACGAGTTACAATTTGATTGGTATCACATAGTTGATAAAACCAATATTAACGGTGTGCCTCTAAGCTTTTCGACAGACAATCAAATAAGCACTACTGCCGATTGTACATTTTTTGGATTGAACGATAATGGTGCTTCAAGAATAGGTACTGCCGCTTGGGAAGGCTTTCAAGACTCTGATGGAGATTATATTTTTCCGGTTTCCGTTAATTATTATAATGTAGAAGATTTAAATATTGCCAGTGCGTTTTTTGGTTGTAACAATCCCGAATTTGATACCTTTTTCAGATCGTCTGATATTTTTCTAATGGGTTTTAACAATAATGACGGTAGTTTATTTAAGGCAGAACACATCAGCCATTTTAGTGGAGAAGATTTTAATGCCGAAGTATTAGAAACCAATGAAGGGCACTATGTAGTAAATGGTGCTGTATCAGATGATGCTATTTTTGATCCGGTAAAATATGACAATATTGAAAATGCCGGTAGGTTAGTTTTTGTAAACAAAGCTAATTTTAAAAACACTTCCAATCCAAATCCTTCTTCGGTTGATGAAGATTATGTATTTTTAGAAAGTGCGGCAGACCTTTGTACTTTTTCAACCGTTTACACAACCGATGGCACTATAGCTTTATGCGCCAACAACAGTGCTAATTTTGATGATTATGCTTTGTTTAATATTTGCCCAGGTTATCCCTCTCCTACGCCTGCTTGTGCTTGTGAAGATGAAATTGCCGGTAGTATAGTTAGTACAATAACAGATCCAGGCTTTTCGTGGCCCGGGGCAATTTCAATAAGTGGAGGGATAATCGTTAATCCTGGTGCTACTCTAACCATTTCAAACCAAACTATTAAATTTACAGCCGATGCTGGTATTCTTGTAAAAAAAGGTGGGAAGCTTATCTTAAACAATGCGTTACTTACTAATGCATGTCCGCAAAGTTTTTGGGAAGGTATAGAAGTGGAAGGAAGCCCTAATATTCCTCAACCAACAAGCGTAAACCAAAATGACACTTATAATAATCACGGGAGTGTTTTTATGCAAAATAATACCATAATTGAAAACGCAGTAAACGCCATAGCTAATACTGTACTTGATAATACCGGCAATCATAACAATTATTCTACTACTCTTAGTAATGGTATAGTTTCAGTTAGTCAAGGCAAATTTGTTAATAATATTAATGGAGTATTTATAGTTGGAGATAACAATACAACACCCGGCAAAATAGAATGGGCTGATTTTATTATTGATGATCGTTTTTTAGTAAATAGCACCACACATCCCAACATCAAAAACCCAAATAGGCAAGTTGACATTAAAAATACAGTTGCTTTTACCGTCAAAAATTCAGAATTCGATAATCAAAATGAAACGATCAGTGCTGAAAATGCATTTGTTAGTCAAGAATCGACTTTTTATTTTCAAAACAATGATGTTAATAATTTCAAAGTAGCTTTGCAAGCTTATAAAAGCTTTGCTACCACACAACAATCTCAAACATTAATCAAAGCAAATACTTTTTATCATAACAAAGACGGTATTGTTTGTACTGGTTTTAATGAGGATTTTTCTAATAGTGATAATGTTGGAGACATTAGAGACATTGGCTTGTATATTAATCTTAATACAATTGTACACAGAGATAAAAATTATGTAAATGAAGATCCCTTGATTGGCAGCTCATATGGTATTCGTTTAGATGGTTGTGGAGATTATATTGTATCAGATAATACCATAACGGGTGGATTTAGTGTTGAAGTAAATCCCAATAATTATTTACAAAACCATGTAGGTATTCAAACTACCGAAAGTGTGCCAACCATAGCGGCAAATTATATTCAAAAAAACATATTTGGTGGCACTAATACAGAGTTATATAGTGGAGTATACGCCTATGGAGATAACCCCACTACTCAGATATTGTGCAATAATTTTGAAGACTATAGTATGGCAAGTGGAATTTTTCTATATGATGCGAACACCACTATAAATGTTGTGGCACCTTCGCAGGGTGATTGCAAAACTGTAGCTACAGGCACTCCGGAGTCTGGGCCCGCCGGAAATGCATTGGCAGATCATACAGCTGGTTTATTTGGAAGCAGTCACGGACAAATAACCGCGTTAATAAGTTCTAATTTTAGTGTTACCTATAATCATGCTGCTAATAATGTACCAACTTCAGTTTCGGGTAATGTTACTCCAAATGATTGTGAAACAGACATAGAGATACAGTGTAACTTATATACGAACGAAGATATCATTCAAGATGACGATGATGATGACACTGGGGGAACACTATGTTGTGAATCGGAAGTAATGCGCACAGAACTGGTAAATATTGAAACAGAAATGCAACATGCCATGGATTTATTAACCAAATACAACCGCGAAGATGAGAGTGTTTTGATAGAAACTGCAAATACCATTTTTGAAGTTGAGGAAATCATCAGTGAGTACGATGTCTATCTATCTGATAATGAATTAATAGCCGTTATCGGAAAATTAACACCCGCAGCGGCCTTTAATACCCTCAATATTTTAGAAGAAAATGCACCATTGAGTAATGCTGTTTTAGGTGGCTTAAGTAGTGCGATTAATAATTTACCGAGGTGGCAAAAATTTTGGCTGTTGCGTAACCATGCAGAACAAATTGATCAGTTGTATGAAAATACAGTCGGCATTTCTTTAAGAAACGAAAAAGAGTTAGAGGTATACCAATTTACGGTGGAACAGAAATATGTAGTAATACCGGTAATTATTTATAATTGTTGCAGAAACTCGCCCCGCACTGTAATTGGTATGTTAAACTTTGCAGCACTCAACACCAGTTTAAATAAAGTGTGGTTTCAAAAGCAGTTGGTTGATTATGCTTTAACAAATAATAATACCGCTCTAGCAAACTTTACCCTAAACACCATACAAACAGAAGATGATACTAAATTAGCAGATGATGTTGCCTTGCAGCAATTTAAAATTGATTTGCAACAACAAAATAAAAGTTTGTATGAATTGGATGAAAACGAGCTGGCAACTTTAGAAGACATGTCCCATACACAAAGCGCAGCCGGTATGGCAGCTCGCAACGCTGTATTAGCCATTCACGATTCACTGGCAGTTTTTGAAACGCCTTTGCCAGAGGAAGTCAATTTTAAAAAGGCTAAAAAACCGGTTAATCCCTTATTGAACTTAAAATTACCGGAAAACAATATATCAGTTTATCCTAATCCTGCAACTGAAGTGTTGTTCATAGATTTGAAAACCTTAGGTAGTCAATATGAGTTGATGCACTTTAAACTCTATAATAGTGCAGGGCATTTGTTGCGTACATTTAAACAAAATGTTGCGCTAAAAAACTCAATTGATATTTCAAGTCTATCGCAAGGAATATACTATATTGAAATAATAGATGAGCAAGCCTTGCTTATTAACCTTTCAAAAGTAATTGTCATTCAATAATTTAAAATTATGCACTACCTGATTCAGAAGGGTAGTGCTATTTTTCCAATCAGTAAGTTTATGAACATTTACAAGTATTTATTTGGGTACAGTATTTTACTACTATCAAACTTTAGTGCAGCGCAACCTTTTTACAACAATTTATATAACTATATGGAGTTAAAGGAGTTTGACAGAGAAATCCATTTTTTAAATGATAGCAACTTTATTACTATAGGCAGTGCATCTGTGCCAGATAAAACAAACGGTATTATAATAAGAGAGGTAGATGAAAATGGCTCTTTACTTTGGGAAGACTTTATAACCAATGATAGCTTATACCTGTTTTTAAACTGGACACATACGAGCATTTTAGCTGACTCTATTTTGCTTATTTTCGCAACAGCTCAAAAAGTAGAAAGCAGTGAGCTCGTTTTGACCTTCCCCTATTTTATTAAATACAATCTGAATCAAAAAAAAGTATTAAGCACTCAATTTTATCCATTTGAGATAGCAGGTCGCATTTATACAATAGTATACCATAATGATGGTTACTTTTACGGAGGTGGTATTGAAGGTAATATTCATGATCAAAACTTATTATTGATGAAAATAGATACTACAGGCAAGTTAATCTGGCAAAAAGAATTAGACTATGGTAGCTTTGAGCAAATCAATGAAATAGAATCATTTGGAGAAGATTTAATCATTACCGGCATTCATGGTTCCCGAACTGCTGTTAATTCTTTTATGGCCAAAATTGATACAAGCGGGCAAGTGAAACAAAAAGTTGAGCCCATATCTTTTGGCCCTAATGGCGTTATACAATCTGAGATAGTTGGAGATCAGATATATTTTACAACGGTAACACCGGATAAAATTGAGGATAACGAAACACAATACTTAGCCCAATTTAATGCCAACTTAAAAGTTGTATGGGATACCCTAATCCCTCAAACCAGCCTTTACAAAATCAATTTCCGTCGTATGGAAGTATTGAATAATGAAATTATTTTGGCTGGTAATATTAAAGGAGCTACACAGTTTACCAACAATAAAATTTGGAGCTATGCCACCAGTTGGAGTTTAGAGGGGCAATTTAACTGGGAACACGTGTATCAATACGACCCTACTTTTACTCATCATATAGATGATATAGAAGCCGCCCCTAATGGCGATTTAATATTTATGGGTACGGTGTTTGACCGCTCCGATCAATACCTCTGGCTTTTCCGCACCGATAGCCAAGGCTGCGGCACCGTGCAAGATACTTGTTATTATACCTTAGATGCGTATTTTGGTTTAGATACGATGGTGAGTGTATTTGAAACTACAAGACCTAACTTTAACTTAGTTGAGGTTTTGGGCAACCCCTTTAAAGAGCAGTTGCTTTTAAACAGCCTTAGCTATAAAAATTTTGATATATTAATTTATGATGTACAAGGCAAACAGGTTTACGAAGGTATTTTAGGCAGTAATTTGAACTTAAATACGGCTAACTGGCAATGTGGGGTTTATGTAATGCAAGTAATGAATGAAGGACAATTGCTTGGGGTAAAGAAGTTGGTGCGGGAGTAAATAGTACTATTTTGTAAAAATCAATGTATTTATGAAGTTAAATAAATACGTACTTTTTTGTTGGTTATCAATTTTTTTGAGTTATCTCTGTCAAGCGCAACCTTTATATAATAACTTATACAATTATGGTGGTCTACAGGAGTTTAATGCAGAAATTCACCTAATCAATGGCGTTAACTTAATTGAAATGGGAAGTGCACTATCTTTAGAAAATAAGAGGGGTATTATTATTAGAGAAATAGACGAAACTGGCACCTTACTATGGGAGGATTTTATTACTAACGATAGTTTAAATTTACATATAAACTGGACACATACAAATTTTATAAAAAATGATATTTTATATGTTTTTGCTGGCGCTCAAAAAGTAGTTAATGGTAATCCTATTTTTAGTTGGCCATATTTCCTTAAATATAATTTAAATGAAAAAAAAGTTCTCAACTTGAAGTTCTATCCTTTCGATAAAATTGGCATAATCTTAACCTCAATTTACCATAAGGATGGTTACATTTATGGTGGCGGTTATCAAGGTGATGACAGCAAAGATCTACTGATAATGAAACTTGATACCAGTGGCAAACTTATCTGGCAAAAAAATATAAGTTACAACGAACACGAAGAACTTTTAGAAATAGAATCATTTGGCAATGATCTTGTTATTTCGGGTTTTTATACAGATTTTAGAGAAAGGGTTTCTTTAATCTATTTAGCTAAATTAGACACTAATGGGCAAGTTATCAAAAAAGTAAACCCAACAATTTTTGGTTCTACCGGTACTATGCAAACAGAAATAATTGATGACCGGATTTATTTTATCACCACTTCAGATGAAACGTTGGAAGTATATGATACCCAATACCTTGGTGAATTTAATGCTAATTTAGAAGTAGTATGGGATACTTTAATCCCGCAAACCAGCCGGTACAACATTAATTTTCGCCGTATCGAAGTTTTAAACAATGAAATAATAATAGCCGGTAATATCAAAAATGCGCGTGAATTTACCAACAATAAAATTTGGAGCTATGCCACCAGTTGGAGTTTAGAAGGGCAGTTCAATTGGGAACACGTGTATCAATACGACCCTACTTTTACTCATCATATAGATGATATAGAAGCCGCCCCCAATGGCGATTTAATATTTATGGGTACGGTGTTTGACCGCTCCGATCAATATCTCTGGCTTTTCCGCACCGATAGCCAAGGCTGCGGCACGGTGCAAGATACTTGCTATTATACCTTAGATGCGTATTTTGGTTTGGATACTATGGTGAGTGTATTTGAAACCATAAGACCTAACTTTAACTTAGTTGAGGTTTTGGGCAACCCCTTTAAAGAGCAGTTGCTTTTAAACAGCTATAGCCATCAAAATTTTGATGTATTAATTTATGATGTACAAGGCAAACAGGTTTACGAAGGTGTGTTAGGCAGCAATTTGAAGTTAAATACGGCTAACTGGCAAAGTGGGGTTTATGTAATGCGTGTAATGGATGAAAGTAAATTGATTAATGTAGTGAAGTTGATTCGAGAGTAAAAAAAACTTAGCCGTAAAGCGTTGGCTAATTGGTATTTGTTGTTTAAAACCAATGATTTTGATTGTCTATTTTAACATGGCTAAAAAGACTTGAAGAGAAGGAACCACAAGTCTAAAAGACTTGAGGTAAATTTTAATTGTTTTTATTGATGAGTTCATTTTTTCTTTTTGTCGCAAAATCGATATGTTTCGTTTTGTTGTTTGGAATTTCTATTTTGACCCAGTTAAAAATGTTTTTTTTCTACTAATTGAATTTGGCTATTGAGCCATCTTTTAAAAGGTAGCCTGCCAGATTTTTCAATTTTTTCTTTGAGCTTATCCATTCTAACACGACTTTCTTTTTTGGGGGTAAAGGTAGCTTCCATTCTAATTTTATGTAAGGTGGCAGTAAATCGAAATAGGTTGTAATATCTTTTATAGCGTTCGTTAGTAATTTTTTTATTGCGCATCAAATACACTTTAAAAGCACTAATGTGCGAATCTAAAGCCTCTTCTGCTTTGGTTTCATAAAATATGTGTAAAAGCATGGCTTTTGCATTTAAGTTGTACATTACATTTTTATATTCTACGTTCCATAACAGATTTTGTGCTTTGTCGTATTCATTTACTTCACAATAATAGTTAGCTAAATTGTAATTGTAAGCATTGGCACGTATGTTTTTAGGTAAAAGTTTGTGGTAGTCTTCAATAAATTGGAGTGTCCACTTAAACTCTTTTAAAGCTAAGGCACTGGTTACTAAATTTCTGAAACTTAAATCAGGCAAAACACCATTTTGTAGTAGAAAGCCTTTTGCTAACATTTTCTTTTGTATTTCAAAGCTGTGTTTAAAAAAGCTTGAGTTGCCGTTGTTAATTTTTTCAGCGGCATAGTTTAACAAAGAAAAATATAAAGACCGTCCATTTTTTATGGAAAAGCGTTCAATGTTTTCTTCTACCAATTTACACAAATCAAAATAACTTTCTTCATCATTTTGATTAATTAATGAAATATAGCGTTTATAATAAATTAAAACTCCTGGGTCATCTTTAAAAAGTGCTTCGTTTTGCTCAAGGTATGCTAAAATTTGATCAATTAATGGATAAGTAAAATGTTGATCTTTACTGCGTGTTTGTAAAATGGTACGGCGGTTTAGCATTACCATACTTCTGTTTAATTTCTCTAACACATAAAAACGATCTAAATTGTCAATAGCATTTTGTAAAAGTTCTGGCTTTCCGAAGTCCCCACTTTCTACCAACCACTCATCTAATTGATACAAATAATTATATTGATTGAGATAGGATTGACTGTTTATTAGTTGATTATCATCAATAAGTGCTTGTGCTTTTAAGTGATTTTTATGAAAGCGCTTATCTATACCTCTATCTTTTAAAGTACTTAGTAAATCAATTTGGCTGTCAATTTTTCGCTCTTGCTGATATTCGCTTAGAAAAAATTGTTCTAATAACTTTAAAGTTGCTGAAAACAACCGCCTTAATTTTAAATAATCGAACGGTTCGTTTTTAAACACTTTTTTAAAAATCAAGGTTTTTTCAATAGTAGCTTCTTTGAATGCTGGGTGTAATTTCTTTAAATATTTAAGCAGCCTAACAATGTATTCATCTTTATTAAAGTAGGGAGATTGAACAAAAAGTACAAATTTGTTACACTCTTTGGTGCTTAATGAAGTTAAAATTTTTATTAATGATGCATCTTTCATAATCAAATTTTGACAAAAAAAACCGAGTTTATTGTATAATTAATTGAAAATCAAGTTTATAGTTACAAAATTAGGTTCAAAATTACACTATTACGTCCGACAAGTGTCAAAAATTGTAGTTTTTTTTTATTTTTTATTGTATCACATTTGTAACATCAATATGATTTAACCCACATTTTGATAATAAAAACAAAACAAATTTAGATATGAAAACAGTAATTAAAAGACTAATTTACTTTAGAATGCAAACCCATATAATTGTTCTGCTAAGCCTTGTGGCAACTTATGCAAATGCACAATGTAGCTTTGAAAATTTAAGCTACACCACCAAAACTGTTAAGAATGATGAGGTAACTATTTGCTATCAGTTTAAAGCAATACAAACTATTGATAGTTACGAAATATTTATAAATAATGTAAAAGTAAAAACAGCCACTTACGCCACCTTATCACAAAAATTCAACCAGCAAGTGTCAAATTCCAACTTTCAAAACACCTGTTTTACGGTTAGTAAGCAAAGCCTTTTAGCTAAAAATGTGCTTAAAGTGCAAGATGAAACCGATAAAACCTGTAACGCCGAGTTGGAGTTTGACTTAATTTTTGCAGCGGATGATGTGCCTGCCAATTTATTAAATGGACAAGAGGTAGCTGAATTAAGTAGCGACTTTGGTTTATTAGGAAACAAACAAAGTGGCATACCAATGGGGGTATTATTGCCCCATAAAAATATAGTAGCTAATACAACAGTAGAATTACCGATAATGTTGGGTAGCGAAGCGGTGCCGGTTGAAGGATTGCAAGGCATTGCTTTTAGTTTACATTTAGATACCAAAATTACCTCAATAGACCATGTGGAAATTGATTTTACCAATAGTTGGTTAGGTCAAGATGGAGATCAATTAACAACACTTTCTACATTTGATGCACAAACCGGTAAGTTAAATGTTGGCTTAAGCAAAACCAATGGCAGCAGCATAAATGGATATGGCAACATCGCTACTTTGCGTATTATTATTTTAATAGAAATTGAACCCGAAAAAAGAGCTTCTAACTTTTTTAGTGTAGCTATTGAAGACATTCTAATCTCTACTAAAAGTGAAGGTTTTGAGCATATTAATCAAAAAGGAATCAATTTAATAAGTAGCCCTAAAGCAGAAATAATTAGGAGCGCTAATGCAGAAGTTGATAATGCGGTTCAAATAAAAAACAAAGTACATCTATTTCCAACTATAACAAGTCAGTTTTTTCAAATTGAAAATAATTTTGATAAAGAGATGGATTGCAGAATATTTGATTTAATTGGTAATACTATGTACAAAGGCAGTATAGCTAACCACCTTACTACTATAAATACTAGTCAATGGGTAAGTGGTTTATACATTGTAAATATAACTATTGAAAACCAGACGTATAGAAAACGCATAGTAATACGACACTAAATTATATTAGAAAACCCCAAACTGAAAAACGCCAAAACAGCAAACTAAGAAGCCATCCAAAGCATCCAAAATTAAATAACACTTAAAAACTAAAAACATTTAAAAACAGGAAGCACTCAAAATTAGAAAATCCCAAACTGAAAAATCCCAAACCCCAAAACAGTAAGCTAAAAAAATTGAATAG
The DNA here is from genome assembly GCA_938023075.1 of uncultured Chitinophagales bacterium. GTDB lineage: Bacteria > Bacteroidota > Bacteroidia > Chitinophagales > JAHDHT01 > CALHDG01. The sequence goes on from CALHDG010000272.1 coordinate 17,465, forward strand.
CACTCGAAAACTAAAGACATCTAAACAATAAGCACTCTAAATAAAGGCTGCCTGTGGTAATGCACGGTAGCCTTTTTTGTTTTCATAGTAAAGTAAGCATCTAAAATTTCTTCTTTAATTTTTTGGTTCTACTACCATAGTAATTAAAATAGTATAAAAAACAACTATAAAGATTATTTGGGCTATTCTCTACCAACCATTAAAACAAACTCCAGCGGAGTAAAATCTTGGTAGCAGATAGGGATCAAAAAAATTTAAGCTCCAGAGGAGCGACACCTTGACTGCTACAAAAATTTGAGATTTTTAAGTTTGGTTAGGCAATAAAAATGGTAGACATTATAACGATACAACAAATTGTAATTCGTTATTTTTGGCAAGGTCAATAAAATTGAGTTCTATAAAATTCGTAGTAGAACCAGACAAGTTTATCAAGGTAGTTGACATAGGATAAAGGTATGCGTAACAAACGTCATGCCGGAAAGCTCTCCACATTTTCTGCAATGACGGCAGTGGTCATTTCCAGTTTTAGGGTTTTGAAAGTATCAACTACTTTATTGTTTGGATAAACTTGTCTAGAACCATATCTATAAACAATCTTTTCCATCAAATGTTAAATTGATTGAAAAATTTTAGCCCAAAAGTTGTAAGCATACTTTTTTTTCTATTTTTACATTGAATATAAAATTCAATATGCATATAAGGTACTTTTTGATGGTGCTAACTATACACTTCTTTTGTTTTTCTGCACTTTTTGCCGGCACTTTTGATAAGGTGGTGACCGTTTTTAATAACAGCTGCGCCTTTAGTGCCTGCCACGATGCCGAAAATCCTAGTGCCGGTTTAGATTTGTCGGGCGATAAAGAAAGTATTTATAAGCAGCTAATTAATCAACAACCCAAAAATGAAACTGCGGCGGCTAAAAATAACGTATTGGTAAAACCAGGAGATCCTGCCAGAAGCTTTTTATACCGGAAAGTAAATTATGATTTACATAAGGATAGTAAACTAACCGAAGGCGAATTACAAGGCATGCCAACCGGCGGAGCTTTGTTAAAACAAGAGATTGAATTAATTAGACAATGGATATTGTTTGGTGCTAAAAATGATAGCAAAAACTATATTAGTACCGATATATTAGAAGAATATTATACCATAGGCGGCTTAGACCCAATAGCAGCTCCCGAACCCCCAGCCGCAGGAGAAGGCTATCAACTTCAATTAGGTCCCATTTTTTTGGCACCTGCTGAAGAAGTGGAATACATCTATCGTTACGAATTGCAAAACGAAGAAGCGATAGAAATTAATAGAGTTGATGTTGCAATGAATCAACAATCGCATCATTTTTTATTTTTTAATTTTAACAGAGGTAAAGAAAATGATCAGGAAGATGGTTTGATTCCAATAGATTTTTTTGAAAACGTTGCGATTAGTAATAATACCAAAATGATTGGTGGTTGGGCATACAGTCAAGATTTTGCTTTACCGCAAGGAACTGCTTTTAGTTGGGATAAAAATGAGGTACTAAAGCTCAACTATCACATTTTAAATTATAGTTCAGCTGATATTTTGCCTGCAAAACTGTACGTTAACGTTTATACACAGCCTGTAGGTACTGCAAAAATGGAAATGCATTCAGAATTTCATTTGTCTATAGAAGATGATTTTCTGGTAGGTTCTCGATTCCCGCCCGGAGAAAGTACCCATCAATGGATTACCCGTAATTTTGAAGAAGGACGTAATCAGCCTGTTCATATTTGGTTGCTCGGTTCCCATACCCATCAATATGGGGTTGATTTTGATATGTATAAATATCAAAACAATACTATTGGAGAGCAAATTTATGAAGGCTTTCATAACTTCGATCATTCTATTCCAACCGATTCATACGATTTTTCCGAACCACCATATAAAATTTTTGACGATTATTTAACACTTGAGCCAGAAGATGCTTTGTTTATTGAAGGCAAATACAATAATACTAGCGATAGAGAAGTAGGTTTTGGTTTAACCACAAAAGATGAAATGTTTGGCATTTTCGTCAATTATCTGGTTGGTGATTTAGATCAGCTACCTACCTCTATAGAAGAAACTAATAGTTTAAATAATTGGTCTATTTTCCCCAATCCCGCAAAAGATCAAATACAAGTAAATTTACCAGCTAATTACGAATCTTTTCAACTCGAATTGTATAATTTAACAGGACAATTATTGTATGAAATTACCACCTTACCATCGCAAGTACCTCATCTTTTAAAAACCAGTGAATATGGCAGCGGTGTGTACATACTCAAAATAAAAAGTGAAAACTTTAGTGACACTAAAAAGTTGATAATTAGAAGTTAATCAAAATTTGTGGCTACGCTACTAATACCGGACACCAATCTTTGATTTAAAGAAAAACTTGATTAAGTTACACGATATCTTAAAGACTTAAAAGTTTGATGATTTTTTGACAAGTTTATCTAAACAAGAAAGTAGTTGACACTTTTTTATATTTTATGAAGCAAAACCATTTTACTTTATAATAACACTCGTCCCGCTTTCCGCTCAAATGCTGCGCCAACGCTTCAAAATCCTGCGCTTCAGGCAGCATAACCGTTGCAATTCTATCTAAGTGTCTTTCGGCATATTGAATATCATTTATTTATAAATTAAAAATAATTCAACATTCATTATTCGTTAATCGATATTCGTTGTTCATTAAATGGTCATCCAAAAAAATATCGAATATCGAACACCCAATTTTGAATGACGAATTTTTCCATTCGAAAAATAACACTTAGTTGCTAAATAACCCAATGCACTTTAGTGCTGTTGGCTTGGAAATCGGGGCGAGTTTGCAAACTTTGGTTCTTCGTAGAAAGAAAAAATAGTGACAATCCAAAACAAGAAAATATCAACCACTTTGATAAACTTGTCGATTTTTTCGATAAAAAGGTCAATTAAGAGCTTCATATTTTACCAATATTATATTGCAATTAAATAAAATTGGTAAAGCATTACACATTATCAAAATATTTTGCATTTAAGCAAAAGTTTTCAACAAAATTTCAATATCTTGTTGCCCTATTATATTTTTTTGTTAGTAAAAAATCTCCTATATCGTTGATTCTGAAACGATAATAATAATTAGTGAACAAAAAATAATTAGATATAAATGACTATTATGAAAAAATTTGTCAATTTTATAGGTGTTGGAACCCTACTCATCTGCCTCGCAGCGAGTTTCAATGCTTATGCTCAGCCTGCTAATGATGAGTGTGCCAATGCGATGGACATTAGTTCATTGTTTGATGGTGCATGTAACGTATCAAATTTATCGATGGTAATTGATAACACCGGCGCTACAGGAAATACAACTGACCCGCCAGAACCTGGAGAATCACCAACTTGTCCGCAAACAGACGATACGAACTTATTTGGTGACGGATCGGCTGTTATGGAAACCAGTATATGGTTTACTTTTACGGTGCCCGATTTAAATGGTGATGGCTCACCCGTTAGTTATTCTTTATGGACTTCCGATGGAACCTATGGAGACTGTGGGATCAATCCAAACAACGTTTTAGGTGGAGATGCCGATACGCAGGTTGCCATTTATGAATCAAATACTTGTCCTGACAATACTTTAGGTGAATGCGATTATTTTGCAGCCAATGAAGATTTGTTTACTTCCCCACCTTGGATTTCTGGTTGGTTAGATTTAATGTTTACTCCAGGTCAAACCTATTATATGTTAATTGATACCTGGGACGGTGTTGTAGGTGAGTTTTGTTTGTCCGTTACACCTTGCGGAACGCTCTGTGGCGATGCTGCCTGTGCGCCAGTTGAAGATTACTGCACTTGTGTTGATTGTCAAGACGAATGTCCTTTTGGTAACATAGCTGCAATTGAATTTACCGAAGATGACCCAGCTACAACAGATGATGAATCCGGTTTCTTTTTTTCCGATGATTTAGATGGAAATATTTTCTTTTGCTCTGAGTTTGTTACTGGAGAATCAAATGATAATATTTATTTAGGTTTTGGAGGATTAAATTTTACTGATTGCGCAGGAGGAGGAGGTTCAATAACCGTTACCTTATCTAATGGTACTTTCACTACAGTTGCTCAAAATCCGGATGGAACTTATACTATGCCTACTGGTGCCCTATTATATATAGAGTTGACACCAGCAGATATTGCGGCTGGTTCTATAACAATAAGTGGTTCAGCTCCAGATGGAATAGGCAATACTTGTACAGAAACACTAACTATTAATTTTGCTGATTTTCCTCAGGCGTCAGCCCCTTATTGCGTACTTAGTTGTTTCGCCGGGAATATAGATCCTGCTTTATTAAATCAAACACTTTGTATTGGCGGAACATTGGACTTAATGACTGATGGAACGGAAGACTTGACTTTGGGCGGATGCCCTCCAGGTTTTACATTTGAATATGCCTGGAGAATTCTTGGTGATTTTGCTGGTACTGGAACAGGTTTAACTCCAATTACGGATTGGATTGTTTTAGGTCCAAATGCAACATTAGATGTTAATGATTTCTTTATAGATGAATTTGGTTATGTTGGTCCATATTATTATCCCGGAGGTGTTTTGCCACCTGCTCCAGAAGGTTTCTATTTTATTCAGGCAGCAGCAATATGTGTTGATCCAAACGGCAATGTAGATATAGATAATAGTTGCGCTGCAGTAAATGGGCTTATGACTATAACTCTATTAGATGAAAATGATGCCGCTTGTGCTGATGTTGTTGGCTGTACCGATCCTTGCGATCCAAATTACGACCCCAATGCCACCGTTGACGATCCAACACTTTGCGCAGGCTATAGCACTGATTGCAACACCGATTGTACAGCAGGTCCATTTGGTGGAACATGGGATCCGGCGACTTGTGCTTGTATAAACGAAACAGCACCGGTAAATGGTTGTACAGATGCGGCGGCTTGTAACTTTGATGCAACAGCTAATTGTGATGATGGTACTTGTGATCTTGGTAATACTGCTTGTGCAGATCCTTGTAATCCGGTAATGGGTTGTACAGATGCTGCAGCTTGTAACTTCGATGCAGCAGCTTGTGTTGATGATGGTTCTTGTCAACCAGCACCAGTTTGTAATACAGATCCTTGTGCAGGAGATTTAGAAATAGTTGATCCAAATGATGCTTGTGCTTGTATAGTTGATGCACCTCAGGTGTTAGGTTGTACGGATTCAGCAGCTTGTAACTTTGAAGCTACTGCAAACTGCGATGATGGTTCTTGCGATCTTGGAAATACGGCTTGTTCTGATCCTTGTAATGAACCCAACCCTGATGATGGTTGTGCGCTTACAACAGATACTTTTGATGCTGCTACTTGCACAGTAACTAATACGCCAAATTGTGCAGCAGGAGAATCTTTTGATTCGGCTAATTGTCTTTGTACGCTTATTCCTATAGATGGTTGTACAGATCCTTGTGATCCGGCTTATGATCCGGCATCTACTAATGATGATTTATGTGTCGGGTATAGCACAGACTGTAATGCTGATTGTACTGCTGGTCCATTTGGTGGTACTTGGGATCCTGTTTCTTGTGCCTGTGCAAACGAAACCACTCCTGTTAACGGATGTACGGACTCAACTGCCGGTAATTTTGATCCAGCAGCAAATTGTGATGATGGGTCATGCGTTGCAGCTTGTACTGCTACTGCCGCCACTATTACAGGTGGTCCATTCCAATTCTGCGCTGGCGACGGCACGCCTGACTTTGTTTCTGGCATTACCACATCAGGTGGAAGTGGAGCCAATACCGCTTGGGTTGTTACAGATGATGCCTTAAATATTTTAGGCTTGCCAGGTATGCCAGGTGAAGTAGACTTTGACGTTGCAGGCTTTGGTACTTGCCTAATATGGTATGTTACCTTCGATGATATTGTTGGAGCCGAAGTAGGCATGAATGCAGCAGATTTAACCGGTTGTTTTGCTTTATCAAATTCAATTGAGGTTATTAGAGAAGATTGTACAGATCCTTGTACTGCCACTGCCGCCACTATTACAGGTGGTCCATTCCAATTCTGCGCTGGCGACGGCACGCCTGACTTTGTTTCTGGCATTACCACATCAGGTGGAAGTGGTGCTAATACCGCTTGGGTTATTACAGATGATGCCTTAAATATTTTAGGCTTGCCAGGTATGCCAGGTGAAGTAGACTTTGACGTTGCAGGCTTTGGTACTTGCTTAATATGGTATGTTACCTTCGATGATATTGTTGGAGCCGAAGTGGGCATGAATGCTGCAGATTTAACCGGTTGTTTTGCTTTATCAAATTCAATTGAAGTTATTAGAGAAGATTGCGACGCACCTTGTGAAGATGATATTGCGGGAAGCATTAATGCAGATATGGGTTGTGATGTTACGGGAACCGCTGTTTTAATAACTGATGCAGCCGGTAATCCTGTTGGTATGGCAATTGCTGATGCAAATGGTGATTATGTACTTGCTGGTGGACCATACCCTTGTGGCGAATATATTGCTACTTTAGATGTAGCTTCCGTACCTGCCTGCTATACTGATGGAGGTGGAGATGTTGGTCCTGCTGGATTTACCGTAAATGGTGACGGCACTGCTGATGGTGCAAATTTCTCTTCATTTAATGAAGTACCTACCTTATCACAATGGGGTTTAATGACTTTAGCTCTATTGTTAATGACTTTCGGAGCATTAAAATTAGGTTTTGTAAACAATGCTCAAACCTATCCTAATCGAAAAAAATAATAG
>CALHDG010000273.1 GCA_938023075.1 uncultured Chitinophagales bacterium
GGTGGCTTACCGCAAGTATTAGGCAATTTACCGTTCAGCATTTATGGCACAGTATATAAAGGCAATGTCAGCCATGGTGAAACTTTTATAATTTCAGATTTAGCTGATGGCTCCAATTATCAAATAGAAGCTTTAGACAGCGAAATGTGTCACGATTGGGTAACCGGCTCTGTTCAATGCGATAAACTGCCAGTTGAATTATTAGTTTTTGAAGGAGAAGCCCAAGCCAATGGCAATCTTTTAAAATGGTCAACCGCAACCGAAATGGAGAACGACTTTTTTACAATAGCCTCTTCAAAAAATGGGATTGACTTTATAGAGTTAGGAACAGTAAAAGGCGCAGGCAATAGCAATACATCATCAAGCTATCAATTATTAGACAGGCAAGCCAGCAGTGGATTAACTTATTACCGTTTATCACAAACCGACTTTGATGGAACGGCAACTATAGAAGCCATAACCGAAGTTGATAGGGGAGAAGCTACAGGTATTACTTTATTACATACTTATCCGGTTCCTTTTTTAGATGAATTGAACTTGCAATTGTATAATTATGTTCATGGAAGTGATATAGAAATCAATTTAATAGATGTAGCTGGGAAAGAATTGATAAGTGAACATTTCACCCTTCATAAGGGTTTGAATGACGTTTCATTTTCAACTGAGATTTTATCAAAAGGATTGTACTTGATGCTTATTGAAAGTAGTGACAGTATTCAGTATAAAAAAGTAATGAAAGATTAGGTAATCAATAGGAAGAATCATCTGGCAATCGAACATGTCAGATGATTTAATGGAACTTAATCAGCTGTTTCAGCAATAATAATCCCAAACTGCCCATTTAATTGATGCCAATTTTTTTGAGGCAGATACATTTTAGAAACAAAGCCATCTAAGTATAAGGCGTAGTTGCATCCGTTGGATTTGAAAAAAGTAGCAAAGTCAAAAAAATTAATAGTTTGATTAGAGATGGCAAAAAGCAAGTTCCCGTTGGGTAAAATACCAACGCCGTTTCTAATATGCAAATTTTTTGAACCTTCGGTAAGTTTTGGATGAATAGCACCATCAATAACTAATAACGGACCGGATTGAGTGGCAAATTGAATTCGATCGAGGTTTTTAAAATCCTCAGTTCGGCAAATACCGGTTTTTTTATCTTTGGTAAGATAAAAAACACCATTTGGTTGTAGATAGAAATTTCCATAACCGGTTCTATTGGTATCTAATTCGTTTATCAGCTCGCCGTTTTCAATATATAAACCCTGCGAAGATAAATCCTTATCAAACATACCACCGTTCATCGCAAAAATTAAGGTTTGGTTCGCCTTGTCCAATTCACTTTTCAATTGCCCAATGTTTGAATAGGGTCGTCCATTGGTATTGACTGAATAAAACCGCAAATGTTGTTTCTGTAAGTCGACTATATGAAAATCTAACTCTGGGTTATTAATAATAGAGGCATCTTTTATTTGAGCAGGACTTGCGCAAGAAGTAATGAAAAAAACTAAAATCAGATGAACAGAGAGTTTCATTATCTAAATTGAATGATTAAACCTGTCTTAAAAACTTAATTACCCGCTTTAGCTTTCGGTTTTGCCTTTATCTGCTTAGTTGATTGTTGAATATTTTTTATACCAATATTATTATTATTGTTATTGCCTGGCTGAACTTTTACCCTTTGCTGCAATACTGGCTTTTGTTGAAGATTTCTTTTTTGCGGTGTTGGCTTTTTTAAAGTTGATCGCACATTGTTTTTAGCTATTGGTGGAATGGCTGATGTAAATGCACTTTTAAACTGTGTAAAACCCATATTAGAAAATTCATTTTTTTGAATATAGTTTAACAAAGCGTCAAAATCGCTGGGTTGTTTGTACCCTGGAAAAGCATTAATCAAATCTAACTCTTCATTTAAAAAAGAAATTGTAGGATAACTTAATCTTCCCTTCAACAAAAATTTGGCTAACTCATTGTGTCCTTTTCTGCCACCCGGTACAAAATTAAATTCTTTTCCCTTAAAATTAATCGTCTCTTTTGTTTCAGCATCAAATTTTATAGCATAGAAATTATCATTAACATATTGAGCTATTTCAGGATGCTGAAATGTATTTTTATCCATACGCTTACACCAACCGCACCAACTCGTATAGGCATCTACTAACACTTTTTTGGGTTCAGTTTTCATTAATTGTTCTACTTCGGCAATGGTTTTCCAATTGATTTTGCCTGAACCAACCACTTCTTGTTTTTTATTAACAATTTGAGTCTTTTTGGTAGTATTTTTGTTGTTTATTTTTGTAGCAGATTTGTTTTCCTGCTTTACCTCATTACTTTTCTCAGCAATGGTATTATTAGTCTCTTTTGGGTTAGTGTTACACGCGTAAAAAAATAGGGTGCTGAGTATACATAAGCATATTATTTTTTTCATAATTTTTACTTTATGCACAAAGTTATAAAATTAATCATGAACCCAACTAAAAAATGACACTAAACAATTGTCAATAAACTTCGTATTAAAATAAAATTGAATAAAAATGATGAGTAATATTTTTAAACATGTGTTGTGGATAGCTTGCCTGGTACAGATAAATTCATTATCTGCCAAAAATTTTAATACCATTTTAAGAGGCAACAATGCCAAACAGTATGTTTACAATGCCGCAGAGGTACATATTGATAAACAGACCCACGCACCGGCATTGATTAAATTTGATTTGGACCAAGCACCTCTTGCCAACAATTTAATTAGGCTACTAAAACAGTGGTATGATTTAGATGATAACTACGATTTTGGGTTGATTAGAATAGATAAAGATCACTTAGGATTCGAACATCACCGGTTTCAACAAAAATATCAAGGCTATGAAGTGAAAAATATGGTGGTTTATGTGCACATAAAAAACGGAAAAGTGCACATGGTAAATGGACAATTAGAAACCCGTTTTACTAAAACATTTAACTATTCTATGCAATTTTTAAATGCACTTAATATAGCAAAAAAACATATTGGTGCAACAAGTTATAAATGGCATATCCCTCAAGAAGAATGGTTGTTAAGTACACATAAAAATGAAAAGAAAAGTACACATTTTCCAAATCGAAAATTAGTAATCGCTCCTCAAAATTGGAATATTGAACAAGTAGACAGCTATCAATTATGTTATGAATTAGATATGTTTGCACATGAGCCAGAAACAAGAAATGTTGTTTATATTAATGCCAATAATGGGCAAATTGTACTAGATGAATCTTTAATTAGACATGCAGATGCAGAAGCAACTGCTCAAACAAAAAGAAGTGGTACACGAACCATACAAACAGACAATGCTATTATACCTGGTTATTTTGTGCTTTCTGAAAGCGGAAGAGGAAACGGCATAGTTACCTTAGATGCTAATGGAAATCATTTTCGAGACGAAGACAATAATTGGACCTTATTAGAATTTGACAATGCTGCAAGAGATTATGCTGCCGTTGATGCCCATTGGGCAGCCGAAGTAACCTATGATTATTTTAAGGAGAAACATAACCGGAACAGCTATGACGATAATGGTGCAAGAATTCAATGCAGAGTACACCGGGTTTTTAAAGGTGGTGATACCAATAATGCAACTTGGAACGGAAGCTACATTTCAGTTGGCGATGCAACAAGATTTCCTTACACGTTTGCTACTTTAGATATTATTGCGCACGAATTTGTACACGCCATTACAGATAATACTGCAGGATTGATATATGTACAAGAGCCGGGTGCTTTAAACGAATCGTTTAGTGATATTTTTGGAACAGCAATTGAATTTTATGGTAAACCGCCCAATCAAAATGGTAATTGGTTAATTGGTGAAGACACCGGCTTTAGCTTAAGAAATATGTCGAACCCCAATGCAAAAAGAGACCCAGATACGTATGGAAATAATGACCCTCATTGGATAAATACAGTTGGTTGCTTTCCTACAACTAACAATGATTTGTGTGGCTTACATGTAAACAGCAATGTACAAAACTTTTGGTTTTATTTGTTAAGCAATGGAGGTAACGGCACCAATCATAATGGAGAAAGATACAGCGTATTAGGTATTGGAATAGATAAAGCAGCAGACATTGCCTATAGAAACTTAACCACTTATTTAACACCCAACAGCGATTATGAAGATGCCAAAACCTTTGCTATACAAGCTGCTGTTGATTTGTATGGCGATTGCCCACCTGCACCAGAAGTAATTAGTACCATTAATGCCTGGCATGCAGTTGGTTTAGGCGAAAAATACAATGCCGCTAATATATTGCAGCCAAACTTAACAACCATCCATCCGTTAACCTATTGCTCAGCACCACAAACAATTCAGTTTGAAGGCATATCAACTCTTCCAGTAAACAGTTATCGTTGGGATTTTGGAGATGGCAACAGTTCTGCACAACAAAATCCAACACATACTTACACCGCTTCCGGTAACTATACTGTAAGTCTTCAAGTTAAAGGTTGCGACAATACCAATACCATTACTAAAAATACCTATATACAAATTGATGACCAAAGCCCCTGTGTAACTACCATGCCCTTTAACAGTTCATTAATTGAAACAGCTTGTTCGGGCACTTTATACGATTATGGTGGACCCAACGGAGCTTATGTTGACCAAAGCGAAGGCACCTTAACAATCGTTTCCCCCAATAATCAACCCATTACGCTTATATTTACCGAAGTAGGCTATGAATTAAATTATGATTATTTGTATATTTATGATGGCGATAGTGAAAATGATCAGTTGTTATGGACGCTTAATGGAACCTTAGTACCACCACCCATTACTTCAAGTGGTGGAAGCATTACCTTAAAACATGATTCTGATACCTATGTGGTAGATAAGGGTTTTGCCTTAACTTGGTCAAGTGCGGGCGATTGTGATTTTAGTTGTGCCGATGTTGAAATACAAATTAGTAGTAGTGCCGAAAGACCCTCGTGTAGTGGTAATGCCGACGGTCATATAATCAACGAGATAACTGGTGGTATGGGTCCTTACGTATACCAATGGAGTTCTGGAGAAACTTCTTTAAACCTAAATAATAAGCGTGCTGGAGATTATACCCTTAGTGTTACAGATAAAAACCAATGTTCATACACTAAAACCATAACGGTTCCACCAAGCAACTTGGTGCTAACCAATACTGCCGAAATAAGTGATGAAACCTGCGTGGATGAAAATGACGGTTCTATTAGCATAGCCGACATTAATAATGGCACGCCACCTTATCAAATTAATTGGTCAAACGGTGGTACTGGTAATACCATCACTAACTTAGGTGCAGGTATATTTAGTGCCACTATTACTGATAAAAACGGCTGTTCTGTATTTAACGAATATGAGTTGCATCCGGCAACAGGCTTGCAAGTTACTAAAGACATCTCTTCTGCCAGCGGCAATAGAGTGCCAGATGGAAGTATAGTAGTGCGAGTAGAAGGAGGTATGCCGCCATATAGCTACTACTGGTCAAATGGTACCACCAATTCTTCCGTCAATAATCTGTTTGTAGGAAATTATTGGGTGAGCATTACCGATGCGGCTGGTTGTAACTTGTTAGAAAACTATACGGTAACTTCAAGCTGTCCTGCTACTTTAAGTCATATGAATAATGCAAGTATAAGTTCAGGGCTGCAAACTGCTGGCGAAAGCATAACTAGTAATACCAAGATAACGGTAGGCAAAGTAATAAGGTTTAAAGCAGGAAAAACGATTAATTTGATCAATGATTTTGAAGTAGAAAAAGGTGCCAGCTTTAGTGCCGAAATAGGCAGTTGCAATTGAGGCTTCTATAAATCAATACACCAGCAAATTGTTTTTTTGAAGCGAGACAGCCTTACCCGTGCAAAGGGTAGTCCTGCTTTCCACTCAAATGCTATTGCTATGCTGCAAAAGCTTGCGCTGCAAAATAGCATAACCGTTGCAATCAGGGCTAATAAGCTGAGGATCGTGGTTCGCAGTTAGCTTTTCCTTTCTATACAATATAGTGCCTTAAGAACTAAACAAACCAGCATATCTTTATTATGTTAATTAAAATGTATTTTTTTTTTGAATACAAAAGTTGGAAGTGCTACATCTTGGTAGCCAACCAATTTAATTTAATTGAGCTCCAGAGGAGCGACACTTTGAATCACTTTCGGTGGTATCGCTCCTCCGGAGCTTCACTAATGTGTAGCCTTTTATGCTATCAAAATGTCATCCCTCGGGGATTACTTTTGTACAGTAGGTTTACATAGTATAATAACGAGTTAAACTTATACCAATTTTATTTTATGGTCAATTTGGTATTAGTACTTAACCCAATAGCTTTACAATTGTGATTTCATAATCACAGGTACACGCAATACGCCTACTAATTGTAAAATTATATTCAATAAATATTGAAAATACGAAAAATAAGAACTATATTTGCAGAAAAGAAATCAAAAAACTTAACATCAAGCAATGATTCAAAACCACAAATTATTTCTCGATACCGATTGCCCAATGTGTAAAGTATACGGCAATTGTTTTGTATACCTAAAATGGCTTGATCCAAAAACGTTAACATCTTACCAAAAAACAATAACACAATATGATGGTAAAGTAGATGCACACATAGCCCGTAACGAAATAGCCTTATATAATGAACAAACCGGGCAAACCGTTTATGGCATTCAAGCATTTACTAAAATTTTATCGGCAAACAACCGCTTTTTTAAGTGGCTCTTGAGTTTTGCTCCTTTTCAATGGTTACTGCGAAAGTTTTATTTCTTCATCACCTACAACCGAAAAGTAATTTATCCTTCTGCAATTAACCAAACCGCTAATGCTTGTGTGCCCGATTTTAATGTGCGCTATAGAAGTTTATATATTTTTATGGTGGCATTAATAACCGGTTTCATCCTCAATCAGTTTACCTTTAATTTATATCAAGCGTTAAGCCTAACACACACTTGGTGGCTTGAATATTTAGTTTGCTTTGGTCAAATAGTTTGGCAAGGCAGCGTAGCCCATTTTATAACTAAACACAAAACCATAGAATATTTAGGCAATATGTCAACCGTTTCATTAATAGGCGGTATTTTAATCATTCCTCTTTTACTTGTTAATCAATTCTTCTCTTTTTCAGCAATTACTCTGTTGGCTTATTTTGGTATAGTGGTTAGCATGATGCTGGCAGAACATATTAGACGATGTAAACTCCTTAATATTTCACTTTGGCTAACTTGCAGTTGGGTCATTTATCGTATGCTTGTATTAATGCTAATTCTTATATTTATCTTCGTTAAAAATTAATGAATATGCGCAAAATTATAATTGCAGGTGGCTCCGGATTTTTAGGCAAAGCCTTAGAAAAATATTTTGTTACCAAAGATGAGGAGGTATTCATATTAACCCGAAGTCCAAAAGCTAACAATCATCTTCAATGGGATGCCAAAACTAAAGGCAGTTGGACAAGCCATCTAAATAAAGCCGATGTTTTGATTAATTTAACCGGTAAATCAGTAGATTGTCGTTATACCGAAGCAAATAAAGCCGCTATTTTAAACTCGAGAATTGAAAGTACCCAAGTGTTAAATGATGCTGTAGCAGAATTGGCACATCCACCCAAAGTTTGGATTAATGCCGGAAGTGCAACAATTTACGATGACAGCTTAAGCCATTTAAATACCGAAGAAAATGGCATTATCGGCAACGACTTTTCAATGAATGTTTGCAAACATTGGGAAGCTACTTTTTTTGAAAATGATATTGAAGGGATACGTAAAATAGTGGCGCGTACTTCTATTGTTTTGGGCAATAAAGGAGGTGCTTTTCCAAGACTAAAGCAAATTACAAAATTGGGTTTGGGTGGAAAACAAGGCAATGGACAACAGCGTTTCAGTTGGATTCACATTGATGATTTCTGTGGAGCAATTGAATACTTAATTGAACAGCATCATATAAAAGGTGTGGTAAATGTAACGGCTCCGCATCCTGAAAAGAATGAAACCTTAATGCAATTACTTCGCAAAAAATATAAGATGCCTTTTGGCTTAGCACAGCCAAAATGGTTGTTAGAAATAGGGGCGTTTTTCTTGCGAACGGAAACAGAACTCTTGTTAAAAAGCCGAAATGTTTATCCTGAAAAATTAATTAAACATGGTTTTTCATTTCAATATTCAAAGTTAGCAATGGCTTTGGAAAACTTGTAATCCAAATTGGATGATCAATTCTGTATAAAATTTATTTTTTAAAAAGCCTCACTCAAAAAGAAATACAAAGCACTTTGCCGTTTGTTCTTATAAGCCGAATTAGGGCTTAACCCAAAACCATAATCAATTCGAATATTGGTGGTTTCGTTTTTGTTGATGTTAATACGTAATCCTCCACCAACAGCGAGATGAAAATCGTTAAATGCAAATTGATGATAATCACCATATACCTGACCGCCGCTAAAAAAGGCAACCATCCCTAATCTGCCTAACAAAGGTAAAAAACTATCCTCCAAAAAAGTAAAAGGTAAACGATATTCGGCAGCAAAAGTTAAAAAATGCCGGTCTTGATAAGTACCAAAAAAATAACCGCGCACCAACTCTCTACCACCAAAGCGCGCTAAACCTCTTATGGGTAAATCTTCAATATTGGCACCAAAACGATGATTAGAAAACAAGCGTACCGCAAACACATGATCTTTATACATATTAAAATATTGCCGGGCATCTAAACCTAAGGCAGTATACATTACATCGCTAGCCAACCATTTACCAAAAAAGTGATTAGACAATTGTACATAGCTACCGGTTTTCGGATAGTTGGGCCGGTTGCGGGTATCGTAAGTTACATTCAAACCAATGCCTCCTCTAAAACCTTTAACTGTGGTGTTCTGAAAATCTGGTGTCTCTTGCACTACAACCGAAGAATCGTTACGTACATCAAACACATAATCTAACTCAATTTGCGGACCTACATATAAATTGGGAATAATCTTCTTTAATACATTGCCTTCAAACAAAATACGTTTCGACCAAAACTGCTGAAAGTTGGTGGTATCGGCTTCCCAAACCTCATCTTTTTCTACAAAGTTTACAACAATAGATTCAACTTCATTACCAAAACCATAATTGCGGTCATTAAAATTTCGATAACGGAAATAACCACTAGTCCGGTAGTTATCGTTGGGGCTATACAATGCCCACGAAGGTTCAAAAATAGATTGCCGCGACGTAGTGTAAGTTGCTAATAAACGCACCTTTGAAACACTAACCGTCGTGTCGCCTTTGGCTAAATCAAAATAATAATCACCAATAACCCCCATGGTAAAGCCTGTTTCCGGCGCATAACTTAAGGCAGGCAATGGCGTTAGTTGCGCCTTTCTTTTTTTTGGTATAGTATCTGGCTGTGCCTTTAAACCAAAACATAACAATAATATAATAATAAGTACTGATGTCTTCTTTTGGTAAATCATGGTGCTAAAGATAGGTTTTTATAACGACGAAGCCAATGGAATTTTTAACTACGAATCAATTCACAAGTTTAGCTAAAATATTATACATGGAGCGTATTATATTAAATGAATATAGACTATTTCTTATAAAATACATCTTGCTTTTTCCTTCCAAATATTATACAAGTTTATCCAAACAATAAAAGTAGTACACACTTTTGCATCTATTTTTTTTTGAAGCGAAACCTTATAGCATTATAATAAGGTTGGTCCCGCTTTCCGCTCAAATGCTATTGCTCGGCTGCATATGCTGCGCTGCAAAATAGCATAACCGCTGCAATCGGGGCTAGTTTACAAACTTCGGTGCTTCGTAGCAACATAAAACGGTAGCAGTCAAAAACAGGAAAAGATCAACCACTTTGAAAAACTTGTCTATTTTCGTCAATTGATTTTTGGAATTTAGAATTTGAGCACTGAAATATATGTTATAGGAATTTTTAATTACGCATGATTTAAATACTTTTGCGCGCATAAATTAGGGTGTTTGTTTTATGAATTATCAATTATCCGGCTTGCCGGAAAGAACTGCTAAACCTAGAAAACACGGCTTAACGATGGTAATGGATAAAGGTTTAAGCCTACGGGAAACCGAAGATTTTATTGAGGTTAGCGGCGTGTATACCGATATGGTTAAGCTGGGTTTTGGCACATCAATGGTAACGCCTAATCTAAAAGGAAAATTGAAACTCTATCAACAAGCTAACATTCCCTACTACTTTGGTGGAACCTTGTTTGAAGCGTTTGTAGCAAGAAATCAATTTAACAACTACCTCAACCTGATTGACGAATTTGAATTAGATTATGTTGAAGTATCAGACGGTTGTTTAGAAATTGAACACGAGCAAAAGTGTGCCTACATTAGTCAATTGGCAGAACATGCCAAAGTCCTCTCAGAAATTGGCTCGAAAGACGAAACCAAAATTATGGCACCCTATATTTGGATTGAACTCATCAATAAAGAACTCGCAGCCGGCTCGTGGAAAGTAATTGCCGAAGCCCGCGAAAGTGGCAATATTGGTATTTACCGCGCAAGCGGCGAGGTGCGCATGGGTTTAGTCAACGAAATTTTACACGCCATAGAAGACGGTCAAACCATTATATGGGAAACCCCCAAAAAGCAACAACAAGCCTGGTTTATTAAACTTCGCGGTGCCAATGTCAATCTCGGTAACATTGCCCCAAATGATGTCATACCTTTAGAAACCTTGCGCTTGGGACTGCGAGCCGATACATTTTTTGAGTTTTTGGGGGAGGGGTAGAAGTTTTACTGAAAGCAACCTAAAGCCCATTAAAATAGGAGATTCATAACTCGGCAACATTGTGATAAACGATGTGATTCCTTTAGAAACTTAGAGCCGATGCATTTTTTGAGGAGAGAAATTATTTTTCAGAAATATTTTTGGGTAGACTCAAGATATCATTTAGTTGCTTTTCCATTCAATTCTTTTCTTTGTCATCCAACTCTTTTGTTTTGATATGCTTCATTAGATAATATTTCATTAATACTCTAATATAATTTCGATACTTTATTTTACTTTTACTATTAAGAAATTTATCCATTCGAATATAGCTTTGAAAAGCATGGAAAAAATTTATTGTGGTTTCCTTATATTCGGTATCTAATTCGTAGTAGGAACGAGCTATTATAGAAATGCGTATTGGATTTTGATGCATATTTAACGACGATAAAGGGAGAAGATAATCAACGGCTTTCTTGTAGTCTTTTTCTATAAATGCTTTTATACCTAAATCATAAGCTATAGAAGCTATTGTTAAGTGAATGGATTTGTCTTTTTTCTTTGTCACATTTCTATCTATTAAATTTTGAACCCTCTCACTCAAAAAGTTCTTTCCTTCACTTACTTTATCAATAGCGATAAGCAACTCATCCACATCAAAATCTTTCAGTAAAAATCCATCTGCACCTGCTTTTAAGGTGTTTTTTACCGTTGGTAAATCATCATAATTCGACAGTATAATCACGTAAACATTTGGATATAATTCTTTGACTTTTCGTGTAGCTTCTAAGCCATCAATATCAGGCATACGAATATCTATCAAAACAACTTGAGGTTGAATATTATCCAATTTACTTAATAAGTCAGCACCATTCAAAGCAGTAAATAAAATTTCTATAGAATCTTTTTCTCCCAATATTTTTTCTATGGCTTGTAAAAATAACTGGCTGTTTTCGGCAATAGCAATAGAAATATTTTGTGTATCGCGTGAACTTGAATTATCTTTATTTGCTGAAATATACTTCTCTCCAATTTTATCAAAAAATGGTTTTAAATGTTCTTTTTCTTCTTTTAAAGAATCATTTTCAAAGGAGCGGAAATTCTCTTTCATCAATTCATCATAAGTTTGATGATGTTCAACTTTTAATCGCAACTCTTCGTCTCCGGCTAATTTTTTTTCAAAAGCTTTTAAAGCATCTCCACTTAATTCGCCATTAATGTATTGATTGATTAGAATTTCATGATCAAATTGTTCAATAGTTTTTTTTTCGAAGTACGGTTTCCCTACTTTCTCAAAAATTGGGCTTAGTTCTTTTTTTTGTTTTTGATAAACATCGTTATTTAAATAAAGATAGTTTTCTTTTAGTAACGAGTTAATGGATTGGTGTTGTTTAACTTTCAATCTCAATGTCTCATTGTTTGCTATTTTTTTCTCAAAATCTTTTAAGGCATTGCCACTTAACTCACCATTGAGATATTGAATAATTTGCATTTCATTTAAACTGTCGTCTAATTGAGCTAAAATAGATTTGGCGATATCACCATACTTTTCAGACTCTTGTAATAGATTTAGTATTGGTTTTGCTTTATTTGGTTGTTTTTGATTTAAATAACCTAAAGCTAAATAGCAATTGGAAATATCGTAAACATCTTTGAAAGTCTGTATAGCTGATTCTTTTTTATTTGATAAAAAATCAAAAATACCCTTTTCAATAGTAGTTAGCTTGGTTACTTCAAGCCAAGGTATTAGTGGAGGATCAGTTCTAAAAGTTGATGATTCCGAAATTAAATAGTCTTTAACTCTATTTGAATAGTGAAAATAATGATCAATTTGATCTTTTACTGAGGAAATTAAAATGAATTTATTTACGCGGAAAAATTTATTTTTTAACTCAGATGAAATTTTGTTGTAAACTTCAAAAAGCTCATTAGTGTCAACTCTCTCGTTAATTGAAAATTCAATTTTATGAATGCAAACGATTAAGAAAAATGCAGCTATTTGATTTACTCTATTAAATGAATTACTTGCATTCCTCCAATCAACATCTAAAAATCTCCAGATTCCTTCCCCTAATGTTGGTAGACTAGAATATCTATCTGAATTCGTCGTAGAAAAGAAAATATTTTTTTGTTCCATTAGGTTTTCATTATAGAAATCCGAAAAGTCTGATAATGTTTTTTCAGAAACAGACTTTGCTTTAAAATTGCTTATTTGCTTTTCCCTTTTTTTCTCAAGCCCATAATTATCATAAAAAACAATATTTTGCGTTCTCAACAGATTTTCCAATTGGTCAACTGCACTTTCAACAAAATATTTTCTCCCTACTTTAGTAAAAATCGGTTCAAGGGTTTCTTTTTCTTGCTTATAATTCTCTGTACTTAGTGATAAATGGTTTTCCTTTAACAGTCGGTCATTAATTTGATATTTTCGGATTTTATTCTTTAACTCATTCTTATTCTTTATAAATTCATTGACTTTTGCCTTTACTTCTTCGCCTATTTCATTGTTAATATATTGATTTAATTGTTGAGTATCAATATGATGTACTTCGGTATTTGCTTGAACCACTTTTCTAAATTCAACCCTTTGTATAGAAGTTGTTTCTTTATATGGAAATTTAATTTTGTAAGCGTCCAAATCATAGGCTTTTATATAAGTATTGTTGTCAATAATAAAATTATCTGCATCGGATGCAGTATAATAAACAACTAAAGTATTACCCTGTAATTCTATATTTTGTAAACTATGGCTTGCATCAGGAAATACAATATTGATAATCCTTTCTTTATTAATTTGATATGTAGAATTGCCTAATTCGGGCTTCATTTTTTGTTGTTAAAGTTGTTTATATAATGGATGATTTTCACAACATTTCCGCAAACGCTCTCTACAAGTATACATCTTTTGATCGACATTGTTGGGTTCTATATCCAATTCTTCCGCAATTTCTTTAGCACTCATATCAATCATACGCATGCCTAACAGCTCTTTACAATCTCTTTTTAATTCATTAAAACTATCTTTTAAAATAATGAATTGCAACTCTTTATTTTGTTCTAATGAGAAAAATGGGTCTTTTATATTTTCGGTATCAATTATATTTATTGATTGATCTTTGTTTCTCATCCTTAGTTCATTAATCCATAAATTTTTATATACCCGGTATAAATAGCCACCAAAAGGCACCAGTAATTCTATTGGTTTTGATTGATGGCGTAACGAAACTGCAATTAAAGCTTCTTGGAAAATATCATAAGCATCATCAACCGTTCCTCCATTCCTTAATACAAATCGCTTACACTCGGGTGCATGATTCTGATAGATTTCTTCAACTAATGCTTCGTTTCTATTAACTAAAGCTTCTAAATATTTTTGATCATCGTGCTGCCTTTTATTTATATTCTTATCAAGCCATAAATTTTTATACACCGACTGCAAATATTCTCCAAAAGGCACAACCAATTCAATGGGCTTCGATTTATGCCGTAGGGAAACCACCTTTAAAATTTCCTGAAAAATGTTATAAGCTTCGTTTTGGCTTCCTCCATTTTTTATAATAAATCGTTTACATTCAGGAGCAAACTTATTGTAGATTTCATCCACTAAAGCATCGTCTCTATAAACTAAAGCATCTATATATTTTTGGTCATCGTGCATAAGTTCATCAAAAATAGGCTTTTGTAGGATAAAAAAAACTCGAATTCATAATTTTTCAAAAAAATCTGATTTGTTTGCTAAGAAATTTCGCTTTTGTTGTTATACGGGTAAATGACAAGCAAAAAAGTAAAAATGACTAAAAATATTAAGCACCAAATTAATACTATAAAAGCAAAGGAAATACTATCAAGATAGTTTCATTCATCATTTAATTAAAGTATTGAATTAAAAAACAACAAAAGGTAACAGAGGTATAAAGACAGTATAAAATATATAATATTTTGTCTTTATCATAATTTCTGAATAAATTTAAATTAATTGTTAACTAAATATTTAACAACATGAACAAAAATCGAAAGATGACATTAAAATTGTTGGCTCTTGTAGCAGCATTATTTTTTAACTTATCGCTTGCTTTAGCTCAACCCGGTATTGTAGATATTGTATGGGGTGCCAAAAAGCAGCAAACAGAAAATGTACTTATTAGTGTTGATTTGGAACAGCACAAAACATTTTCTATAGTTTTTATACACGAAACCGGTAAGCGATTTGTAAAAAAGATTTATTTAACAAGCCAGTTTGCAAGGCTAAGATTAAACTTGCCAAAAGGTAAATACCGAATATTGGTTACAGATATAGAAACCGGATCAATACAAAAGTATACCACCTTATTTCAATAAAACACTTCATGCATAATAACATGACCTGACGAATCAGGTCGTGTTATTTATTTTTTTTGACAACCAAGCTCGCTCTACAGTATTTTTCTTCAACATTAACAAAAGTTTTTCTTTGCTTTGATCAGGATTGGATAGATCTCTAACTATTTGAGTAAAATTATATAGAGATTCATACAAGTAATCATCATTAAACTCATCTTTATTGTTGTTCAAATACTTTACCAAGTTTACTCGCTCTTCTTCAAATTTACTATAATCTCTTATTTCATAAAGGCACTTAATCTGTAACACTTTCCTTCTTAAATAAAACCGTATTTTTCGCTTTGAATATTTGCTCAAATACTCCAGCGATTCTTTAAATTTATTTTGAGCGAACAACTTGTAAGCCAAACATAAATTTAAAGTAGGTTCTTTGTAATCGTCCTCAATTCTAAATTGGTATTTTTTCCAGGCACTATCTATTTCATTTGGTTTTTGTTCTTCGCAACATATATAAGCGTAGTTAATTAAAATTTGAGGCTGTAATAAGCCATTCGTCAAAAACACAGACCTTTCTAAACCTAATTTATGCAAATTGAAATGTGTTGCTGTTAAGTCAATATGGTTTTTTCTTGTAATAAAGGAGGCATAGTTAATGGCAAAAGTAAGTATAGTGCCTAATTCCTTTTCATTTAAAAATGGTGCTTTTTCAATTATTTTATCGGTCAAAAGTTTTAGATGAACTTTGCTTTCTTTAATTGATAATTCAAAACAAAGCAGGTAGAGTTCAAATAAAGTATTATTAGCATTTTGTTCTATCAGGTTTTCATTAAGGCTTACCATTTCAAGTTGAGTACTTTCAATGTCAGGCAAATTAAATTGTTCGCCTCTAATTTTTTTTCGGTACAACGCTTCTGTATAATATCGCATTTTCGTCAACCCAAGAAATGTATTTAAATGCTGCAATAATTTTTTTAAATATTCACTACCTTTTTGCCAAATATGCGTATTTAAATTGTAGTATAAATGATGATAAAATTTATGTATTTGATAATATTCATCAATATTATTAGCATTTGTTTTTTCTAAATGATTACCAATATCGTTTAATTTAAATTCAATCAATTTCGATAAATCAATAATACTAATACTATTTTCAGGAAGTTCTTTCGCCTGATAATAGGCGACCATTAGTAATTTTTTCTGCAGATCAAAATTATTGCTCTTATGTGTCTTTTTGGTAAGCCAATTAACTAACAAAAAATTCTCCGCTATATTAAACAATTGATGACGTAATTGGTTTATTTTATTAAGGTTTTCAATTTGCTCTGATAATTTTCGAGGTCGCTTAGCATATTTTATTATACAATTGTGTAAACGCAACAGATCATCGTGGTTTCCTTTTTTTTGTGACCATAGATTTCTGTTTTCTAACCATATTTGGAGTCCTCTTTTTTCTTGAGCATCCATTACATTATACAGTTTTACGATTTTAGTATCAGTCATATCAGGTTGATTTTAAGATTTATAAAAAGTTTGATTTTTATTTTGATACGAAAATATCAATTTTTAGAAATTTGAGTTTTATTAAATTAGAATAAATAAATTTTTATAAGCAATTAATTATTATGCATTTACATGTCAAAGATAAACAATTTTAGTCAAATAGTTTAATGACGTTTATAGTGTTTATTCTTGAAAAATTGAAATTTCACATACTTGTGGTACAAATGATTGTGCTGCATCTTTGCCAATACAAACAACAGAATATTTACTGACAAACCCAAAAACACCACAAATGAATATTAAAGAGCACCCATTTTTATTATTTAATTCACTTAAATCCATAATAAGCAAATTTATAAAAGAATAAATAAAACAAACCGGGTTCGCTGCTTTCAAGGAAAGTAGTTAACCAAGCCTCTCCCAGCTACAAGCGGAGCTAATAAAATACTCAAACAACAAAAAGAGTAAACGGCAAATATTTGACAAACCGCCGCTTACTCCATTTAAAAAACTAAAACAAAAATAAATGAAAAATTTTAAATTAAAATCGTTTGTATTTAACCTAATGGCTATAGTAATGGTTACCGTTTTTTTAAGTTCTTGTGAGGATAACAAATTAGTTGAGGATAAACCACAAGGTTACATAGAGGAAAATACTGATAAAAGCCCTATGCAAACCCAAGGAATGTTTAAAAAAGAGTTAGTTCTATCGGATGAGACAGGCAAAAACGAAGTTACACTATCAATTTCTTGTGATGATAAAGAAATATTGGCATTACACAATAGTGGTTCTTTAATCATTAAACCGATATTTGAAGGAGAAACATCTGAAAACAGCTTTAATGAAAATATAGAAAAAGATGTAGAGTTATCTGAATTTCCAGAATTGCACATCGAACTTGTAAGTAAGAATTTGGAAAAAGATGCTGTTGGTTTTGATCTTTTAATTCAAATACCCGAAACAGAAATAGCCTCAAGAGGATGGTATTCTGGTGGACCATATAATTTTTATTCATGGGTAGCACCTCATTCTTTTTATGTAAAACCAAAAAACAATTCGAATTGCGTTTCAGCTTGGTTCTATTATACTCCAAACAAAGCAAATAGTTGGAAATACTGTTGGGGAGGATGCAGTGGTTATTATTTGTGTAATTATACACATAGTAAATATTGGAATAATAACAGCTATGATACACGCTTGAAAGCCCAAGGTAATAGTTTTTATGTTAGTTGGTATTAGAATATATATGAATTTTAATACAATCAGGTTTTCACCCAGCCTGATTGTTTTTATATAATGAAAATATCTTATCTATATTAACACTTTCAAATAAGGCTTAATGAATAAAAATCACTATAAACCCTGATTTTAAAATATCACCATTTACAGTGAAAACAAATAATTGAAACGTCCATATCTTTGCTTTAAAATTAAATGAACAATCTAAACAGAAACTTAAATTACGTAATCTAAACAAATTATTTAATGGCTTTTTTATTCATCTTTTTTATGGCGTTTTTAATCATCCTTTCACATACCGGCGTTAATCTTTTTAATGTTCCTCCCGTCAGACGGTTTGTAACAAACGTGAAACAACGCTTTGGCATAGCAGAAACCATATTCGATCTAGAAATTCCTGCACAAGTTTGCAGAGCTGATCATTTTATCCCAGGGAAGATCATTGTACAATCTACCGATGAAGAAGAAGTTTATAACATCACAATAAGTTTAGTTGAAAAGGTAACCTCACACCATAAAAGCGACAATCTACCACACGAAGGCATAGAGTCGAAACGGAAGCCGGGTAACAGGTCAAATTCAACCACCAAGACAACCTTAAGTGAAATTGTACTAACCGACAATTTTAAAACTAAACCAAGTGAACCAAAAGAATTGAATTTTGAATTGCCATTTAATGTTGGAAATACACAAAAATTCTATACTAATAAATATTTGAATAGGGATGAATTTGTTTTTGTAAGAGTCATGAAAATATTATCAACCTTCACACATAAACATACAACTCAATATTATATTAACGTATGTATGAATGTAAGAGATAAATGGACTACACCTAAAAAATCGAAAATCATTACACTAATATAAATTTTAAAAAATTTGCTATATGAATATTTCAGAAAAGATAAAATCAACTATTAAAACTGTAAAAGATAAAATTGGAATTGAAGGCGTATCGGCACAACTTCAAATCCCAAATTATTCATATAAAAAAGACAACCTTATATGTGGTAAAGTACATTTAACTACACAAAGTATCCAATATATAAATAACATCTTCATATGCCTTGAAGAAAGACAAATTTACCAAATAAAAGATGAAAAGAGTATAAATGGCACAAGGGATGAAACAAAATCTTATACCTATGGCGAAATTAAGTTGTCTGAAAAATTTAGGATTAGTCCCGGTGAAATTATTGAGGTAGACTTTGAATTACCTTTTGAAATAAATAGCTGGCAATTTTTTCATTTTGGCTGTTTGGCTAACAATAGAAGAACTGCTGTTAGACATTTTGTAGTTGTAAAAGTAGATGTGAAAAATACTTGGTTCAATCCTTGGGATGAGCGGGCTGTTGTATTGATGTGATAATAACTGTACAACATCACCCCAACTCCCCCCGCAAAAACTCAGCCGTAAAAGAACCCCCATGCTCAGCCACTACTTCCGGTGTACCAAAAACCACAATTTCCCCACCTTTACTACCACCATCAGGACCCAAATCAATAATATAATCCGCCGCTTTAATTACATCCATATTGTGCTCAATGACGATAATGGTGTTGCCTTTGTCAACCAATTTGTTCAGCACTTCTAACAACATCAAAATATCTTTAAAATGTAAACCGGTAGTGGGTTCATCTAATATATAAATAGTTTGTCCGGTATCGCGTTTGCTCAATTCGCTACTCAGTTTTACACGTTGAGCTTCACCCCCAGAAAGGGTTGGTGCCGATTGTCCTAATTTAATATAGCCTAAACCCACATCCAACAAAGTTTTAATCTTTCTATAAATTTTAGGGATGGGTTCAAAAAACACCGCGGCTTCCTCTACGGTCATTTTCAAAACATCACTTATCGATTTGCCTTTGTAACGTATCTCCAAAGTTTCGCGGTTATAGCGTTTAGCAAAACACTGTTCACAAGGTACGTACACATCAGGTAGAAAATTCATTTCAATCAATTTCATCCCGCCACCTTCGCAGGTTTCGCAACGCCCGCCTTTTACGTTAAACGAAAATCTGCCGGGTTTATAACCGCGTATTTTGGCTTCAGGTAAATTGGCAAACAGACTTCTAATTTCAGTAAACACACCAATATAGGTTACCGGATTAGAACGCGGTGTTCTGCCTATCGGTGATTGATCAATTTCAATGACCTTATCTAACAAATCCATCCCTTCAATACTTTTGTAAGGCAAAGGTTTTTTCTTCGCTCTAAAAAAATGATGGTTTAAAATTGGATACAAGGTTTCGTTAATTAAGGTTGATTTGCCACTACCCGAAACCCCCGTAACACATATAAAAGTACCTAAGGGCAAAGTAAGATCGACTGCTTGTAAGTTGTTGCCTGTTGCACCTTTTAAAATTAACCGACCACCATTACCTTCCCGTCTTTTTTCTGGTAGGGGCACTTTAGTTTTTCCACTCAAATAATCAGCAGTAAACGATTTGCCTTTTAAAAACTGTTTAGGCGTTCCTTCTCCTACAATTTTACCACCGTGCTCCCCTGCACCCGGACCGAGATCAATCAAATAATCGGCTTCTAACATTATATCTTTATCATGCTCCACAACCAAAACCGTATTATCCGCTTTTGCTAAATCCTTTAAAGCCTTAATTAATCTTTGGTTGTCTCGTTGATGCAAACCAATACTTGGCTCATCTAAAATATATGTAATGCCTGATAAAGCCGAACCAATTTGAGTAGCCAACCGAATGCGCTGCGACTCGCCACCGGACAAAGTCCGCGAAGGGCGGTTAAAAGTTAAATAATCTAAGCCAACATTTAATAAAAAACCAATACGCAAGCGTAATTCTTTTATAATATCTTTTCCAATGGCTTTTTGTTTTTTATTCAGTTTGGGTTCCAAACCATCTACCCAATTATAAGCCTCCGAAATATCCATCGTTGCAATTTCGGCAATGTTCTTTTTATCAATTTTAAAATGTAAAGATTCCTTTTTCAAGCGGGCTCCCTCACATTCCGGGCAACTAACTTGAACCATAAAACCTTCAGCCCATCGCCTAATCGCATCCGAACTACTGCTGTTA
Source organism: uncultured Chitinophagales bacterium (assembly GCA_938023075.1). GTDB lineage: Bacteria > Bacteroidota > Bacteroidia > Chitinophagales > JAHDHT01 > CALHDG01. Next base: position 20,839 of record CALHDG010000273.1, read on the forward strand.
AAACTTCTAATAAGCATAGGTATCACCCCTTCATAATCCGTATAATAGGGTTTGTCTAAAGCATTGGTTCCATAGGTGAAATCTATATCCGGTTTAGTTGCGGTTCCATATAAAATTAGGTTGAAGGCTTTGTCAGGTAAATCTTTTAAAGGCGTACCAAGCGTAAACTTATGTTTTCGGGCAAGCGAACGGATGTGTTTAAACATATAATTATCCCGCACTTCGCCTAAAGGTAAAATACCCACCTGATTGATCGACTTGCTATTATCCGGCACAATCAATTCTAAATCAATATTTTTAATAAAACCCAAACCCCGGCAAGCCGAACAAGCTCCATACGGCGAGTTAAACGAAAAGGAATTAGGCGAAGGAATTTCATACGAAATACCGCTCACCGGGTCCATCAGCATTTTACTAAACGGACGAACTGCTTCCGTTTCGTAATCCATCAACATCATTAAACCCTTGCCCATTTCTAAGGCTTTTTCAACCGACTGACTAATACGCGGCACATCATCTTTATTAATTTCGAGGCGATCAATAACCGCTTCAATATTGTGTACTTTATATCGATCAACTTGCATTTTGGGTTCAATGCTTTCAATGCTCCCTTCAATGCGCACTTTTAAAAAACCTTGCTTTCGCAACTGTTCAAACAACTCTCTGTAATGCCCTTTTCTACCTCTTACTAAGGGCGCTAAAATCACTACTTTTTTACCGGCATAATCTTGTACCGTTTGCATTACAATTTGTTGACTCGTGTACTGCACCATTTTTTTACCCGTTTCGTACGAAAAAGCCTCGCCAACCCGGGCAAACAACAAGCGCAAAAAATCATAGATCTCAGTAACCGTTCCAACTGTCGAACGTGGGTTTTTGTTAGTCGTTTTTTGCTCAATAGAAATCACCGGACTTAAGCCGGTAATTTTGTCAACATCCGGGCGTTCCATAGAACCAATAAACTGCCGGGCATAAGCCGAAAAACTTTCCATATACCGGCGTGAGCCTTCCGCATAAATCGTATCAAAAGCCAACGACGATTTTCCACTGCCACTAATGCCGGTAATCACCACCAACTGATTGCGCGGTATCGATACACTAATGTCGGCTAAGTTATGCACCCTTGCACCGTATACATTAATATAATTTAAATCATCATCTTGTGCGGTTTGCTTCAATTGCTTCGTCATTGCTTGTTTTGCTAATGGGCGAATTTAAGTACAAATGGCTTTTAGTTATCATGTTAGCTACAATAAATTTTTCTTTTTTTTAGTAGCGAAACAATGGTCGTTCGCACAAAGGGCAGTCCCGCTATCCGTTCAAATGCTGCGCCAACGCACAAATGCCAACGCTTCAGGCAGCATAACCACTGCTATCGGGGCTATTTTGCTAAGGACTATCGCCGTAGTAACATTCCTTATTTCGTAGTCTAATACCAATTTGACTGTAAAAAGTGACACAAAAATTTTGGAATTAATTTGGTGAGCTCAAGGTAAAAAACGCAGACATAGCCAGCGGCTATAGCGAGTATTTTTAACGAAGAGATCGCCAATATTAAACCGAAATTTGTGTTACCATTTTATGGTCAATTTGGTATAATACCTTGCACCTTCTTAACATAATCTTAAAATGATGGTTATTGTAAATAAATTATCTTTAAGCCAAAGTAAAGGGTATATAAATTTGAAAAATATTTTATTTGTTTGTGTGGAAAATGCTAACCGTAGTCAAATGGCTGAAGCATTTGGGCATATACACAAAAAAAAGGGAATTGAAGTATACAGTGCCGGCTCAAAACCTACCGGAAAAATTAATCCCAAAGCCATTGCAGCGATGGCTGATTTATCATATGATTTAACAAGCCATCAGTCAAATTCATTAAAAAAAGTTGAACACCTTCGCTTTGATGCCGTAATATCTATGGGTTGTGGAGAGGATTGTCCACAAATAAAAACTGAACGCCGGGAAGATTGGCAAATACCCGATCCGAAAAATTTATCGGACAAAGCCTATCATACTATTAGAGATTACATTGAACTTAAGGTTATGGAATTGTTTGATCATCTTTTACGTTAAACCAATTAAATGGCAAATAAACAAAAAATTTTAGTAGTTGACGACGAGCCGGATATTCGCGAATTTATTGAATATAATTTAATTAAAGAAGGCTACGAAGTGGCAACAGCCGAAAATGGGGCAGATGGTTTAAGCAAAGCAAAAACCTTTTTACCCGATTTAATTTTATTAGATATTATGATGCCCGATATGGATGGCATTGAAGTATGCAGCGAGTTGCGCAGTTCTGATGAATTTGCCGATACCGTTATTGCCTTTTTAACTGCTCGAAAAGAAGACTTTACTCAAATTGCCGGTTTCGAAAGCGGTGGAGATGATTTTATCAACAAGCCGGTAAAACAGCGGGTACTGATGAGTCGCATTAAAGCCTTGTTGAAAAGAAAGAAGCAACCAAACAAAGAAATTGTTGAAGAGACTTATGGTGATTTGGTCATTAATCATGAGCAAATGCTGATCTATTTAAATGGAAAGCCACTCACCTTAACTAAAAAGGAGTTTGAAATATTAGTTCTTTTGGCATCGAAACCGGGTAAAATTTTTAACCGCTCCGAAATTTTTCAAAAGGTATGGGGCAATGATTTAATTGTTGGCGACAGAACGATAGATGTGCACATACGAAAAATAAGAGAAAAAGTAGGCGATAAATATATTCAAACAAAAAAAGGGGTGGGCTATAAATTTGATTATTAGAAGTATTTAAATCACAATGAAAGTTTCGGCATGAAAAATCCTACACCAAGAGAAGTTGCCTTATCGGTTGCTAGCCGTATTACAGCTATTATTGTACTACTCATTATATTAACCAAATTTTTTTTTAGTCCAGAAATATATTGGGGACATATTGCTGCCATTGCGCTACTGAGTTTTGTGATCTCCTTTTTAATTGTGCTTTCTGCCATTCAGCAGTTCATTTATCGAAAAATTAAATTGATCTACAAAAAAATATCAACCATAAAGTTGGGAGATATAGAAAAAGTAAAGCAATTTAGAAGTGATATTGATGTAATTTCGGAAGCCGATGAACAAGTAAATGAATGGTTAGATAGCAGCAATAGAGAAATTGAAAAACTGAAAATTGAAGAAGCCTACAGAAAAGAATATTTGGGTAATGTAGCACACGAGTTGAAAACGCCACTATTTACTATACAAGGTTATGTTGAAACCTTAATTGATGGTGCTTTAGATGACCCGAATGTGAATATGAAATACCTCAGCAAAGCGAAAAAAAATATTAAGCGGCTCAATAAAATTATTGACGATCTCGATACGATTAATGTGTTAGAAGCCGAAACCTTTAAATTAGACAGTGAGGTATTTGACATGCATACCTTAACGGAGGAGGTTTTTGAAGAATTAGAAGTGAAGGCAAAAGAGTTTAACATCAGCTTTCAGATTAAAGAAGGCATTGAAGGTAAATTTATGGTATATGGTGATGTAGAAAAAGTTCGTCAGGTGTTAATTAATTTAATTGAAAACTCTATAAAATACGGTAAGCCAAGTGGCACTACTGCTGTTGGGTTTTACGATATGGAAAAGTATATCTTAACGGAAGTTTCTGACGATGGCAAAGGCATTGCTGAAGAAGACATTCCTCGGTTATTCGAGCGATTTTACCGGGTAGAAAAAAGCCGAAGCCGCGCAAGAGGCGGCACGGGATTGGGCTTAGCTATTGTAAAACATATCATTGAAGCCCACCGTCAATCTATTAATGTACGCAGTAAATTAGGTTTTGGATCTACCTTTGGGTTTACGATGCAAAAGGCGGTTTAAATTTATTGATGATGAATTGATTAATTATTGATTTTCTAACAAAAAACATTCCTGATTATTTAATACTTAATTGTTTTAAGTTTTAGAATTGGAATTTGATACTTGGAATTTAGTACTTGAAATTTATCACAAAGCCTTCTGCTTCTCTAAAAAAGCACTTCTAATGTTTTCCATACGCTTGCGGTTAGCGCCTAAATCAGAATGCCCTACCCTAGAAGCCGACCGAAAATGAAAAAGATTATTATTGGCATCTTGCAAAAACTCCACATCATCAATAAATATTTTGCTTTTGGTATAATAAGCTACGTGCATATATTGATTGTCTTGCTTCTTGATAATGTTGGCTAATTTATCTTGCTCCATTAATTCAACTAATAATAACCACGCGGCTTCATCTTCTATACTGTATGCAATCGGTTCTATTGTGGCTTTCTCTTTATTGGTTTGAGTAGATACACAATTAGGAGAATCCGGACAATCAATCAACTGCCCATTTTTAGAAAGCCCCAAACCTTCAGGCACCGTTCTACCACATGACATGATTAAACATACAATAAACAGCCAACCGCTATTTCGAAAAATTGATCTTATCATAACACTTTTTTTAAGTTTAATTATCAGGGCATCCCTAAACGAAATATAAAGTCATACATCTTACTTCTCGCATCATCTAACCTAACGCAAAATATAACGCAAAGAAAAACCACCGACTTGCCAGTCAAAATTATTTCTTTCATCTTCCGATTGAAATAAGTAGACAGTTGGGGAAATATCTAATGAGGCATTAATTGGTATATCAAAAAAGGTAAATTCAATACCTACAACACCGCCTAAACCAACATTAAATTCACTGCCAATACCTAATACCGGACCACCACCGTAATACCATCTTAAGCCGTCTACATTGGTTGTTTGCGTTCTTTCATATAAAGCACGTACTGTTAAAAGCCGGTCCCAAAAATTTAAAATGGCTTCCCCGTAATTGGCTTCACTACCCAATTGCTGCTTATAGGTTATACCGCCACCAAAGCCTCCACGTAAGCCAATAGCTTGTTCGTAAGCGTGCGCATCACCGTGTCCTTCAACACTTTGGGCTTGGGCACTTGTAATTAAAAATAAAATCAATACACTAAATAATAACTTTTGCATTTGCTACTTGGTTTTTGAATTTTTATGCTAATTTTAGGGGTCGGTAATAATAATTATTTCATTTTCTTTTTTCATTAAATATTGTTCTCGGGCGTATTTTTCTAAAGCCGCTTTATCATTTTTAATAGCAGCCGTTTGATCGTCAATTTTTTTTATAGCGGTTTGATAGTAATCTTTCTTTTGTTTCAAAGCATCCCGTTCTTTTTTGTAAGTTAATTGATCTAACCAATTATATTGTTGAAAAAAAATAAGATAAATAATAAATACCATTAAAGTAATAGCATACTTATTTGTGAAAATCTTTTTAATATGTGACCAATAACTTTGCACCGTAAAATTGCAATTTTATGAACTTCAGTAGGGTAAAGTTACACAAATTTGTACTCTTTTCCCGGATAATATGCTTGCGCGCCCAAATCTTCCTCAATTCTCAATAATTGATTATACTTTGCAATTCTATCGGTACGAGAGGCTGAACCGGTTTTTATCTGTCCGGTATTGAGGGCAACCGCCAAATCTGCAATAGTGGTATCTTCCGTTTCCCCACTTCTATGGCTCATTACACAATTGAAACTGCTTTTATGTGCTAAACTAACCGCATCAATAGTTTCACTTAAACTACCAATTTGATTCACTTTAATTAAAATAGCATTTGCCATTTGTTCATCAATACCTTGTTGCAATCGTTTTACATTAGTTACAAACAAATCATCGCCTACCAATTGAACCTGTTTACCAATGGTTTTATTTAGTTCAATCCATCCTTTAAAATCATCTTCGTGTAAACCATCTTCAATAGAAATAATAGGATATTTGTTCACCCAATCTTTCCAAAAGCCAACCATATCGCTACTGCTTAACTTGCGCCCGTCCGATTTATGAAAGTGGTATACTTTTTCTTCTTCATTGTAAAATTCTGAAGCAGCAGGATCTAAAGCAATCAACACCTCATCTCCCGCTTTGTAACCGGCTTTGCCAATGGCTTTTAAAATTACCTCAATCGCTTCTTCATTCGATTTTAAATTGGGCGCAAAACCACCTTCATCGCCTACGTTGGTTGAATACTTATTGTCTTTTAATACTGCCTTTAAATGATGAAAAATCTCAACACCCATTCTCAGACCTTCTCTAAAAGTAGAAGCCCCAACCGGCATCACCATAAACTCTTGTATATCCACACTATTATCGGCATGCGAACCACCATTAATAATATTCATCATAGGGATGGGTAAAATATGAGCATTCACCCCACCAATATATCTATATAATGGCAAACTGTTTTGTAAAGCTGCAGCCTTAGCCGCCGCTAACGAAACCGCAAGAATCGCATTGGCACCCAGCTTAGCTTTGTTTTCAGTGCCATCTAAATCGAGTAATATTGTATCAATTAGTTTTTGTTCAGAAACTTCTTCACCGGCTAAACGAGGCGCAATAATTTCATTAATGTTTTGCACCGCTTTTAAAACACCCTTGCCCATATATCGCTCGGCATCACCATCTCTAAGCTCAACCGCTTCATATTTACCGGTACTTGCTCCCGAAGGAACAATCGCTCTTCCCCAAGCACCATCATCGGTTATTACTTCTGCTTCTACGGTAGGGTTACCTCTTGAATCTAAAACCTGCCTTGCCGTAATTTCTGTTATAAACATATTAAAATATTTAATTTTTGCAAAGATAAGCATTATGGAAATGGCATTTAATTATTTTAAGTACAATTCAATTTTAGACAAGTTTATCCTAACAACAAAATAGTTGACACTTTTGCATTGCTTTTTTTTGAAGCGAAACCTTTTAGCATTATAAAACCGTAAGTCCCGCTTTCCGCTCAAATGCTGCGGCTAGGCTGCAAAATCTTGCGCTTCAGGCAGCATAACCGCTGCAATCGGGGCTAGTTTAAATACTTCGGTTCTTCGTCACACAATGGAACAGGTTCCATTGGAACAGCAACTATTTTACTACCGAAACTTAAGTTAACTTAATTCAACATATAAAGCATAAAATCATCCAAGTGAACCTGTTCACTTGTTGTAGTAAAGTGACTATGCTTTTGTTCACACAATGGAACAGGTTCCATTGGAACAGCAACTATTTTACTACCGAAACTTAAGTTAACTTAATTCAACATATAAAGCATAAAATCATCCAAGTGAACCTGTTCACTTGTTGTAGTAAAGTGGCAATACTTTTGTTAACACAATGAAACAGGCTCCATTGGAACAGCAACTATTTTACTCCCGAAACTTAAGTCTCTAATTGTAAACGATGAATGGTGTTGTAGAGATGTATCAGTAAAAAAGCAAACAGCATCCAAGCCGGTGCGTAATCTAAGCGTATTAGTCCATCAATATGCCAACCTTTATCATAAGTCCACGGGCAAGCACCGATTATACTTTGAAGCAACCATCCGGTAATATATTCGACGGCAAAAATGCTTAATGTAATTAAGGTTAATTGTAATAGTAGTGGCAACTGTTTTATTGTAGCATAACAAGCATGAAAGAGCAAGTAAGACAATCCATAAATAGGGATCATCCAAAAATAAATTTTAGTTCGCAACATCCAATCTATCGGTTGACCATAATATAGCTGTTCTCCAACATTGGTAATTGTTCTAAACACTACTTCTGATAAAATACCAAAAGCCGCAAAAATGATAATCGAAATTAAAATTTTCTTCATTTAAAACCGTATTGATTTATTTGGGCTAATATACAAATAGTCAATTTGTTATACGCAACAATGGTAATAGAGTTAAACGAAAATTATAATTTGAAAGATAATTTTACAACAACTTAAACAGCTCTGTCCCGTCCACCTCAAAAACAAGCTGCCCACTAAGCCTGCGTTTTTCAACTCGTCTATCAAAAAATGACTTTATCAGAGTTGATCAATTTATTTTCTCATCGTTCCTTATTTTTCAAAATACGCATAAAATAAGCATCAAACTTATTTTCATCAAATACATATTTATCGTTTTCAATATTCATATAAATTTGCAAAATCACGTCATTATATAATTCATCTGCGTCATATTCATTACAAGAGTTGACTTTAACATGGGTAATTGCTTTCGCCCTGAATTTCTTATCCAGAAATTTGTAGACTTTCAAGTCACACGCTTTGATGCCCTCAATAAGCTACTGGTCTGTTAGTTTTTTTGTAAACATATTTTCATACATTTTTAGGTTAATACTTACTTACTTATCGAAAGTATGGTCGTTTGGTTATCGTTTTAGAGCAACTTTTTTGAAGTGGATATACTTTAATTACTTCCCCTAACCTATTTCCCACATGAAATTTAACCAAAAAAACTAACTTTGCGCAATGGCATTAGAAACCAAATTGAACACCGGCGCCCAAATCCATCAATTCAACAATATAGAATTGTTGGCAAAGCAAGTGGTAGAAGGTTTTATTATTGGCTTACACAAAAGCCCCTTCCATGGTTTTTCGGTGGAGTTTGCCGAACACCGGCAATACAACCCCGGCGATCCTATCAAAAATATTGATTGGAAGGTATTGGCGCGAACGGATAAACTCTTCATCAAAAACTACGAAGAAGAAACTAACCTGCGTTGTCAATTGGTGATTGATACCTCCTCTTCTATGTATTATCCCGAACCGGATGATACCACCAACGAAAAGAAAATTAACAAACTGTATTTTTCCGCCCTATCCTCGGCAGCTATTATGCATATGTTACGCCAACAGCGTGATGCCTTTGGCTTAAGTACCTTTAACGATAAAGTCAGTTTGCATACCCGAACAAAGTCGACTACGGCGCATCATAAATTACTGTTAAGCCATTTGGAAAAAGCCTTAAACGTAACGGAGCGAAAAAAAGGTACATCGGCAGCACAAAGTTTACATCAAATTGCCGAAAATGTACACCGCCGTTCGTTGGTGGTTATTTTTAGTGATATGTTTGACAATGCCTCTAATGCCGATGATTTGTTTGAAGCCCTCCAACATTTAAAATACAACAAGCATGAAGTCATTTTATTTCACGTAGTCGATCATCAAAAAGAATTGGAGTTTCAATTTGACAATCGCCCATATGTGTTTATTGATATGGAAACCGGCGAAAAAGTTAAGCTGCATTCTAATCAGGTAAAAGACGAATACGTTAAACAAATGGGCGCATTTAAAAGCGATTTAAAAATGCGATCTTTACAATACAAAATTGATTTTGTAGAAGCCGACATCAATAAAAGTTACGATCAGATACTACAACCTTATCTTGTCAAACGCCAACGGATGATGTAATGGATCAATATACAAGTTGAATGATTACTTCTAAAATCTTCACTACAGTTCTTCCTACCTAATAATTAATAATTAATAATTTGTAAAGTTAATAAACGATGGAAGCTACCTTAGCCATTTGCAATGCCCAAATTTTCAACGGCTATCAAATGCTGCAAGCCAATACAGTGCTAATTCATCAAAATAAAATAATAGCAGTTGACGATTATGTGAATCTAAAACCCGCCATTCACGCATCAACCAAAATTATTGATGCGCAACAACAATTTTTAATGCCGGCTTTTATTGAAGGACATGGACACTTCCTCAATTTGGGATTAAGTAAAATGAAAGTCAATTTAACGGACTGTAGCAATTGGCAAGCAATACTTGATAAGGTACAGAAAGCAACTGCCCAACAAACAAAGGGCAATTGGATAGAAGCCGAAGGTTGGCATCAGGAAAAGTGGAACGAGCAACCAGTTTTAGTAAATGGTTTGCCAACCAATCATTTGTTAAATCAAGTTTCGCCAAACCATCCTGTTGTGTTGTGGCATGCTTCAAGGCATAGTGCCTTAGTTAATCAAGCAGCATTGCAACAATTGGGTTTTGATGAAAACAGTACTATTGAAGGTGGTCAACTAATACGAAATAACAAAGGTAAATTGACCGGCATGCTCATTGAAAATGCCATTAATCCGGTGTGGACAATGTTGAAAAAAATTTATGCTTCCAATAATAGCAACCGTTTTTTCAAAGCCCTGAAAATTGCTTCTCAAGAATGCCTCCAACACGGTATTACCCTTTTTCAAGATGCCGATATTCGCTTGCCAGAGTTTGAACAATACAGCAGTGCACAAGGACAGACTGCCTTAGGTGTGAAGCTGTGGATGATGATGCACGAAGGGGTCGACAACCTAAAAAGTTTACAAAAATCTTTTCCGTTTAAAGATGGAAAAATAACCATAGGCGGCATCAAACGATATATGGATGGAGCGGTTGGCAATCACGGGGCATGGTTTTTAAAACCCTATACGGACAATCCGGAAACCCAAGGACATTGTACTTTGGATTTGGAGGAGTTTAAACCCATCTGTACGTTCGCAGCCAAACATCAGTTACAAATGGCAACTCATGCTATTGGTGATTTAGCCAATCGAACCGTATTAGAAACCTATGCGAATTGCATTAATAAATTTGCTTTGAAAGATCACCGGTGGCGTATTGAGCATGCGCAACATCTTCATCCTGATGATTTATCATATTTTAGTAAAAACGATATTCTCGCCTCTATTCAAACTAATCATTGCACTAGTGATGCGCCCTATATTGAAAAGCGGCTTGGTAAAAAACGCATAGAAGAAGGTGCTTACTTATGGCAAACGCTTTTACAAAACAATATTAAAATTAACAATGGTACCGATTGCCCGATTGAACCGATTGATCCTATTGCTAATTTTTATGCTGCCATTACCCGAAAGTATAATGCTGGTAAAGATGCTTTTTATCCGAAAGAATGTTTAAGCCGTTTGCAAGCTTTGCAGGCATATACTATTCACAACGCCTATGCCGCTAAATTAGAACATCAAACCGGTAGTATTGAACCTGGCAAAACGGCTGATTTAACTTTACTTTCAGATAACATTTTAACGTTAGAGGAAACTAATATTTTACATACGAAGGTAATGTTGACCATTCAAAGTGGTGAGGTGGTTTATGAAAGATGAGTTTGGTTTTAACTCAACAAATAAACTACTTATTGCAACCTTTTTGTAGTTATTAAGGTATGATATTATATATTGCCATCATAACTATGTACAACATGAAATTTTTTTATTCCATTATTTTTCTTGTAGCCTTTGTCTGTCAAATGAACGCTCAAAACCCTGCCATTGAGGTAGACATTCATCAAATAGACACCTATTATAATGATGCCAGAGATTCTTTAGAACACAATATTATTCTTTCTTTAGATGTGGATTATGGAAACCTTGTTCAAGCAGATATTCGTCAGTTAGATTTTGATTTAAAGATTACCGATTATGATGAGATCCGTTGGTCATTAAACCGCTTTGATTTGGGCTTATGCAACGGGCAAACAGGCTTTAGTATTGATACTGCCGGTTTTGCGATGGATTCTATTGTTCATATTCAGATTGATTTTGCCAATGGGGTAGATACTACTCAAGTTTGCCGCTTTAGAGCTATTGCCATTGTAGAGGTTGTTTTAGAAAATCAAATTAGCAGTAATCAAAGAATTGATGTGACTTCACCAATTAATGATGCGTGCACATTTAGAAGAAAAGCAGATATTTTTGTTGCTGCTTTAAATCCAGCAATTACATTAGAAAATAATTCTAATATTGCATTTATAAATGATACTTTAAGTAGAAGATTATGGTTAGCTACTTGTGGTTTGCCAGAGATGGCGGACAACCAATATGATACTCATTTTGAAGTAGTTTCATACACCGATAATACAGTTATAATTGAATTGATGGTACGCTATAATGATGATTTTTTAACTATTTCTGGTGAAGACACCGTGTATTTTGCTACTGGAAATATCCGTTTTTTCTTTGATGAAACAGGATTAGCTAACCCAAGAGTTTTACCTTGTGACGGATGCGCAGCATATACAACAACCGGCTCACTTGGTAATTTAGTTTCCTTTAATTTTGAGTGGTTAACCAATTATCAAGTTGCTACAAAACAACGGCTCGCTTTAATTGAATTTGATATTATCCAGAATATTGAAGAGGTTTGTGCAGTTATTATGTACAATGAGCCACCTGTATTCCCATTTACTACAATATTTGCGTTTGATAATACGGAACTCGAAAGTATAGGCTTTGATAGTTTAGACTTTTGTCCAAGTCAGTTTGAAATTCCATAATCCAGCCGATCTTTTAGAATTGCATTTTAAAGTTCATCTATTTTTTGTATCAACCATTTGTTTAAAAATAGCGGTTTTGAGTTTTCGTATTTCAACTCAATTTCTTGCTTGTTATATTTATTTAAGTTCTGAGCTTTAACCAAGTACTTCGTGTAAGATATCATATTGCTTAAGCCTAATTTTATATGTTCACTCATTGCTTTATTTCGTTTTACGAATTTAGCATAAGATTCAAAGAAAAAATCAAGTGTATGCCATTCTTGCAGTTCATAATAACTTTTCAATAACATATTCCGCATAGTAATATTATCAAATAAATCTTGAAATTCAATATTTTGCAACAATTCAATAACTTTATTATTGTTACCTTGACTTTGAAAAACTTTTGCCTGACATAAGGTAACAGTATTTTCTTTGTCGTTTTCTTTCAAATATTGTTGATGAGTTTCAATAAAATTCGTAACCCAATCATCTTCATTCATTGCTAAACCAACTGTTACAATATTTTTGAATTGGTTAGTGTTGATTGTATTATCTTCTACCAAGATGTCCTTTTCTATAGAGAACTTATACAACAGCAACATTTCTTTTAGTTTAGTAGAATGATTAAATCTATTTTCACGGTTACAATAATTGGTTAAATAAATTATTCCATTAATTTTATCTTCTTCATTTAGGTGTTCGTACTGTTCAAAATAATATTGCTTTACCTCTTCATAATTTGATTCATTTTCTTCGCTCATTAATTTTAAAAAATAGTAGTTCAGCTGTATAGATGGACTAACTTTTTTCAACTCATCATTCTCCAGTTTTTTTATGATCTCAGGAATCATTAAGTTATCAATATCTTTAAAAAATATTTTTTCTCGAGTAAGCAATACACAATTGTAAATCAACTTGATGTTAAAGTAGTAAGCATCCAAATCATTCATTATTTCATGTTCTAACCCTTCATTGTTTGCAATTTTGTTAGATAACTTATGTTTGAAATGGTTGTATTGAAAGCGCTCCAAATCCTGGTCTAAATATTTTGCTTTCGCTTTATCAATTTTCGTAATTTCTTTGTCTATCAGATGAACACATGCTTCATCCATTTTGCGGCGACGTAAACTTTTCAGTAGCAACATATTCTTCTCGTAGCTGTCAAAGGCTAATTCTAATTCAATTAAAAATTGAGTAATAGTATTGTTTAAATTGTAAAAAGGATTCTTTAATTTTTTGCTGATAAATTGCTCTGTCTTAGCTTTATCCAACTTTTTCAACTCATTCATTTGTTCTTTAAATACAAACTGAAAGCATTTTTGTTTATTCAAATTTTTATGCTGAAAATCAGGATAATACTTTGCAAGGTATTGATATAGCTTATATAAATAACTTTTATCCGATTCGTTTTGGATAAGCTTACCCAATTGTTTGAATTCTTTTTCATTCAACCCTTTTAGCAACTCTATGGTCTTGTTAATTTTCAGTTTGGCAACTTCTATTTTTTAGAGTAAGCTCTTATTACTTGCCCTTTATTTAGATATACGCCAATTATATGCCAAAGGTTGGAGAAGTGATTGCTTTTGTAGTTTTATGACCATAATGCTTAGGCACCTTTTAACCCGGTTCAGCCTCTGAGCCTACCGCACTTTTTAGCAAACCTCTATAGGCATCAAAAACTGTATCGCCTTCGTACAACACCTTATATACTGAGCGGGCAATAGGCATTTCAACCTTATATTTTTCAGCCAGTTCCATTACTACTTTAGCGGTTTTCACGCCTTCTGCTACCTCGCTCATTTCAGCAATAATCTCATCAATTTTTCTGCCTTTTCCCAAATTGTAACCAACATATCGATTTCTACTTTGAGTACTTGAGCAAGTCGCCACTAAATCACCCATACCAGCTAAACCGGCAAAAGTAGTGGGTTGCCCGCCCATTACTACATCTAATCTGGTCAATTCTGCCAAGCCTCTGGTAATAATCATGGCTTTGGTATTTTCGCCGGCTTCTGCGCCATCGCCCATACCGCAAGCAATGGCAATAATGTTTTTTAAGGCACCACCCAACTCACAACTAATAACATCAGTATTGGTATATACCCTAAATAAACCCGTGCGAAATACTTTTTGTAATCGATCAGCAATTGTATCATCAACCATGGCAATAACACTTGCCGCCGCCTGCCCGGCAATAATTTCTTTTGCAAGGTTAGGTCCGGTTAATACTCCAGCCGGATGTCCTTCCATTTCTGCTTCAATTATTTCGGTCATTCGCATATTGGTGCCGGTTTCTAAACCTTTAGATAAACTAACAATGGGCACCCAAGGGCGTATGTGCGGGCGAGCATCTTGTAACACCTGTCTAAAACTTTGTGCAGGAACCCCCATCACTACTACATCGGCATCTTGCACCGTATCCGGTATCGTATAAAAAGCTTTTAAAGATTTAGTTAAGGTCGCTCCCGGCAAATACACTTCATTTTTATGATTGTTGTTAATCTTATCTACCGTTTGTTGTCGTCTTGCCCAAATTTTGGTGCTACAGTTTTGGGCTGTTAAAGAAGCTACCGCAGTTCCCCAAGAACCACCGCCCAGTAAACCTACTTTTAATTTCATTTTTACTCATGTTTGGTATACGATGGGAAGATAAGTAATGCGGAGACAATTAATATATTATTAGGTGATCGAAATGAGTATTATAATCCTTTTAGAAATGATGCGAAAATAAATTTACTATCTCTGACAAAGCCATTTTTTGATAGCTGAGTTGAAAAACAAAGGCTTATACCAATTTGGTTATTAGATGTAACACTAAAATTTAGAAGTTAATTTGGCAAGATTCAAACCTACCTATAGCCTAAGCTAAGTATATCGGAAAATGGCGAAGTAGGATTTTATTGAGAAACAAAGGTTGGGTTATTAATTTTAGTATTCTTTTTTGGTTGCTTCTATTAATGGTATGTTATCATTGTCATCTGCGAATTCAGTTGCTATATCTATCCAGCTTGCATCAGCTCTCGGATAAAAATCTGGTGTGGCAATAATCGCTTCTCGTAATAAACCTTGATAATTATTGTTCAGTTTATCGTTAAAAAATTGAAGTGCGGTTTCAATTTGTCTAACTGCTTTTATTCGATTGTTATAAATGGTCCTTCTTTTATTGCTTGTGGCATTTAATTTTAATTCAACAAAACTAAAATATACATCGTTGAAAATTACTGCTTCACAACAATCTTCACCTATAATTCCATCTCCATCAACCGGTATAAAATGAATATCGTTTTGCTGTGTATTAATAATGGAAAAGCAATAAACACTATCTATGCATGTATCTGCTATAATTGCTGTTCCAGAAACATCTTTAATGTATAATTGCTTGTTTGAAGCTATTTCGAGACATTCTTCAACCTTTTCAATTTTTAATAGTTCTTGAACAAGCTCTTTAGCTGGTTTCATTTACGTGCGAAAGATTTAGTATACAAATCATACAAGCTATGAAATTCACTATTGAGTATATCCGAGACACTATCCAGAAAATTTTGTGAAATCAATCCCGTTTTAGGATTTACAATACTTTGACAATATACATCCCCATCATTTTGAACAATTTTTAAGGCGTAAGCACCAAAGTCTTCACTGTCTAACAGGCAGGCTTCATCAACAATTTTAAGTACTTCTTCTTTCTGTTCTTCATTTTTTTGGATGACTCTATTGGCGAACAATAGGTTGTTGTAAGCTGTTAAAATGTAGGGGCTGTGGGTGGTTATGATTAATTTATTGTCTTGATAGTAATCTTCTTTACCCTCAGCATATTCCTTGTGATAATTAATAAAGCAAGCAAAAATTTCGACTAATAATTTCTGAGCTTCGGGAAATAAATGAGCCTCCGGTTCTTCAATTACCCTGAAATTATTATGCTTATCTAAAGCTAAAAATATGTCTTGTAGAATTCTTATCACTTCCTGTTGACCTGTTGAGGCATTCTTCAATAAAATATATTTTTCTTCCAATCCATTCAATCTGATATTTTCAGAATCATTTTCTAACTCGTAGTTACCTTTCAAAATTAAATTACTGTTTTTAAGCACAGTTTTGTAAATAGTTTTTTCTTCTTCAACATTATTAGAGTTATTATTATTAAATATATTCTCAAAACTTTTTTTTTCGATAAAGTGGTATGCTTCAAACTCATTTTTAATCTCGTCCACTCTCTCTATGAATTCTAGCATCAAAGTTTCATCATAAGATTTGGATTGACCATTTGAATTACTCAAGTCTGCAAATAATTGCTTTTCAAAAGTTCTTGAGTAACTTACAGTAGCATTTCTTCCGGCTATTATAAATAAATTATTTTTTCTTCCAATAGTTTCAAGCCCTAACAGATGACTTTTTAAGATGTTGTTAAATTCAAATTCAGGAACTATTGGATTTATCCTTGTGATATACTGTGATAATTTTTTTTCCAAATGCTTTCTCGAATCTGCATCAAATTCTGCTGTCAAACTTTGCTTTTCATTAACTTCTAATAAAATGTATGTAGGATCGTCTTCATCTGGATTCCTGTAAAAGTATTTTATTTTGAAACTTGAAGAATTATAAATATGCTTAAAGTAGTCGTTAAACTTTTGTCTGATTGTCTCAATAATATCTATATCGAAATTAAATTTAGTTTTACTTGTTTGTTTGTTATGCACAAAATTCTGCAAGAGATGTATTTTCAACTCCTCCGGCAAAGTCCGAAAAAAATAAATCAACTTAGCAATCGTACTTTTGCCACTGGCTTGTTCGCCAATTAAAATTAAGGTTTTCTTAATTTCGATTTCAGCATCTTTTACTGGTCCAAAATTTTTAATGATTATTTTTTGCACGTTTGTCTTGTTCTTCTTCAAAGATACATAATAGTTTTTATACTGTGGGTTAAATAAACAATCTACCTAAAACAGGTTCGATCAAAGATCTCTGCGAGAGATCCTAATGAAGAATGGAAAGGGGACATAAGTGTAATAAAGTTTAATCTTTAAGGGTTGTGAAAAAATAATTTCCCATTCAAAGTGGGAAAAATAGTTTGTTTATCTTAGCAAAAGCAATTTTACAATTTGGGTTGATAAAAACCTTAATAAAGCATGTTTATGCTATAATTACTTAATATTAAAATTATGAAAAGACTAATATTCCTTTTGTTAAGCGTTCTTTTAATTACTGGTAATTTAAATGCTCAAAATATAACTCCAATTATTAGCGTAGTAGATAATAATGTCAGCGGAGGTGGTTTTCAAAGTGATGTAACCATTACTGATGATGGACAAACCATCTATTCTTCAGCAGATGTTTCAGGAATTTTTAAATCAACAAACGGTGGATTGAGCTATAAAAACATTAATGAGGGCTTAAAAAGTCCTAAAGTGGCATCTTTAGCAATTACGCCGGATAACCCCCAAATACTATATGCCGGTACGGGCGATAAAGGAGGTTCAGGTGGATTGTTTAGATCGGTTAACGGGGGCGATTCATGGAGATTAACCGATGCTGGGGATAATGCGCAATTTTCAGGTAATCATTCCGATACTAAAGATGCGAATGCCATACCAACAGGTCATCCAAGGTCTAATGGAGATTTAATAGTTGTTGATGTAGGTTCAGATACTACTACATTTACAGATGATATTGTAATAGCAGGCACCTACAAATCTGGAGTAAAATTATTTTCGGCAGGTGGGAATGTGTTAGAAGAAACCATAATGGATAACGGTTTTGTCCGGTCTTTGGCTTATAATTCTGCAGTTCCAAATACGGTTTATGCGGCTATCCAATTTAGCGACAGTTCACAAAACGGAATATATAAAATCAACTACTCAAATGATTTTACTACGGTAACTTACTCTTTAGAATATGCAACGCTTCGTCCTGAAGGAATAACCGTTTTGGCAAGCAGTCGCGTTTATGCAGCAATTGGCGAAAGTGGAATTGTAAAGTATAATGGAACTAATTGGAGTTTGAAAAATTCCGGACTTTCAATCAATAATTCAAATAGAAAATGGACTGCAGTAACGGGTTATCTTAAATTTAATAATAATAGTGAAAATGACGTGGTATATGCAGGTTTAAATAACGAAGGTGGAAGTCAAAACGGAGAGCATTACTCGAGTATCTGGAGGACCGTAAATGGTGGCAATACGTGGACCCCTTTAGTAATTGTTGATTCCAATGTTTCCGACCAAATATATGGGCAATCATATGACTGGTGGTTTAGGACAAACGCATTCCGTGAAGCTGGTTTGGGACGCCGCAACAGCATAGTTAGCTCTATTGAGGTAGCTCTTGGACCATTTCCCAGTGTTGTTTCTGACGATATCATTTATGTTTCCGGTAGAGGTGGTATTTGGAAATCTGCTGACGGCGGTGATAATTGGAATCCGGCAGTTTACAATATGCAAGCTACATCAAACGAAGGTGTAGCGGTAAATCCGAAGAATCCAAGTCAGATAGCCTTAGCAAATACCGATTATGTAGTATTAGCAACCAGCAATGGATTTGAAGATAGTGATATATATAGAGATAAGCCAAGTGGTGCAGAATCAAGGGCCTATGATATTATTTTCGATGCAACTACAGACGAGGTAATTATAGGTGTAGGGAAAAGAGATAATAATAATAGTGGAGGCGGAGAAGTTTATGTTAAATCAACCAATGCGCTTGGAAATACGGCAACCAGCTGGAATAATACTGGCTTAATAGATAAAACTTCTGACAATAATGGTAGAGTTCGAGCTATTACCTACGGCTATCACGACGGTGATTCAAACACTTCTCAAATAATTTTGGCAGCAGTAGAAGGTGAAGGTGTATTTAGATACCATAATGAAAATTGGAAAAAAAGTAATATTTGGTTTGAAGGTAATAAAATAAATATAGATGCAACGCACCGGAGTAATTTTGTTTGGCCTGATAACGCTAATTCAGGTGTTGTTTATTTGTTAGATTTATCAATCGGTTTATATCGTTCTAAAGACGGTGGCGAAAACTGGGTAAATATTTGGCCAGATATGAGCTTCAATAATAAAAATTTTTATAACACAGGCTATATTACTGCAGACAATAATGACCCAACGATTATTTACCTTTCCATTCAAGGCGGCTGCAGCTCTGCTAAATTGAAGTGTAGCGATGACTGTTACTGCCCTGCAATAGGTACTGATTTTAAGGTTTATAGAATGACCGGAGCAAATAAAGGAGTATTCGCTCAACCGCAATCAGCCCCAGACCCAGTAACTGGCGAAGTTGCGGATGACATAACTGATATAACAACATTTCACTTTGGCGACACATTAATTGAGCGACCTGGTCCCATCGTATTTGGTCCCGATGGTAGATTATGGCTGACCCAACAGCAAGATTCTCCAAATGGCTATACTGCCGGGCTTTTTGTAATGGAAAATCCAACTACTGACTTATCTTTTACCAATGTAACCACTAATGAGTATCGCAGCATCGCTATCAAGCCAAGTGGAATTGATGTGTCAACAGATAGTCATATTTATATTTCTCAGAATGGCACTGGTTTGGTAAAAATACGATATTCTGATAAGCCCAATATGGCACTTAGTGCTTCTCTTATAGAAATCAATCCAAATACCACTTCAAACTTGTATACCATAAGTGGTAATTTAGCCTTATACAATATCGCTATCTTAGACGCTAATGGTGCAGTTCATTCAAGCATAAGTAATAATGAAACATCAGTAAGTATAGATTTATCTGATTTGCCGGAAGGAATTTTCTTTATTAGAATATCAGACCCTAATACGGAACAGATGTATGTTGAAAAAATTCTAAAATTCTGAACTGAACTTTTGTTCGTTATAAAAAATACACATTAGTTCATCATAAACAAGTACAATTTAAGCAACGTGAAATAGATAACTTAAGTTTCGGTAGTAAAATAATTGCTGTTCCAATGGAACCTGTTTCATTGTGTCAAGTTCCAATGGAACCTGTTCCATTGTGTCAACAAAAGCATTGCCACTTTACTACAACAAGTGAACAGGTTCACTTGGATGATTTTATGCTTTATATTTTAAATTAAGTTAACTTAACCTTATTGAGTACTTCAATTTCCATAAATAATTTATATTCAAGTTAATATGAAATAAATACTACTACCGAAACTTAAGTAGATAACCTTGTAATGCAAACAAGTCATCAACACCAACAAATAGAAAACACTTCAGGAACGATGAGAAAATAAATTTATCAACTCTGTTAAAGTCATTATTTGATAGACGAGTTGAAAAACGTAGGCTTAGTGGGTCTAAGACGAGGCTTTTCAAGGAAGTATATCGGAAAATGGTAAAGTCAGATGGTAAATTTATTTTTTTATCGTTCCTCAGTGGCAGAAAAGCCCAACTTTGCATCTCAACTAAAATCAATACTAACTATTGATTATTTCTAAAAATATCAATATATTTATAACACCGTTTTTAAAAGTGCCCTATTTTTTGCATTAAATTTTAATAATTGTATTATGAAAAACTATATTTTAAACTCGCTAATGATGATTAGTTTGAGTATTTTCACCCTTTCAGCCAATGCACAATTAGGTGACAAAGCGAAAAAATTTAAAGAATTCGGACAAGATGCATGGGGCGTTTTGAGCGATTTATATGAAAACTATACTTCGTGCAGAGCGATGGGTTTTAGCGATGAGCAATGCCAACGAGCTGCTACTATTTGTGCTACCTTCAATTTTGCTACCGGCAAAGCGCCGGGCATTGTCGGGCAGGTTTTTAGAGAGTTGAAATTATTTGAAACATTTAAACCCCGTTGTGGTGATGGCACTTGCTTTCAATGTTGCTACGCAAGCGGTGGTTGCCATACCTCATTTATTGGGTTTCCGGTAATAAATTGTAATTATAATTATGGTGCCGATGCCAGGGCAGCGGGTATCACTTTAGTATTGGGTGGAGAGCCTGGAGATGCTTGCCTGTTTACTCCTCAAACTTGCGAACATATCCCCATTTGTCATTCTGGTCGAACTCAGCAACAAATTGATAACATCAATAATGATCCGGATCATATTATAAAAGCAATCAATGCCACTGAACAACGCTTGCTGAACTATGGCAAAGATCTGTTAGAAGATCAAATATATGAGTTTTTGAATGATTTCAGTACGGGTGATCGCCTGTTTCAAAAGGTTGCTTCCTCAAATTACAACGACAGTTATAAAACGGCATCTAACCCAAATGATACTATTTTAATTGATGACTTAACGTTAGCTGATTTTTATAATTTAATCAGTTCAAGAGGTAACCCACATTGGGGAGCATGGATTGACAGTCTATCTATTTTAAGTTTAAACCAGGAAGCCTTTGGTATTTATGATACGCTGACCAACGAATTGTTAACCGGTCCTTCTAAACTTAATTTTATCCGTCAAATTACTCTTGCCCGAACCTTGGCATCTGTTCCTAATCTTATTGAGCGCCTCAATTTTACGGGGTCGTATATTTGGACAGACTCTACTTTAGCAGATTATATGACCAATATTATTGACCCGGATGAATTACTGGAAAGCCAAATGAATCCGCTTGCAGTGCATTTCATTAAAAATAATACCAAGCATCAGGACTATAGATTATTGGCTGTACCATTACAAGATGAGGGAGACTTAAGTAATTTTTATGGTGGTTACGATGTAGGGCAACCGCCCGTGCTGCAAACAACATGGACAGCATTGGCTAACAACGAAATTGAGTTGGATATGGCTTTGTTTTCGCCGGGAACGCACCAACCTCCTTATGTTTTTGATGGAACGGTTTATTGGGGCGATGGAACGGTTACACATTTTACTTTAAATGATTTGTTAGATACCCAACTGCTAAAACACACCTATCCGGCACAAGGCAATTATCAGGCATTTACGGTTGTTCAAAATAGTTCGGGGCTTCGTTGTTTTAAAATGGATGCTATTAACATCTCTACCAATGCAACACCTAATGTATCTTCTTTACCGGTTGTAAATGAATTGACTCTATCAGATGTGAATATTTCTACTGGCAGGTTTACGTTTACCAGTCAAATCGGATTGAAGATGTCTATTGGTAAGAACAATGCTAAAGTATTAGCCGGTCAAATTGGAGCCCGAACTTATAACAATTTGGGCAACGAGAATTTTGGCGAGGTTTCCGTGCATAATTACAGTTTAATTGAGGCAGATACAATTTATATAGAACCCTTGTTTGTTGATGATGATGAAAGTGGAGCATTCTCATGGTTAACCTTTGGCAGTTTACAAGGCTATTTTTATAATGCGGCAACCGATGAAGATATGCTAATCGATTTACCCATTGATATTAATAACATGGTATTTTATGATACAGAGGGAAACCGGCGAACAGAAGAGTTAGCTTTTATACAAGACGACACCGGGAAATGGGGCGTTTATTTAGAGTTTGAAGATTTTAATATGAGTCGCATTGCTATCCCCATTGATCAAAATACACTTTCCAATAACTATATTCCACCGCAAACTACCCCTGCAACAGATAACCATACTTATTTAGAAATGAAACCCAATCTATTTGAAACCTATTTATTACCCGATTGTAGTCAAGAAGTCAGTGATTTGTCAATTGCAACGGTGGTTTCTTTTGCAGATGTTATCCAAACGAATACTTCGGTGGATGCTGATGAATCGGTTGCATTAATTGCAACCGATACAATCAAATTATTATCTGATTTTTGCACAAAATTAGGTGGAGAATTTCATGCCCGTATTGGAGTTTGTATGCCCGCAATCAATCCTTCCAAGTCGCCTGTAGTTGGTTCTGCTAATCATATAGAAAGCCAGTTTAAAACACCCGATAAGGTAATAGATAATGCAACTTCCTTTTATTTCAATTTACCCAAAAATCAAATGGAAGTGAGCATCAAACTGTTGAACTTAACCGGCACTTTGCAAAAAACAATGATTGACAAACAATTGTATCCGAAAGGGCAACATCAATTTCACTTTACCAAAGGCAACCTTTCGGCAGGTGTTTATCAGCTTGTTTTTGAGGTAGATGGAATTGTAGTGAAGACGGAGGTGTTTAAGTTGTTGTAAAATTTACAATTATCTTCAAATAATAAATCTGTTTAACTCTATTGCTATTTTGGGGTATCACTATTTGTATATTACACTATTCGTCGTTTATAATTAGAGAAAATATATTAAACGGAAGTAAAATTATTATAACTCACCAATTTTTTAAATATCTGTTTTTCTTAACCTGACCGAATATTCTTTTAAACCTTTTTGATCTTTTACCAATAATTGAAATTTAGGAATTGTTTTTATTAAGTGATTAAACTTAGCTTGACCGTATTTTCTGCTGTCAAATGTTGGATCAATCTCCCTTATTTTAGTACCTAAGGTGCTTAGAGAGATTACCTCTGTATCATTTTCTATAGATGCTTTTTTATATGCCCTATCTATTATTTCTAAATGGCTTGACAAAGGTTCATTTAAATAGTCTGTTTCTTCTATGTGATTATTGTATTCTATACTATTTAATTGATCAAAAAAAAGAAATTCTTCACAGGCGTTCTGGAAAGCCCAATGGGTTTGCCGGTTGCCAATGCCCATCATAAAAAAGCCTTCTTCTCTAATTCGCTTGGCTAAACCAGTAAAATCGCTATCGCTCGATACCAGGCAGAAGCCTTCTACTTTTTTACTATACAAAATATCCATCGCATCAATAATAAGTGCAATATCAGTAGAATTTTTGTACCCCGTATAAGCAAAATTTTGAATGGGCTTTAACGAATATTTGTTTGTAGCAAATTGCCAACTTTTGTTACTTGGTAAAGTCCAATCGCCATAAACTCTTCTAATGGTTGGCTTGCCATGCATCGAAACGGTGCCTATAATATCTTTACCTAAAGCTTGGGTAGCATTATCTCCATCAATTAAAAGGGCAAGGTTAATTTCTTTTTCTGATATTTTTCGTCTATCCATTTTCATTAACAATATTTTTAATATGAAAGATATGACATTTCTTGGAGAAATGCCATATCTAAAATAATACTTAATACTTCAACAACTTCTCCGAAACTAAAGTGTCTTTCCCTCTAACCGACAACAAATAAACCCCACGTGGTAAACCTTCAACATTGAGTTGAAGGATATTCAATTGCGGATTTAATGCACGCGCTTGACTATACACCAACTGCCCCAAATGATTGTGTATTTGAATTTGAACCAGTTCATGTTGGTTATGCGTCAACAATAAATCAAACTGATTCTTCACCGGCATGGGTATAATATTGAGAATACTTAAACCGGTTTCGCCTCTTTGTAAAGTAAGATCACCAACTGTAGTTTCCGTTCCATCAAAATCGGTTTGCTGCAATTGATAATAACTGCTGCCAGATGAAGCTGTCCTATCTAAAAACTGATAATTTTGCGGTACAGAAACTGTACCTGCACCTTTTTGCTGATGCAACATTTCATAATCTACTCCATTGGTGGAACGATGCAAACTAAAATAATCATTTTCAATTTCGGTAGCGGTTGACCATTTGAGCAGATTGCCTTCTTGTAATACTTCACCATTAAAATGAAGTAACTCAATGGGTACTTTACTGCAATTGTTGGGTCCTCTATTAATAGAAGCGGTGCAACCAAAGCCATCATCTACAACAGTTAAACTATAAGTAGTGCCTTCTGCTAAATTACCGATGCTGTAGACTTCACCGGCAACTACCGTTCCGATATAATCGCCGGTAATTTGGTAAGTGCCGCCTTGCAATCCTGCGCCGCCTCCACTTACTGAAAACTGTACGGTATAGGTTCCATCATCTGCTGTACAATCTACATTGTGAGTAATTACGATTGGATAATCTGTGCAGTTGGGTGTAGGTTCTGAACAAGCTTGACAATCACCGCCGCAATCTATACCGGTTTCGTTGCCGTTTTGGATGCCATCGGTGCAAGTAGGTATTTCTTCTCCACAACCTTCAATTAATTCATAAACACACTCACAAGTTTCTATGTCTAAATTATCTTCTGTGCATTCATTATAATCATTACAAAAAATATCAATAAACATCACAATGCGACAAGTGCAATTTGCTGCATCCCACTCATAAACTGTTAAACAACTATCATAATCACAGGTGGTATCATAAGCCTCACAAGAACTGTCGTCTTCAGTGGCGGCGGCATTGTAATTAGGTGCGCAAGGATCGGTACAGCCCGGAATTGGGGCAGTGGAACAAGGAGGGCAATCACCGCCGCAATCTATATCGGTTTCATTGCCGTTTTGGATGTTATCGTCGCAAGTGGGCGGCACTTCTACCCAAGTATAGCGAATCGTATCGGTTGAAAAAGGTGTAGTTAAAATACATTCTTCAATACCAACATAAGGGCTGCTTGGGCAAAATTCTATTTGACCAAGGAGGTTGGTGGTGTATACCGTATCAACCAAAATTTCATCTACACCTTCAATAGTGCTTATGATGCTTACTTCTACTCCGGCTATTACATTGATGCCTTCTTCATCGGTAATTGTAATAGTGGTGCATAGGCTTTCACCAACGGGTACTTCAGGTGGTGTTGAATAAAACGTTCCATTATAAATGTGTCCGAATGATAAGAACAAATCTAAATCGAAATCTGTGCCTCCTCCAAAATCAAAAACGATATTACCAAAAGTGATGTTGAAATTACCCGAAGTAACGGTAATAAAATCTAAACCAAAATTGCTCGGTGTATAACACAATTGAACCTGACCAAGCGAATCGGTATGACCTGCATCATACAAACCTTCGTTAGCACCGCTTACCAAAAAGTTGACAGGAGTATTTGGTAGAATTGCTCCACTAAGCGTATCTGTTACAGTAACTATCAAACAATATTCTTCACCAATAACTGCATTGGGTTGCTGAGGTTCAACTACACAATCAATCACAATATCCAATCCTACACAAGTACAATTATCCATATAGCTGATGATAGTGTTGGGGTTGTTATCATCACAAGGTGCACCAAACATAAAGGCAGGGTTGATGACCACATTATCGCAATCTACAAAACAAAACGGCTTATACACACAAGAACCATCATCTTCATTCGCTCCAAAAGTAGAGTTGCAGGCTAACCTATCGGTACAGCCTGAAATACTTTCATCATACATACAAGTACCATCATCGCAATTGGCATCCGGATTGTAATTATTGGCTCGGAAATCGGTGCAGCCAACGTTTGCGCCATCTGCTCTTTCTAATACCCAAGTTGAGTTGCACGCTACAACCGAATCATCAACAGCCGACGAAAACTGCCAATTAATAGTATCCGCATTTTCCGTAAAACTGCCCATGCCATAAATGGTATATTCAAAAAAGTTTTGGGTAGGAAAAATAAATTGATCTTCGTGAATTTCTGCCTCAAAAATTATGTCGAAACCAAAGCCAAACAAATTAGTAAAGTTGAACGTAGTATTGTTTTTTAAACTCCACACATCAATTGTATAGGTTTCGTTGGGTTGATAATCATCTTCTCTACAATCATCGGTAGCTTGCCAAGTGCCTAAAATGGTACAAGGAAAAGTAGCTTCTGTATTGGGATAGTTGCAAATGTCTTCCGGTTCGCAGTTGGCTTCGGGGTTATAGTTGATGGCTGTTTCATCCATACAGCCTTTGATGTTCATTCTGCCAAATTCACAACTACATGTTGATGGATTCCATACTTCGTAAATATCATAATCGCAATCTTGTTGGCATGTGCCGGGGTCGGCGTTGGGGGTTTGGCAGCTGCCATCGTCGCAGTTGGCTTCGGGGTTGTATTCGCAGAAGTTGGGGTTGGTGCAGCCATCGGGTAAGATGCATGAGTTGTCATCTATGTTGGCTTCGGGGTTGTAGTTACAGGCGGTTTCATCGGTGCAGCCTTCAGTACAATTTCCATTAACCGTAACTGTGAAACTGCAAGTATCTATATTATTATTAAAATCGGTAGCAATATAAGTAACCGTTGTTGTACCAATTGGAAATTCGGCTCCACTTTCCAATCCTTCAATTAATTGAACATCAACAAAAGCGCCATCAAATTCGACTACAATAAATGCTCCACTCCTAATAAAATCTTCATCATTCCATCGGCCAGAACCATCAGCATTCATAATTGCCCAATCTTCTCCACTTTCAAAATCATTTGGTTCTCCTGGAATCCAATTGGTGTAAGTACTATCTTCGCCAGTAACCCAAATAAAGTTTCCTTCTCCTGCTCTATCTGTTAAGCCTAACCAAATTGGAGAAGTATTGTTTGTTCTAATAAAACTTTCTTCTTCAGCAGATGATAAAGTTAATAAATGTCCTCCAGTACTAATTGCTATATCATTGGTAGCATCGGGTGTTTGATAAGTGCTATTTGAAATAAAATAAGTATGTCCTTCGAAAACACCTAATAAAGTGAATCCATCTATCTCTTGAGGAATAGAGACTTGACCACAATTATCTGATGCAGAAATCGGATATTCTACAATAGCACTACACGCTCCTCCCACTGCATCTGCAATAACATCAAATGGACAAGTAATGTTTGGTTTGATGGTATCGTTAATTGTTGGCAAGATGCAATTGCCGTCATCTACATTGGCTTCGGGGTTGTAGTTGCAGGCGGTTTCATCAGTGCAACCGCCAATATAAGGAGTAGGTTTTTCACCTTCGTAAATGGCTTCTATTTCGCATTCATTTAAGGCGCGGTTGTAAATTGAAATATCATCAATCTTACCTATAAAATATTCAATATTTCCAGGAACATCTCTTCCAATATCTAAACTTTCTGAATTTGGTATAATAGGAGTTATTGTAGTCTCAACAATTAATTCATTATCAAGATAAAAAGATAAGATGCCGTTTTTCAATATAAATGTTGCATTATACCATACATTTAAGTCTAAAGTTTTGGTGGTAATTATATTATCGTTAAAATAAATAAATCCTTGGTCAGTATAATAGAATGAAAGTTGTCTTTTTTTGTCGAATAGAACCGCCCAATTCAAATCAAAAAAGTAATATGATTGGGTTTGAAATGTTATTGAAATGGTAAACTCCTCTGATAAGTTTTCAAGTTGAGGAGAATTTGGAATGGATATATAGTTCTCTCCATCAAACAAATATGCTGAGTCTTCATTTATCAAACTTTCCACTTCTTCACCGTCATTATTATTCTCGCTTTCATCATTTGCATTGCCATTGAAAGGATAATAGGCTATTAGGTTTTGGTTGAGGTTGATTTCTGCTTCATTACATATATCAATTACTATGCAAGACTCATCATCACAAGTTGCAGTTTCATCGTAATTTTCGGCATCAGGATTTGTACAACCAACTATATCCTCACAAGGATTGGGGCAAGCGGATTCACCAAAATCACATGAATCATCATTTGTAGTAGCTTTAGGATTGAAATTACATGCCGCTGGGTCAATACATCCTTCTATACAGTTCTCATTTGTTTCTTTTGTAACTGTAATGTTGTCAATAGCATATACTTCAGTTGTAGCCTCTGATGTAGTAGAAGAAAAATTGAATACTAAATTGCCTGAAGTTGACAAAATCGATTTACATATTTCATATTTTGTACCTAAGTTATTTCAATAATAATTTCCAGAAAGGACAGCTTCTGTGCCAGCAGGATTGTTACCTTCTCCAATATTATCCGGAAATGACTGACTTCCATTTACATTAGCAAAAGTTGCATCTAATAGAACTTGACTGCCAGATGAACTAATTGTAATTCTATCGTTACCACTATTTCCATCCCAAGTTCCTAATATCCATAAATCAAAACAAATTGTAATACTGTCTCCAATTTGTAGGTTATCTAAACTAAAAGTGTAGTCTTCAGAACGATTAAACACTCCCAAAACGGTTGTATTATTTATAGGTTCTGTTTTAATTAACGACCATTCATTACCAATTTCATTATCAAAATCATTTGAATACAGCAAGTTGTTTTGGCAATCTAAATCTTCACAGTCAATGTATCCATCACCATCATTGTCCTTACCATCTGAGCAATCTTCTATGTAAGAAACATAAGGCATTTCAAACAAAGCCTCAATTTCGCAAGAACTTAATACCCGGTTGTAAATTCTTACATCATCAATATCTCCATTAAAAAAGGCTTGTGGAGTTTGGGTGTCATTACTTGCACCAATTAACAAAGGTTCAGTATCATAAGCAATGGTAGTAGCTTCGTTTTTCGAATCAACCAGTATAGTATCTATATATAAATTGGCAACATCATTTTCATCACTAAAAGAATATACAATATGATACCATTTGTCTGTATTAGGCATCAAGTCTTTTGAAAGTTCTGAACCAAAGTCATTTTCTCCACTTAAAATCGCTTTAACAGCGTTATTTTCAAACCATATTTCATAAGAATCCAAATAAGCTGTTCCGAGATGTTTGTCTATTATTAATTGAAGTCTACTACTACTCAAATCATCAAACCTACACCATAACGAAATCGTAAAATCTTGCGGTCTTAAACTTGGGTCATCTTCAATACGAATATGTGAATTTCCATCAAAATGGAAAGCGTTATTTTCATTGCCAAAACGGTCGGTTGTTAATGTTGCTCCTAATATTTCGCCATTGTTTGCGTTTGGGCTTTCATCTATTGCATTACTTTCAAAAGGATAATGGGCAGCTAATCCGTTTTCTAAATTAATTTCAGAAGTGTCGCAAGTTTCGTTAGCAGTTATTCGAAGGTTGTCGAACGCACCATAATAATTTTCAAGTAAATTAAACAGGATTGTGATATTATTATTCGTTGAATTTCCAATATTTAGATCTGCATTAACTCTTATCCAATTAAATTCAAATTTGGTAGTACCTCCATTTGTTCCAGCTAATTCCATTTCGTCTAATAAAGTAAATGAATTAAGAGAATTTATGTTAAAGTCATTATTTGGAGTATCGTAAATTGAGATTCTCATTTTAGGATTACGTGCTGTAGCACCCACTCCACAACCCATATCGCTCGTTATACTTATTGCGGAAATATCAAATGAAATATTTATGGAGTCAAGTCCAAATGAGTTAAATGAAAGTGAGAGTAAATCATCTTGTGCAGTAGCTAAAAAACCAATGCAATAATTTCCTGCGATATTTTGAGGGTCAGAGTATAAATTTCCCGTTCCATTTACTAAAATTGTTTCAACTGTAAAGGTCTGATCAAACTCAACCGTTCCGCTTGTGCCAATTCCTGTTTCGAAATATAATTCATTTACATTTCTTTGATCTAAATCGATATAACATCCTCGCATTGGCTCAACTGCATAATTCTCAAAATCATTCTCATACAGCAAAATTTCATCTTGCCCAAACCCCA
>CALHDG010000274.1 GCA_938023075.1 uncultured Chitinophagales bacterium
GGATTAGTTCGGAAAAAGAACTTTGATTTGGATTAGTTTGGAAAAGAGAGCCGATGCCTAACATGAGCTAAAACACCATGCGGGCTTCGCTCGGGATTTCGGGCGACCAGCATCAAAACCACCAAAATTTTATTTCGACAATTTGTGGGAAATAAATTAAATTGCAAAATAAAATTTTGGTTCAAGGCGGTCGGTTTGCCGGGTTTTGGGCTTCGATAATCCGCACGGTGTTTAGCCAAATCGTTAGCCACCATTCAAATAAAATTTCCCATTTTGGTAAAAATTAATTATATTTGTATAAAAAAGTAATTGAGGGTAGTCTCAAAAAGAACGCTTAGAGAATTTTGGGGAAAACATAACGATTGTGAAGAACAATTAAAATACTGGTTTCGAGAGACTGAGAAAGCAAATTGGAAGAACGTTAATGAGCTAAAGAAAGATTTTCCAAGTGCAAGTATATTGAAAAATAACAAAATATGTTTCAATATAAAGGGCAATAGCTACAGATTAATAATCAAATTAAATTTCGAATATCAAATCTGTTATATTAGGTTCATTGGAACTCACGCTGACTATGATAAAATTGACGCTAATAATATATAATATGGAGATAATGCCAATAAAAAACGAGCAAGACTATGACAAGGCACTTGACAGAATATACGAATTAATGGATGCAAAAAAAGGCACTAAAGAAGGTGATGAATTGGAAGTGCTAAGTATTTTAGTAGAAAATTATGAGAGTATCCATCATCCAATCGGACTTCCAGACCCAGTTGAAGCAATAAAGTTCAAAATGGAACAAATGGAATTAAATCAGAAAGACTTAGTTGGAATATTAGGTTTCCCAAGCAGGGTAAGTGAAGTGTTAAGCAAAAAGAGAAAACTTACACTTGACATGATTAGAAAACTGAATAAACACTTATCAATCCCAACAGAGGTGTTAGTTCAGGAGTATTGAAAGGGAAACGGTGGCTAACAGCAGCTAAAACACCATGCGGTCTCACTTGGGATTTTGGGTGACCAGCATCACAGCCACCAAAATTTTATTCCGACAATTTGTCGGAAATAAATTAAATTGCAAAATAAAATTTTGGCTAAGGGTAGTCGGTTTGCCGGGTTTTAAGCTTCGACAATCCGCACAGTGTTTAGCCAAATCGTTGTGCACCATAAGAAAAAACAGAATAATTGAAAAAAATAGAAAATGAGAAATTAAATCCAATTCAAACTGAATCACAAGTTTGTGAAATAATAAGTCAATTAATAAAAGACTTAGAATTTACTGCTGATTTTGTGGATACGAATCCAAGAGATGGAGCTCCCGATTTTTTGGCAAAAAAGTTAATTAATTCAAAACGTGAATATCGAATTGCAATTGAGTTGAAAGGAAGTTCTAATATAAAGGATGCCATTAAATATGGAACAAGAACTTTAAAAAGAATCAAATCACATAAACCATTCGATAAGCTTTTATTAATTCTCTCCAATCGAAATTCTGATAATCTTCAAGAAATTTCTAAATTCAAAAAGGAGAAAAAAAATAATCTCACAGAAATTGAAATCATTAATTTAAACGATTTAGAGAGTTGGGCAGAAAACTTAAAGGGAGAATTTTCGAAAGAAGTACTTAATGAAGTACAAATTCTAATACGACAAATAAGCAGAAAATTCATCAGTCTAATCTCAAAAAATCCTGATCATTTAATGAGTCTTGAATGGCGTGATTTAGAAAGAACTATTACTGAATTATTTAACGAAATTGGATTTAATGCAACTCTTACGCCTGGAAGTAAAGATGGAGGCAAAGATGTTATTCTTGAATGTGAAATCAACAATGAAAAGAAATCTTTTATTGTCGAATTAAAGCATTGGAGGTCAGGGCAAAGAGTTGGAAAAAAGGCGGTCAAAGAATTTACACAAGTAATAATAAATGAAAAGAGGTCAAAAGGATTATATCTTTCTACGTACGGATATTCCAATAATTATTACGAAAGCTTAACTGAAATAGAGCGAAGTAAAGTCAAATTTGGAGAAAAAGAGAAAATAGTTGAACTATGCAATATTTATGAAAAAATTAAAAATGGAATTTGGCTTCCAGTTGATAACCTTGAAAAGGCATTGTTTGAAAACACAAAATAAATACGGTGCACAATAATGTATATGCGTCAATGCTCCCATACGGTCGCACAGCGCATATACGAACCGTTACTTGCAAGCTAAAAGAAACAGCCGTGCAACCAAAATTTAATATTACACGTCATTTTTTCATATAAATTCATTTTATAACCATAAAACAACACAATTATGATGTTCAAAATTAATTTTCTTTTGCTTAATTTATTGTTTGCTTTAAAAGCATTCAGTCAAAACAATCAACTCATTTCTATCATTCAGCCAGATATATATGATAACTTGGAAGCAACAAATTATTTGTTTGCCCAACCCACTACTATCCATATGCATTACATTGATTTAGATTTAAATATTTTGGATGACTTTAATACTTTTCAACTCCAATTCCATAATCAAAATTACGAGGTTAACTTTAAAAGAAAAGATGATAGAGGACCTAAAAACTTCAGTTGGTTTGGAAACAATACTGATGGGAATGGTAGTATTATTATTAATGTATTGGGCGACGATATCCAAGGCATAATTAGAAAGGGTAATAATATTTACCGCATACTAACCACTCGTAAAGGCTCAACAGCTATTGTTCATATCGATCAGAGTAAATACCCACCAGAGTCTTGTTTTACCACTGGTGCTTTACAACCCGGACCACAAAAAACAAGCACTAATGAAAGTACGCAAAAAGAAACAAATCATATTCAGCAAGCCTTAGCTAACGGCTGTAAAATAACTGGTTTAGTAATGTTTACACCAGCTGCCGAAATAGCCATGAAAGGTAGTGGTGACGTAATGTATACTAATATCAAAAACGCTATTCAGGAAGCAGTTGACGATACTAACGAAGCATTTGTCAATAGTGATATTACCAATTATCCACCTATTGAACTAATATTGGTTCAAAAGTTAAACTTTGTGGAAGACCCCGATACAACCATAGGTGCTAACTTGCGTGCTTTCAGAAATACTGCTGAAGTAAATACTTTAAAAGATTTATACAATGCAGATTTTTGTACTTTAATTACAGATACTGTTTTTGGTAGGTCTTGTGGTTCAGGCTTTGTTCAAGCAAATAACAATAGTGCTTACAATCTGGTTCCATATGATTGTATGATAGAACAATTAAGCTTTGCGCACGAATTTGGCCACCTTTTTGGTGCCGATCACGATGTTGGTAGCAGACCGATTAATATAAGTGGAGATGGACATGGTTATATCCATTATCCAGGTAGATGGCGCACCATTATGAGTTACAATGCTTCACCCTGTGGCAGCGCTTTTTCTGAATTTTGTTTTCGGCAACCTTACTATTCCAATCCAAACGTAAGATACCCTGAGGATAATCAACCAATGGGAACAATAGCATCTGAGAACAATGCCCGAGTATGTCGTGACTATTATCAAACAATTGCCCAATTTCAGCAACCCTTAAATAATTTTATTTTAAGTAATACTACTTATTCCAGCAACAATAATTTGTACGCCACTATTGAAGCTATACAAAATATTACCTCATCGGGCTCAGTTGAAATTATTGATAGTGCTACATTAATTTTGAAAGCTGGAGAAAGAATACGCTTAAACAATGGATTTTCAACAAAAACAAAGGGACATGTACGTATAAGAATCGAACAAATTGAAGTTTGCCCATAATTCCTAAAATAAATATGTATAATTATGGACTTAAAATATTTGTTGATAAGTTTAATCCTATTTTATTTTAATGTGTATTGTGTAGCACAATGTCACATTGATGATTGGACTGCTTTAAAAGCACTCTACGAAAGTACAAATGGAGATGAATGGCAAGAGAATGAAGGTTGGGAACAAATAAAAAACGACTCGCCGCCAGAAAACTGTGATTTAAGTAAACTAAAAGGAGTTACATTAGATGAAGATTATAATGCAAGAGTTGAAAGATTGTCGTTACCAAATAACAATTTAGTAGGGCAACTTCCAGAGGAAATAGGTAAGTTAACTAAAATTAAAAATTTTTCAATTCCATTTAATCAAGTCTCTGGAGAGATTCCTGCTACAATTGGTCAATTAGAAATACTGGAAAGAGTTAATTTAGACTTTAACAACTTAAACGGCGAAATCCCTATCGAATTTCTTAACTTAAATAATGTGTCTACTATCCAATTGCAATACAACCTTTTATCTGGAGAAATACCTGCTGGAATAGTATATTTACAAAATATTTTTAAAATATATCTTAACAATAATCAATTAATAGGACAAATACCCGAATATAATAATCCAAATAAAAGTATATTTTTATTTTTACATAACAATCAACTAACCGGTATTATACCTTCGGTGTTTGGTAATGTTCGTTTTAATGCACAGAAACTTACGTTGTTTAATAATAATTTAGGTGGTTGTTTTGATAAAAATTTAAACAAAATGTGCGATAGTTTTAAAGACGGTGTTTATGGCTTTCAAGATTCCATTACTGAAGGTAACGATTTTGATGCTACTTGGAGTGAGTTCTGCTTTGAAGGCAAAGGCATCTGCGACACTACCAACGTTGGCCAACCTAACAGTTCGCCACCTTTGGTTGGGACTTTTAATTGTGAGTAGTATTAATCTTTATCAAACCACAAATTGAAGCACCCAATTTTAAAACAAAAATAGAATGAAACATAAAACAATAATCATAGACAATAATAAACAAAACTCCACCCGCTTAGAACAACTGATGCGTCAACAAATGCCACAGCTACAAATTATTGGTAATGTACAATCACCAAACGAAGGATTAAAGTTGTTGCAAAACCATAAGGCGCAGTTGCTTTTTGTAAACATTGCCGACCTAACCGGTGAACAATTTATGCAATTGAAAGCCTTACAGCTAAGGGCATTTTCAATCATATTTGTTACTCCTGCATTTATGGAAGAAAATTTTAATCAGCTTCCAAACCGGCTGTTTAAAATGAACCAACAGAAGCAAATTCAGTTACGCATTGGAA
Source organism: uncultured Chitinophagales bacterium (assembly GCA_938023075.1). Lineage (GTDB taxonomy): Bacteria > Bacteroidota > Bacteroidia > Chitinophagales > JAHDHT01 > CALHDG01. The sequence continues at coordinate 5,103 of CALHDG010000274.1, forward strand.
AAACCATCAAATGGATTCTGGTAAACAATATAATTCGTTTTCAAGCAAACTCAAATTATACAAAAGTATATTTGAAAAAGTTGAAGAAGCAGTTGAAGACTCCAAAGAAGAAATTACAGAAAGTTTAAAGCAATCTTTTAAAGAATTGAAATTGTATAAAGCAGGTAAATTGAAAGGTATACCTGCCAAAGCACTCTCTAAAGACTGAAATAGCTGTTTTAATTGACGAATTAGAAATAAATCCCACGCTTGGAATTGAGATTGCAGAAAATGTTTATAAAATTAGATTAGCAATTGCCTCCAAAGGTAAAGACAAAAGCGGTGGTGCAAGAGTTATCACCTATTTAAAGGTTGATGAAACCACAGTTTTACTTTTATCAATTTACAATAAAGGCGAAAAAGATAATATATCAAATAAAGATTTAAAACAACTTATAGACAAGTATGTAAGGTAATTTAAATTTGTTGTGTTTAGGGTAGATTATATACTTAATCACTCCATAGCGATTTCAATTTTTTGAAGCGAAACAGCAACCCTATTTAGAGACGGGCGGCGCGCTTTCCGTTCAAATGCTGCAGCTCCGCGACAAAAGCCAACGCATCAGGCAGCATAACCACTGCAATCGCGGCTAGGTTTCCAAGGGCAGTCGGGTTTGGAGGCTTTTGCTTAGAAGGGATTTCAAGGCATTTGTATCTTAAAAATTTATGGGTAATTCATCCGCATTACAAATGCTTTGCTTGATTTTAACAATTATAGATGCGGCGAAATTGCAAATTTCGCCGAGAGTGGGAGAACAATAGGTTATGTATTTAGAGTAATCAGAACGGTTGACAAGATTCCAATCAAATTTTTAAGACATCTGAAGGAAGGGCTTTATGAGATAAGAATAGAATACGAGTCGAATATTTACAGGGTGTTTTGTTGTTTTGACACCGGAAACTTAGTTATTCTATTCAATGGTTATCAAAAGAAAACTCAAAAAACAGACAAAAGGGAAGTTGAGAAAGCAATGAAGTTGAAGCAAAAATATTTTGAACAAAAAAGCAAAGACAATGACAAAGAAAGATAAGATTTTAAATGCTAAAAATTTTGACGAACTATTAGAAATAGAATACGGAAAAGTAGGAACATCAAAGAGAAATGAATTTGAGGAGCAAGCTCAGTATTTTTTAATAAGTGAAATGCTAAAGCAAGGACGTAAAGAAGCTAATTTAACTCAGGAACAGCTTGCAGATAAAATTGGGACAAAGAAAAGTTATATATCACGACTGGAAAACGGAAAATGTGATATACAGCTTTCGACCTTATATAAAATTTTTGAATCGGGGTTAGGAAAAAAGGTTCACCTCCTATTAAAATGAGATAGAAAGCCGAAAGCATAACAAGAGCTAAAACAATCATGCGGTTTCGGGCGACCAACATCACAGCCACCAAAATTTTATTCCGACAATTGTTGGAAGTTAATTAAATTGCAAAATATAATTTTGGCTCACGGCGGTCGGTTTGCTGGGTTTTGGACTTCGCGATAATCCACAGAGTATTTAGCCAAATCGTTCTGCACAATAAAAAGAAAAGGTTACAGCATTGTGCGTAACAATTATAAAGCCATATAGTTTCGCTTCAAAAAAATATTATAAAGTGTCAACTACTTTATGGTTTAAATAAACTTGTCAAATGTTTTTAGAAAAGTAGTGTGCTACCTCTGCTCCATTAAACCATCCGCTCAATCATCCCTTTAATGATATCCGTCATTTTGGGTTCAGCTTCTTTGGCAGTAGCAATAATATCTGGCACATTGGCAGGCTCTACACGTTCTGGTGGAAAGCAAATATCCGTAATGACAGAAATGGCAAAAACCGGCAAACCCATATGCACCGCAACAATTACTTCTGGTATGGTCGACATACCGACGGCTTCTGCACCAATACGATTTAGATACACATATTCTGCAACGGTTTCTAAATTAGGTCCCGGTACACTAACGTAAACGCCTGCCTCACACCGGTAATTTTTTTCTTTGGCAATCAACAAACCCATTTCGATCATATCCATATTATAAGGCTCGTACATATCAGGAAAGCGTGGTCCTAATTGTTCTATATTTTCTCCGCGTAAGGGGTTATCGGGTTGCAGGTTAATATGATCTTTAATAATCATCAAATCGCCTTTTTGATGATCGGCGCGCAAACCACCAGCAGCATTAGAGATGAATAGCTTTTGAATCCCCAACATTTTCATTACCCTTACCGGAAAGGTGATTGCTTTGGCATCGTAGCCTTCGTAATAATGAAAACGCCCTTGCATCGCAACCACATCTTTACCATTTAATTGTCCAAAAATTAATTTCCCTTTATGCGTTTCAACAGTAGAAACAGGAAAGTTTGGAATATCTTCATAAGGCAAGGTATAGCTAATATTAATATCGCCGACCAGGTTACCCAAGCCGGTGCCGAGTATAATACCAAATTGCGGTTTGAAATTGTTGATTTTTTGTTGAATGTATTGCGTACTTTCTTCAATTCTATTATAGTATGATTTCATCAGTTGGTTGATTGTGGTTTAAGTCTTGAGGAATAATTCAAAAATAAATTTACCATCTGTACTGATTCTTTTTCTCCCTGTCTTCGTTGAAAAGCCTCGTCTTAGCTTAGGCTAAGCCTACGTTTGGCCATGAAAAAAAATAATCTACTCCAAATTGATAAATTTATTTTCTCTGTATTCCTTATCAAAATATTGATTGACAAAGCTAAGAATATTTGCATTAAAATCCATCTTTGTTTGCTCATCAAATGCCGTTTGTACCGGTTGCACATAAATAGGTAATTGATGTTGGTTACGCCATTGCTGATGCAGTGCTAAACGCATCGCGTCTTTTTCGGTAGTTACAATTATTTTGTTGGTCGATTCAATGTTGTTAAAAGATTGTAAAATATTAGAGAGGTCTTCCGCACTATAATAATGATGATCAGGATAATATTGCCGGTACACGGCAGCTACATTACTGAGTACATAATCTTCTAAGCTTTCGGGGTTCGCGATGCCGGTTAACAACATCACGTGCATATCCAAATGATAAGAAATAGTTTGGGTGGGTAAACCAAATAAATAAGGGTAGCCATATTCCAGATGCGAAAAATAGATTTTTTGATTTGCTAAGGGTTTAATTTTTTGGATGATCTCTTGTTTCTCTGCTTTTTTTAAACCGGGTGGACATTTGGTGACCACAATAACATCTGCCCGTTTGTATGCCGATTGCCATTCCCGCAAATTTCCAACCGGCAAAAGATAGTCTTCGTAAAAAGGTTGATGATAATCGCTTAACAAAATATTTAACCCGGGTTGTAAAGAACGGTGCTGAAAAGCATCATCCAACAAAATGACTTCTAAATGAGGCTTTTTCATCAACAATTCTGGTATGCCTTCCGCGCGGCTTTCTCTTACTGCCACGGTTATATCAGGATGCTTTTTTTTGAACAACAGCGGCTCATCACCAACATCTAAAGCGGTTGAATTTTGGTTTGCCAACACCAAGCCTTTTGTTTTTCGTTTGTATCCTCTGCTTAAAATGGCGGTTCTAAAATCTTCTTTTAACAATTTAGTCAGGTAAAGTGTCATTGGCGATTTTCCGGTACCACCAGTGCTTAAGTTACCAATAGCAATAACCGGTAAATCGAAACTATAACCTTTTAAAAAACCTTTGTTGTATAACCAATTGCGCAAACTGATTGTTAAGCCAAACAACCAGGCAATAGGTAAAGCGAACCACCGTGCCGCATTTTTATTCATGTTTTAAAGAACGTAATTTTTAGGGGAATTGGTTCGGTTTATCGTATAAAAAGTAATTTGTCATAATATAAAAATTGATTAAAGTTCAAAATAAGTCGTGTTAAATGAAAAATTTGCGATATTTTTGCAAATATGGGAATAAGTATAGTAGATTTTAGCTTTGGAAACTATCGCTCATTTAAGGAAATGAATACTATCAATATGACTGCCGCTAAATTTTCTAAAAAATAGTAATGAAACTTACGATGAAGTTTGGTGTGTTTTTGATATGGATGTAAATAAAAGAGCAAAAGAATTTGCTGATTTCGATAATGCCATCTTTAAAGCTCTTGTACTAAATTATAAAGTAGCGTACTCAAATGATTGCTTTGAATTATGGTTTTATCTGCATTTTGCATTTACTGATCAAGAGCATTTAAGAAATTTCTATTACCAAGAATTAGGCAAGTCTTGGAATATTAACTACGAAAATGAAGGAAAGAAAACAGCATTTTCAAAAACAATTTATGCGCTACTTTTGAATGATAAAAGAGCCGACCAAACTAATGCTTTCAAAAATGCTACAAAGCTATATAAAAGCAAAAGTGATCTACCCTTTCATCAGCAAAATCCAATTACTACCGTTTATCAGTTAGTGGAATTACTCAATCAATATTTAATGCCTTAACCTACTCACAATCCTCAATAACTGCTTCAAACTCTGCACCTATAGTCACTTCAAAGTCATTAATCAAATGAATGTAATTACCGGCTTTAAAAGTAACGGTACTACCTGTGTTTAAGTTTCCGTTAGAGATAATATAATCCACAACTTGTGTTGTGCCGCTACTAATTGACGGATTGTTCATTTGGGTAAACGTTGGCATACAGTTGCCTGCATCTACGGTAAGGGTTGAGATAAAAACAGAACAATTGTTGGCATCGGTTATACTTACCCAATAATTGGATGCAAGAAGATTGTCGATATCTTCAGTAATTGCGCCGGTTGACCAATAAAACTGATATGGTGGCACTCCGCCTTGAACCGACAAATCTATCGAACCATCAAATTGAGTAAAGTCGCTGGCAGGTGTAATAGTTTGATCGGTTGTTATAGCAGTAGGACCGGTTACCGCATAGTTTTCAGTAAATGGACAGCCGTTAGCATCTGTAATGGTTAAGGTATAATCTCCTTGTGTTAAATTATTCAGCGTTGTTGCAGTACTTCCATTTGACCAATTGGTAGCATAAGGTGCCCTACCATTACTGATATTAGCAATATTTATAGAACCATCACTAGCGCTATAACAACTTTCAGCTTGTTGAGTAACGTCAACTTCAATTACCGTACAAGTTAAAGCATTAATGCTTATACTTTCTGTTAGCATACAGCCTACTGCATCGGTCACTTCAACCGTATAGGTAGCTGGTGAAAGCATATTGTTTGTATTTGTATTTGTGCCATTAGACCAGCTATAACTATAAGGGCTTATACCGCCACTAACGGTAACCTGTGCAGTTCCATCATTTGCCTGATAATAGCTTTCATCGGTCTTGTTCATCTGAATGTTAAAAGAATTACAAGTTATCGCATTAATATTGATACTTTGATTTACTGGACAACCTACCGCATCTGTTACCATAACAGTATAACTTGCAGGCGACAGATTATTAATGGTAGTAATTGTTGCTCCATTCGACCAATTGTAGCTATAGGGTGCCACTCCTCCACTAACTATAGCACTTGCTGTTCCATCATTTATCTGATAATAAGTTTCATCAGTTTTAGCTATCTCTATATTTAAACTACTACAATCAATAGCTTCAATTATAAAAGATTCAATTAAGGAACAACCTTTATCATCACTTACCGTAACTGAATAACTACCCGGAGCAAGATTATTTTCTACAGATGCATTTCCTCCGCTAGACCAATTATAGCTATAAGGGGTTGTTCCCCCTGAAAAAATAGCTTCAGCTGTTCCATCACTTATTTGATAATAAGTTTCATCCGTTTTGCTAATCGATAAACTTACCGCACCGCAATCTATTGAATTAATTGTTGTGGTTTCGGTCAATACACAGCCAACTGCATCCGTAATTTGTACCGAATAAGAACCTGCCACAAGGTCTGTTATGGCAGCAGCATTTAATCCATTCGACCAATTGTAGGTATATGGCGTTTCACCTCCACTAACTACTACTTCGGCGGTTCCATCATTTGCTTGGAAAAAAGTTTCATTAGTTGAAGAAATATTGGCATTTAAAGTGTTGCACGTAATGGCATTTATGTTTACAGTTTCGGAAAGCGAACAGCCT
>CALHDG010000275.1 GCA_938023075.1 uncultured Chitinophagales bacterium
AATGAAGGCGGCGGTTATGCGGCTTATGGCTATTCTGCAACGGGCTTGGTTTTGGATTACAATAACTACTATAGCACAGGTGCAAATATTGGGAGGTGGAATGGAACCGTAATTAATAATATAGAAGACTGGCAAACCGCGTCTACGCAAGATGCTAATTCGGTATCAGCCAGTCCGGTTTTTGCAAGTACAATGGATTTACATCCTAATCAAGCTTTAATTGATGGAGCCGGCATCGCTATTGCAAATTACAATACAGATATAGAAGGAACTACCCAAGACACACCGCCCGATATGGGGGCTTACCAATTTACAGCATCCGGTGACAATGCAGGCGTAATTTCTATCTTACCCGAAACTCCTTTTGATCCTGGCAGCCATCCTGTTACAATAGAATTATTCAACAACGGACCAAGTACTCTAAGCACCGATTCACTGTATTGGACAATAAATAACATTGAACAAATACCGGTTTATTGGACAGGTAACTTAGCGATGAACACCAGCGAAAGTGTAGCACTCGGCACTTATCAATTTGATGAAATTACGGCTTACGAAATCAAAGTATGGTCAAGCAGCCCCAATGGGCAAACAGATATAGATAGAAGTGATGATACCTTAGTGGTAAGCAATATATATACAACTTTAACTGGTGATTACACAGTTGGAGGTACAGCACCCGATTTTGCCAGCTTAACTGAAGCACAAGATGCCTTGAATTATGGCGGTTTGCGAGGTGCAGTTAACTTGTTGCTTAGCAATGGAAATTACAATGAGCAAATTGTTTTAAAAGAATTATATGGCAGTTCTGCAACCAACACGATCACCATCCAATCTGAAACAGGCAATGCAGCCGATGTTACTATTCAACACGACGCTTCTTCTTCAAAAAATTACCTGGTATTTTTGGATGGTGCAGATCATATAATATTGGATGGGCTTACCTTTCAAACCAGCAGTAGTTCTTATAATGATATGTTGTTGTTGAATAACGGAACCAGCAACATCTCGGTCATCAACTCGGTATTTAGCAGCAGCAGAACTAACGGATCATCAATCTATGCGCGGGGAAACACACTCTATCAAAACATATGGATAGAAAATAATGCATTTACCGGAAATCGTTATGGGATTTATTTATCCGGTAATCTTATCGGAGCAACTATTAACAACAATCAATTTACTTCTAATGCTACCAGCACTTCTTACTATACTATTTACAGTGTTAGTCCGGATAGTTTGATAATAAGCAATAATGAAATTAGCAATATTAGTAACGGATCAGGTATTCACGTAAGCTCTTGTGAAAAAGGCTTAGTTATTGAAAACAATCAAATTTATAATCAAGGAAGTGGTATTGGTATTAATGTATCTTCATCTTATGGCAGTGCAACAATTAGAAACAAAGTAATCAACAATGTGGTTTCTACGGCTGGAGATGGAGTTTATTTTTTTTATTTTTACAATGCAGATATATTTTTCAATAGCGTTTTAACCACCAGTACAGATATTAACAAAGAAACCATGTACTGGCGATACACCAATAATATGGATATCCGTAATAATATTTTCGCCAATGAAGGCGGCGGTTATGCGGCTTATGGCTATTCTGCAACGGGCTTGGTTTTGGATTACAATAACTACTATAGCACAGGTGCAAATATTGGGAGGTGGAATGGCACAGTTATCAGCGATTTCACCAATTGGGAATTTAACACCCAACAAGATGCCAACTCTATGGCAATCAATCCACAATTTCAGTCAAGCGATAATTTACAAACCAACAACATTGCGCTTGCAGTTGGTATACCGATTAATAATGTAACCGAAGATTTTGAAGGCGATATTCGTAATCCACTAAATCCATATTTGGGAGCAGATGAAGCGCCCACAGCTTTCGATGATATTGGCATTGTCAATTTAGTATCGCCTACTCCGCCATTTCCACAAGGTACTAATGAAATTTTTATTAATGTGGCGAACAATTTTACCTCGCCTTTAACCAACGCCAACATCAGTTGGTCGGTTGATGGTGACTCTATTCGCGAAGTGCCATGGACGGGTAATATTCCATCGGGCACTTCTAAAAGTATACAAGCCGGTACTTTTCAATTTGATGTGGCGCAACCTTACGATTTGAAAGTTTGGGTGAGCGAACCCAATGGAGAAACCGACACTTATAATTTAAACGATACGCTCGAAGTGTTGGATATGTATGCGGCACTAATTGGCAGCTACACCATTGGTTTAGATAATGCCGATTTTGAAACCATTACACAAGCCGTTGAAGCACTCGAAAGAGGAGGCATCGTTGGCGAAGTAACTTTTAATATTCAGGATGGCACTTATGAAGAAAATATTGAGATCACTGACATATTAGGTTCATCTGTTGTGAACAAAATTATTTTCCAATCCGAAAATCAGGATAGTGCTTTGGTAACTATAAAAAATGCGGAAGCTACCACTAATTATATTTTTGTATTGGATAGTACAGATAATGTGGAGTTAAGACACTTGACTTTTGAGCAAACACACAACAACAGCTCTTGCTTAAGGCTTGCTAATGTAAATGAACATGTAAATATCAACTACTGTCATTTTAAAAATAGAAATACAGCAATTCGGGTAGATAACTTTGTTGACAATTTGAACATTACCAACAATAGCATAATTGGTGGATCTTATGGTTTTTATGATAACAGCTACAACTATTCAACCAACGTAGCCATTGAAAACAATAGCTTTACCGATCAAACTACCACTGCCATTTATGTGCGGTACTTTGATTCGCCAATCATTCAATCCAACACTATTGTAGTTAATGGCAGCATTGGCACTGCCATGAATCTGAATAGCATCCGTAATCAATTTAAAGTAATTAGCAATACCTTAATTTTAAATGATGCCACCAATGGAATATACGCAACCACCAATAACACCAATGCCACAAATCGTGGATTAATTGGTAATAATTTCATTACCATAAACGGAACAAGTTCTACCTATGGCTTAAACATTGCCGGTTCTTATATTGATTTATTTCATAATAATGTTTTAGTAACTTCTGCAGAAACAAGTGCCGGCAGAGCCATTCATTTAAGCGGATCTAACCACAATCTAAAAAACAATATTTTTACAAATACAGGCGGTGGCTATGCCATTTATGCTAATAATACCAATACCATCAATTCATCTGATTATAATAATTTTTATGCACCAGGTGGAAGAATAGGCTATTGGAATGGCAACCGGACCGTATTAGCCAATTGGCAGGCAGGCAGCGGTTTTGATGCCAATTCATTTAACCTCGATCCTGAATTTAATGCAGATACCGATTTACATATCAATCAACAATTATTAAGTGAAAAAGGTACACCAGTAACCGGATTGCCGGAAGATATCGATGGTGATTTCAGAAATCCTTTAACGCCGGATGTTGGGGCAGATGAATTTACCAGTTTAGTAAATAATGTAAGTGTAGATGAAATTTTGAATCCAATTACAGCTTGTGATTTGCCCGATGATGACAACATCACCATCGTAGTAAAAAATAACGGAAGTCAAACACAAGCCAATTTTAACGTGGCTTATCAAATAGAAAATGGTACACCGGTGGTTGAAACTTTAAACGCCTCCATTGCGCCAGGCTTTACCGTTGAACATACTTTTAGTACGCCTTTTACTTTAATTGATGATAGTATCTATACGATAAAGGCATATACCTTATTAACAACAGATGAACTTTTGTTTAACGATACGTTAACTACAGAGGTCATTTCTTATCCGGCATTGAACTTATTTGTTTCATCAAACGCCACAATTGATTATGGTGATACGCTAAGCTTAACCGCAAGTGGTGGAACCGATTATATTTGGAGCGGTAACTTAGAAGGGGAAAATCCATACAGTTCAACCTTAACTGTTGCACCTTTTGAAACGCAGGTGTACACTATTGAGGCAAGTAATAATAACGGATGTGAAGCCTCAAAAGAGGTTACCATAACGGTTAATCCATTACCCGAATTACCCGATTTGCAAGTGAGTAATGTACAGTCAGGATTAACGAGTGTAGAGCCCGGCGATGCAGTAACTTTAACATGGAATGTGGGTAACACAGGCGATGGTTTTGCAATAGCAGACTGGACAGAAAAAATTTATATTCAAACGCCAAACGGTGCAAACCGCACGTTAATTGAGCAGATAAATTATGATGGAACAGACACGCTGAATGTTGGGGCATTTTACAACAGAAGTCTTGATATAGTTTTACCCGGTGTGTTGAGCATTGGAGACTTCGGCGTTTTTGTGGTAGAGTTAGTGCCCAATATTTTAGAAATACCTTTATCAACTATTAATAATACCGCTATTGAAAATGATATTTGGACGATTGAAAGAAAGCTCTATCTCGAAATAACACAAGAGGAATTAAGAGAGGGCAGCGGAAGTTTATATTGTACCGTCTCCAGAAGTGGTTCAACCGCAAGCAGCTTAACGGTGAACATTACACCAAGCGAACCTTCAAGATTTAATTATGCTTCTCAGGTAACTATAAGTGCCGGACAAGCCGGACGAACATTTTACATCTCTGCCCCAAATAATACCGATTTGGAAGGCGATAAATTGATCGATATAACCGCAAGCGCAACCAGTTTCGATTCAGCATCAACACAAATTGTATTAATTGATGATGAAATACCCGCCTTATCGATTAGCAATCTTCCCTCAGTTATTGCAGAAGGTGATTTGTTGAATTTTAATGTATCCACTAACTTCCCGCCGGCAGATACTTTATTCGTTAACATCATTTCAAATGAAGTAGAAGATGTGCCATTGCCAACACCCATAGCCATTCCGCCGGGCAGCACCACCGCAAATGTACAAGTTACGTTACCCAATGATGATTTTGCAGAACCCGATGAGCAAATTACCATAACCGCAGGCTCGGCAGGTTTAACAGCAGCCAGTGAAAATTTCACCCTAACCAACGATGAAGATATTCCGGCAATCAGCTTTGCGTTAACTATTGATACCATTTCAGAAGCCGCCGGTTTATACGCCACGCAAGGCATCATCACCAGATTGGGCAATACCGGTGCGGTGCTGCAAGTAGACATATCGTCCAGCAGTCCGGCAGAATTGTATATGCCTTCAACCGTGCCATTGGGTCCCGGCGAAATGGAAAAATCTTTTTACATCGGTATTTTTGACAATCAACAAAACGAAGGATTCAGGGATATTGAAATTACGGCTTCGGTACTAATTGCAGCTTGTAATTGTACGGCAGCTTCAAGCAGTGAAGGTGTGTATAGCGATATACTAACGGTAGCAGATAATGATGGCGCAAGTTTGTCACTAACAGTCAATCCATTTTCTTTGGCAGAAGGATTGAGCAATGCCGGTACTTTAACAGTAGAGCGAAATACGGCAACTACCAATGCCTTAAACGTATCTTTAAATTCCTCTGATGTTTCAGAATTGGTGTTGCCCGCTACGGTTACTATTCCGGCAGGTTCGGCTTCGGTAAATGTAGCCATTGCCACCCAAGCTGATGGAACAGTTGATGGCAATCAAACGGTAACTATTCAAGCCAATGCCACTAATTTTTCACCGGGTATCATACAGGTAATTGTTACCGATAACAATAAACCCGATTTCCAAATTACCGCAGTTGATGTACCCGAAACTACCGTAGGTGCTTTATCGCCTTTTACGTTTAGAGCCTTTATTATTAATACAGGTTTTGCTACTGCTCCAAGTGGTGCGGTTTTAAACGGTTTTTTATCAGAAGATAATATTTTAAGTGAGGATGATATTGAGGTTGGAAACTATGTGACCTATGATCCAATTGCGGTTGGGGATACGCTTGAGTTTTGGGATGTTGCCCTTTCTCCTTATGAAGCGGGTTTGTATCATTTATTATTTGAGATTAATCCTGATAATAATTTAACCGAAATTCAATATTTAAACAATACTTCACCAGCAGTAGAGATTGAAATTGAACCGGATTATACGGGTACTGCCATTGTAGATAACTTAACTTATTTGCAAGGAGAAACAATTGCTATCCACGGGCAATCCTCAAAGCCGGATGGTTCACCTTTCCCCAATGCAGAATTGGAAGTGTATATTATAGTCGATAATATCCGCCGTGAAATTTCAGTAACCACCGATGAAAATGGTGCCTATACCACAAGCTTTGAGCCGCTTGTTACAGAAGCCGGACATTATATAATTGGTGCTTCTTTTCCAGATGAAGGATTAACCGTTGCACAAGATGAATTTGATATTCTTGGCTTCGAGATCAATGCCAATCAATTTTTACTTTGGGAAGTTTTATTAGATGAACCCGAAACCGGAACAGTAGCTATTAGAAATAGGAGCAACGTTCCCTTAAACAATGTAACTGTGGAAGCCATTGATTTACCAAGCGGCATTTCACTTGTTTTTGATGAGATACCCGTTCTGCAAGGCAATGAAACCATCAATTTAAATTATACTTTAACCGGAACAGAAGTTTCTCCTATAGGCAATTACCAGGAATTAGAATTGGTAGTTTCCTGCGATGAAAATGCGACTAATGATTTAACCGCTTATTATTTCTGCCAGGCACAACAAGGTTATATCAGTGCCAATATTTCATCTATTAACCGAACCATTTCGCAAGAGCAATCTAACTTTTTAGAATTTGAAATCTACAATAACGGAGAAGGAGAAACAGGCGATATTTCAGTCAACCTTCCGCCAGTAGATTTTATGAATTTGGTGAGTTTGCAAACTATTCCTTCAGTAGCAAGTGGTGATACTGCTTTGGTAATTATAGAATTTATTCCGGCAGCATCTTTACCACTAAACACGCCTGCAACCGGAACTATTGTATTAGATGCGAGCAACGGAAATTTCATCACCATTCCTTACCGGGTAGAAAAAGTATCGGACCAAACCGGTGGTATTATTGTAGATGTAATTGATGAATATACTTATTTTACGGATGAAGCACCACATGTAGAAAATGCTTTGGTAAGAATAAGCCATTATTTTACCGGGCAAGTTTTTGCAGAAGGCTACACCAATGCCGATGGCATATTTACAGCAGACAATTTACCAGAAGGGCAATTGAGAATTACCGTACAAGCCGATCAACACGAAGGTTACGATAATGTCATCAACATCTTACCCGGAACAGATATTGAAGAAACTATATTTATAAGTTACCAGGCAATTTCATTTACCTGGGATGTTGTACCAACTACCATTGAAGATTCTTATCAAATTGATTTAGTGATGGAATTTGAAACCAATGTACCCATGCCTGTTGTTACTATTGAAACTCCTGATACTATGCCTCAGTTGTTTGGCAATGAAACTTTTAATTTTTATGCTACATTGACGAACCATGGCTTAATTACTGCAAACGATGTGCAGTTAAATTTACCAACTAACGATGTTGAATATGAATTTGTCACTAATTATACTTCTGCTGACTTACTGGCTCAACAAGCCATCCAAATTCCAATAGTTATGCAACGCAGGGGAGCAGGTGTTTTTAAGTCAGGTGATATGGATAATATTGGGGAAGTTTCTAAATTTCTTGGTATGCAAAAAGAAAGCTATGAAGCTATAGAAAATATGAGGTTGACTGGCAGTTGTAGTGGTTTTGTATCCGCCGTTTGTTCTTACGAATGTGCTGGAAGGAGCCTTCAGAGTACTGGTGGTAAATCAATCACTTATGGTGGAAGAGAATGTGGTGGGGGTGTTGGTTCTCAAACCAATATTAATACAACAACTACCTATAACCCATGTCCCGGATGTCCAGGAATTGGTTCTTCAGGTCCTATTAACAATATACCACTGGTATCAGTTAAAGATGATTGTGATGGCGGCTGCACCGATCCTTGTGCTCCGAACTTTGATGCATCAGCTGAAACCGATGATGGCAGTTGCCAACCCTACGATAGAAGTTGCAATCAGGATTGCAATTTAGGTCCGTTTGGAGGAACTTGGGATAGCACGAAGTGTATGTGTGTAAATGAGAAAACTCCAATACCCGGTTGTATGAATATTTTTTCTTGTAATTACAATCCATCAGCCAATTGTGATGACGACAGTTGCCTACCTCTCGATGACAATTGCAACCAGGATTGCAATTTAGGTCCGTTTGGAGGAACTTGGGATAACGAGGAGTGTATCTGTATAAATGAGAAAACTCCAATACCCGGTTGTATGAATATTTTTTCTTGTAATTACAATCCATCAGCCAATTGTGATGACGACAGTTGTGATGACGAACCTGACCCTTTTGACAATTGTTTCTACACCATAGATATTTTTGATGAAGAAACATGTGAAATAATTAATATTCCAAACTGTCCAGACAATACTATTTTTAACAAAAACCTCTGTTCTTGTGATGAAGAGATTATTGAAGGCTGTACCGATCCTTGTGCTGTCAACTATTACAGTCCAGCCAATACCGATGACGGCAGTTGCGAACCCTATGATAGTAATTGTAACCAGGATTGTACAGCAGGTTCTTTCGGAGGCAGTTGGGATACTGCTACTTGTAGATGTATTAACGAAATAACTCCAGTTAGGGGTTGTACAGACGATAATGCTTGTAATTACAATCCATCTGCAAATTGTGATAACGGCAATTGCGATTACGGTTATACGGCATGTATATCACCTTGTAGCCCGCCGCCTGACCCTGACGACGGTTGTGACATTACCATAGATAGTTTTAATGAAGCTACTTGTACAGTAACTAATATTCCAAACTGTCCTGCTAATGCTACTTTTAAAGCAAGCACCTGTAAATGTGAAAGTGGTCCTGATTTAGCAGATTGTGCATATAATTTAGGTTTAGCTGTTGCTGGTTGTTCACCAATTCCAATAGTATCAAATACAGCCTGTATCTTAAGTTTTCTTGGGAGTTCCAATGAGGGTGAGGTGTCTATCGCAATACTTGGTTGTATACCTTATGGTAATTTCGGTTGTGCTGTTGGAGCAGCAAATGCAACAGTAATTTGCTATGAAGCAGGTGAAAACACAGGTGCTCGGTATGCAGTAAAAAGTGGTTCTAATAATTTTTCTCCTATAATTGATGATGCGTTAGAAAATATGTTTCAAGCACAACTTGGTCTTGAGGCACAGTTAGCTTGGATACAAGAGTTCTTTGGACCAATTTCATCAAATGAAAACATCCTCAATTTTGCTATTGTTTTTAATGAGAATACTATTGATGATCAAGCAATATCTATATCTCAGGCAAATAAAATAAAATCGGAAATGCAAGGGTTTGATATTTCAGAAGCAGAAATTGATACATTTATCCAAAGATGGAATCAAACATTAGAAGCTTGGAATAATGGAATAACTAAACCGAATAATGTGTATCCTAATATAGCAAATCAAGATTCCATGACAGCTTATATAGCACAAATACAATCATCTGAAGAATATGCGATTAATAAAGGATATGAATCTATTGGAGATATGTTGTATAGCTCTGTTGAGATTATCCTGGAAGAAGAAGATGAAGAATCCGCAGGTGTTTGCGCCTCAGTAACTTTAAACATCAGCCAAGAGCTAACCATGACCCGCGAAGCCTTCGAAGGAACGCTCGGCGTAGTAAACGGTCATCCAACCGACGCCATTGATTCTTTATCATTAAATCTCGAAATTCTAAATCCGCAAGGGGTTTTAAGTAATGATTTATTTCAGATTGAAGTTCAAAGCCTGAATGAATTAACCGGTGTTGAAGGAACAGGTATGTTGAATTCTCAAAGTGAAGGTTCAGCGACTATCTTGTTTATTCCTGAATCTGGCGCAGCACCAACCGTGCCCATTAGTTATTCTTTTGGTGGTTCGGTTTCCTACCTCGATCCTTTTAGCGGTTTGATGGTTACCGTACCCTTAATTCCAGCCACCCTTCAAGTGAACCCAAGCCCCGATTTATATTTACATTACTTTATGCAGCGCGATATTTATGGTGATGATCCATTAACGGATGCGATTGAACCGATTATTCCTGGCGAGTTGGCGGTAATGATTGAAAACAATGGCTATGGTGAAGCGATGAGTGTTTTAATAGAATCAGCTCAACCTGAAATTGTAGACAATGAAAAAGGTTTAGCGATAAACTTTAATTTGATTGGCTCTAATCTGCAAGGCGAACCAACAAATTTGGGATTAAATAATATTACCTTTGGTGACATTCCACCGCAAAGTACACGATTGGGACAATGGTATTTTACCAGTTCCTTGCTTGGTCATTTCATCAATTACGAAACTAATTTAGTACACTTAAGTAGTTATGGCAATCCTGATTTAAGTTTGATTAGTGGTGTTGAATTACACGAATCTATTCATACCATAGAAGTATACACCCAAGAGGATGGTTTAGATGATTTCTTAGTCAACGAAATACAAGATGCCTACGAAACACCGGATGCAATTTATCTTTCGCAAGGCAATTTAATATATGATGTTTTCGAGGCTGAAACTGCCAACTTCACAGGTGATATTCTTGCCGCAGGCAACACCAATACCTTAAGCGTTGATCCCTCAGAGTTGGGTTGGAATTATATTAAGTTAGATGATCCCGGCAATGGCAACTTTGAATTGGTAAGCGTAACCAGAAGTGACGGACAGGCAATTCCTTTGAAAAATGTATGGTTAAGCCATGTTACTTTGCCCGATAGCAAAGAACCCATCTACGAAAATAAATTTCATATAGTTGATGATTTTGATGGATTTAGTGCGGTCAGTTATACCGTAGTTTGGAGTCCGAAAGATCCAAATCCACCAACTGTGGTAAGCATTAGCGGACAGCCGGAACAAGCCACTTCAGAGCAAGTGGAAAATTTGACCGTAACTTTTAGCGAAGCCATTATTGAAAGTTCCTTTGGCATAGAGGATCTGATGTTGAGCCTTCAAGGTGGCACCAATATTATTGACAATACCATTAGTATTGCTCAAATAGATTCAGTAACGTATACTATTGATCTTTCGAATGTAACCATCAGCAATGGCTATTATGTACTAACCGTGCAAGCAGCAGGTGTGCAAGATTTAACAGGCACATTTGGGGAAGTTGGAGAACAAGCAATGTGGACACAATTTTTATCCGTGCCTTCTATACAAACCTTTACCGGCTTACCCGAAAACAATACCGGCAATCAATTAAACAGTATTCAAGTTCAATTTAATTTACCCTTAGAGGTCAGTACATTTACCACGGATGACGTGCAAATTTTATTGGATGGAACAGCGCAAACGGGCAACCTAAGCATCACTTCGCTCAATGCAGAAAATACCTTATTTGAGTTGAGTGGTTTGTCTTCTTTTATGAATGCAGATGGTTCGTATGAATTAGTATTTGATTTAACAGGCATTCAATCAAGCGATGGAACAGCCGGCTTGGCAACACAAACGGAAAATTTTGTTTTAGATACGAAAGCCCCTCAATTGGTAAATCTATTGCGCTACATTGGTGGAGGTTTAGATCAACAACATTACACCGGTGCCGATTTAAATTTTGATGAAGACATTATGCCTTTTGAGTTATCAGCTATTGCTCTTTTAAAAGATGGTGTGGCACAAGTGCTCAATTCCGCTATTGTTGATGTAATGCAAGTCAATCCAAGTTGGTTTGCAGTAGATAATTTTGGGCAACTAACGTATCCCGAAGGAGATTACATTATGGAGGTTGATATGGCTGAAATTTATGATTTGGCTGGCAATGCCGGTACTGGAACAGAAAGCATTAGTTGGTCGGTAGACCGCACAGCGAACCTGGTAATTTCTGGTTTATCCATCGCACCCGATATGGGACATTCGCCAAGCGATGGCATTACGGCAAGCAGAGATTTAACACTTAGTTTCGGCATCAATGAATCCGCCGAATTAATTGAGGTTTACCAAAACGATAACGGAACCTTAACCTTAATGGAAACTTTAAATGCAGTTCCGGCAGGTGCAGTTGACATTCCATTTTTATTGGAAACGGGCGGAAACACAGCTTTAGAAATAAGGCTGACCGACACAGAAGGAAATGGAATTACCGAACAAATGGATATTTATATTGATGAATCTGCCCTTACCGCCAATTGGAATTTTGAGGAAGGACAAACATTAAGCGCACATCCGGCAAGCATCAATTTTACCCTTTCCGATCAATTGTTGGATATTTCAGAAATACAAAATGCCTTAATCGTTTTGTTTGATAATAATATTTTGGATGCGAGTTCCGTAACGATAACCTCAGCTCCAAACTCAATAACCGAATTTGAAGTTAGCGGCTTACAAAGCTTAAGCAATGCACCGGGTAATTATACATTAGGGGTAGATTTAACGCGCTTAAACAAATATTCCAGCGGTATTGCCGGCACCGATTTCAGTTATGTAAGTTGGGCTTTGGAAGACAGCGACAACACAACACCCGTTGCCATAGCCGGAACGGATACCACCTTAACTTCCACCGGCACATTTATGTTAGATGCCGGCAATTCCTTCGATCCTGATGGAGATGAGTTAACTTATCAATGGTATGCACCAGAGGGTGTTTCGGGTGTTCTGTTAGATGATGAAAGTCTTGCCACACCATCTTTTACCATAAACGAGGCAACCCATGGAAGCCAATTATCTTTCCTGTTGTCCGTAAGTGATGGTAATTTATTCGCTACCGATATTGTAGAAATAACGATCAATTTACAAAGCTGTGAACTAAGTGCGGAGGATTGTAACGACAACAACAGTTGTACGGCAGACACTATTGATGAGCTCACGTGTGAATGTGTTCATGAAACCATACCTGATTGCGAACTTGAATACAATTGTGCAGAAGACGAAAGCATGTCAGGCATGGATATTTGTGTAGATCAAGACATTAACATGTTTTTTAATGCAGATGATAACCAGTTTCAAATAGGGGGCTTGTTAAATGAGTATACCATTGAAATTTTAAATGAAGATGGCAGTCTGTACGAAAGTATTGATGCAGACGGCAATTACCACGCGATTGATTTAAATGCGATGCCTTTTGCAACCTACTTAATTTCTGTTCAACATAAAGAAAGAGCAGAAGTTGTGTTACAAAGCATCATAAAAACCAATAATTGCAACATAGTGGATGCCGATATTTGTTTAGATGAATACATTAATCTCGGCTACAATGCCGTAGATGAAATATTTAAAATTGCCGGTATGTTAGATAATTATACCATCCAAATTTTGGATGAAGATGGAGTCGTTTACGAAACCATCAATGCAACTAGTTATTTTCATACAATTGATTTGACGGAATTGCCGGACGGATTGTTTTTCATTTTTCTCCAAAATAAAGAAGTAGAAAGTGAGGCATACATTACGATTATTAAAAATTAATTAACATAAATGCAGGTGCAAATTCAGACTTAAATCTATATTAATTTAAGTCTGAATTTTGCATTATTTTTCACATGATATTACTTGATTTTAGGATGGATTTTGTGAAATTCAACTAATTCAAAAACATAGTCTCTTGGCTATACAAGGTTTTACGAAGTATCATAAACATTAAACGAAATTGACGATATTTTTTGTCAATTGTTAATCCAAAACCTCTCCAATAAATTACTTCAAAGCGCTGCTAAAAACTACTTCTAATATATATAGTAACCCAAATAGAATTTTAAAAACCAAACGTATAAATAAAATTTAATATGAAAAACTTATCTTTAATTATCACTATAATACTTTTTAGTATTTTTAATTTGTCTGCCCAAACAGAAGTATCAGGCACAATTAGCTCCAATACAACGTGGACTTTGGCTGAAAGCCCTTATCATGCTGTTAGCAATATTACAGTTTCAGAAAATACAATTCTAACTATTGAACCTGGTGTTGTCATCAAATTTACCAACCAATTTACCAGTACTTTAACAGTAAACGGAACGCTTTTAGCTCAAGGCACAGCAACCGAGCCCATTGTATTTACCGATGCTCGGGACGATACTTACGGAGGAGACAGCAACAATGATGGTGATGCTTCA
>CALHDG010000276.1 GCA_938023075.1 uncultured Chitinophagales bacterium
GTTGTTTAACAGCGAAGTGTTGTTTTTCGAATAGAGAAATTCGTCATTCAAAAATCGGTGTTCAATATTCGATATTTTTTAGATGATTATATTAGTGAATAATGAATGTTGAATATGATTATAAACGATATTCAATATATGAAAAGTCGGAAAGCGAGACCAAAAGTTTCTTCGAAGCAGTTGGTTTCGCTTCAAATAAAATAAAAGAATTATGTTTTGCTAAAAATTTACACCTATAGAATAGTTCATCATATCAATTTGTTTAGTAGCAAACCGTTGGCTATTTGGTTGGCGGTTTGTTTTTCAAATTGACAACTCATCTCAAACTAAATTTTTAAATAAATATGTGATTATGACACTTATGAAACGAATTTTAAAACCTAAAAAACAGAAACTTTTAGTCAGCTGGTTAGCCGTATTGTTGCTGTTTGCTTACCCCAATTTATTTGCACAAGTACCGCAAGCTTTTAGCTATCAAGGGGTAGCTAAAACAGCAGATGGAGCAATTATTGCTAACAGCAACTTGGGCTTGAAGATCAGTATTATTGAAGCTACTGAAACTACTGCTCCAGAAATATATTGTGAAATTCATCAAACACAAAGTAACGAAATTGGCTTGTTTACCATTAACATTGGGCAAGGGGCTGTCGTAAATGGTTCTTTTGAAAATATTAATTGGGGTGTTGGTGATCATTATATCAATATTTCTATGGATGCCAATGGTGGAGACCGTTACGTGTTTGTTGGTCAATCTCAACTGCTATCAGTACCTTATGC
The DNA here is from genome assembly GCA_938023075.1 of uncultured Chitinophagales bacterium. Lineage (GTDB taxonomy): Bacteria > Bacteroidota > Bacteroidia > Chitinophagales > JAHDHT01 > CALHDG01. The sequence goes on from CALHDG010000276.1 coordinate 778, forward strand.
TTTGTATGCTTTAGAAGCGGGCAATGGAGTGAAAGGTATACCTGGACCGCCTGGATTTGACGGACCACCAGGACCACCAGGACCAAGAGGACATAATAGCGGTAACTCACCTCCTGGACAACCGGGTAAACCGGGACCGCCGGGTCCAACAGGTCCTCCAGGTCCAGGAAATGGGCCAGCTGGACCACAAGGACCGCCCGGACCAGCAGAAGGACCCCAAGGACCACCCGGACCCGATGTACCACCAGGGCCTGAAGGCTCACCCGGACCAACCGGACCGCCAGGACCACCAGGAGAACCCGGACCGCCCGGACCACCTTGTCCGATTGTAGGAGAACCAGGACCTCCAGGACCCTATGGAGCACCCGGAGCACCAGGAGAACCAGGACCCCCAGGCGCAGCCGGAGCAGATTGCTCTCCAGGACCACCTGGCGCACCTGGACCAAAAGGACATAGTGCCCTCATTGCTACAAGCCTTGTTCCAACAAATGCAAACGAAGGAACCATATACTTAGATACGGGAGCAAACCGCACGGACGGTGCATTGGGCTTACGCTATTTTAATGGTACTAATTGGATTGATCTTTAAAAAATAAAAAAATTACGTTATGATTTGGAATAAAGATTTCATCAAACAAAAATTATATAAAATTATATTAATGAGTTTTACCGTTTTATTTGTGAAGATGGTTTTTGCTCAATCTCCTTCAACCTTTAGTTATCAAGGTATTGCTATGGATGCTGCAGGACAAACAATTATTAATGATGATCTTAATTTAAAAATATGCCTGACCGATGCCATGCTTAATGGCAATACTATTTACTGCGAAACACACGAAAGCCAAACCAGCGATATCGGGCTTTTTGATGTTGAAATTGGTGGAGGTAATGTTATAAATGGTTCATTTGACAATGTTAACTGGGGGAATGGTTCATTTTTTTTACAAATAGAAATGGATACTGAAGGAGGAAATAACTTTATATACGTTGGAACGGTACAACTGCTTTCGGTACCCTACGCATTATATGCTAAGGAAGCCGCAAGTGGACCACGAGGAATAAGAGGTCCTTCCGGGGCACCGGGGCAATCCGGTACTTGGGGACCACCTGGAGGACCTGGCTCTTATGGTCCACCAGGACAACCGGGTCAGCAAGGTCCACCAGGACTGCAAGGACCACAGGGAACGGCAGATTCTCCCGGTCCGGAAGGACCGCCTGGCGAACCTGGTCCGGCTGATGGTCCACAAGGACCTCGAGGCGTGCCAGGTGCACCAGGACCACCTGGTATAGCAGGACCACCCGGACCAGCGGGACCACCTGGACCAATGGGACCTGCCGGACCTCGAGGACCAGGAGGTGGTGTTCCAGGACCACAAGGTGCACCAGGAGCTCCGGGACCAAGAGGTGCGTCTGGACCACCTGGACCACCTGGAGCCTCAGGTTGTATGGGTGCACCCGGACCACCAGGTGCACCTGGTATTGACGAACTGCCTAGCACCAATATCGTGCCCGAAAATCCAATTGAAGGCACCATTTATTTAGATGACGGAACTAACCGTACAGATGGTAAAACAGGTTTACGGTATTTTGATGGAACGAATTGGATTGATTTTTAGAAAAGTGAAAAAAAATAATGATGAAAAATATAGTTTTAATATTTTTATGTATTTTATATAGTAGTTGGCTATTTGCACAAAGTCCAATGGCTTTTAGTTATCAGGGTGTTGCTACCGATAGTTCTGGTGAGCCAGTTATTAATCAGTTTATTGGAGTTGAAGTTAGTATTGTTTTAGGTAATGCTGCCGGCGATGTGGTTTATACCGAAACGCATAGCATTGAAAGTAGTTCAACCGGTTTATTTAGTTTAGCCGTTGGTAGTGGTATAAGCACCTATGGTAATTTTGAAGATGTTGTTTGGGGCGGGAACCGTGCATATATTAGAACGGCAATTGATATTAATGGAGATAGTAATTATGTATTAGCCGGTACAGTAGAGTTACTGGCAGTTCCCTATGCTCTTTATTGCTTAGAGGCTGGCAGTGTAGCTCAGCCAGGCAGTGTTGGACCACGCGGATATGACGGACCACCTGGACCACCCGGACCACCTGGTCCTCCTGGTCCAGCTGGCGGTGTTCCTGTACCTGGACCACCCGGACCACCTGGTCCGCCCGGACCACCCGGACTGCCAGCACCACCGGATGTAGCACCCGGACCACCTGGTCCTCAAGGCCCGCCCGGACCACCAGGCGGACCGCCTGGAGAGCCTGGACCACCCGGACCACAAGGTATACGCGGATTGTTGGGACCACCAGGAGAGCCTGGACCACAAGGACCACCAGGAACAGAGCAAGGTCCACCTGGCATTCCAACTGGAGACCCAGGACCGCCGGGGGAGCCCGGACCACCTGGAGTACCAGGAATTCCAGGACCGCCCGGACCTGATGGAGAATCTATACCTGCACCACCAGGACAGAGAGGACCTGACGGTTTCGGAACTTTAATAATGACTAATGAAATTCCTACTAACGCTCAATTAGGCGATTTATATGTTGACGATGGTACTAATACGGCTGATGGTCAACCACATTTGAGGACTTATACTGTTGCCGGTTGGATAGATTTATAAGGTTGTTCAACAGCCAATTTTCAATAGGTATCTTTCAAGAAAGAATAATTCATCATATCAATTTGTTTAGTAGCAAGCCGTTCATTTTTTGTGAGCGGCTTGTCTTCAAATTGAAATTCAATTCCTAACTAAATATATAAAATATGACATTTTTGAAACAAATTTTAAAAACTAAAACCTTTGATAAGCTGGTTAGCAATATTGCTGCTGTTTGCTTACCCGAGTTTATTTGCACAAGTACCGCAAGCTTTTAACTATCAAGGCGTGGCTAAAACAACAGATGGAGCAATTATTGCCAACAGCAACCTTAGCTTGAAGATTGGTATTGTTGAAGCCACCGAAACTGAGGTTTTCGAAGTGTATGATGAAATACACCAAATACAGACCAACGCTATTGGCTTGTTTACCATAAACATTGGGCAAGGTGAAGCCAGTAATGGAGTTTTTGACAATATTAATTGGAGTAAAGCCACTCATTATATCAATATTTCCATGGATGCCAGTGGTGGAGAACGGTATGTTTTTGTTGGTCAAATGCAATTACTGTCGGTACCTTATGCTTTGTATGCTTTAGAAGCGGGAAACGGTGTACAGGGTCCACCAGGTCCTGATGGAGCTCCCGGATTATACGGATCACCGGGCCCCCAAGGTCCAACCAGACAAAGTGCTCCACCAGGAGGGCCAGGACCACCCGGAGAATCTGGACCCCCTGGACCCGAAGGTCCTGGAAATGGACCAGTTGGACCGCAAGGACCACCCGGACCAGCAGAAGGACCCCAAGGACCACCCGGACCAGATGGACCACGCGGACCCGAAGGCGAACCCGGACCACCCGGACCCCAAGGACCACCAGGAGAACCTGGACCACCTGGACCGCCTTGCCCAGTTGTAGGGCAACCTGGACCGCCAGGACCACCCGGTGCAAAAGGGATACCGGGGCTGCCGGGGCCGCGCGGAATGAACGCGCCACCTTGCTCACCAGGAATATCAAATATAATTGGACCTAAAGGAGAAAGTATCATGATTGCTACAAGTGTTAGTCCAGCAGAGGCAATAGAGGGAACAATATATTTGGATACGGGAGCCAACCGAACAGACGGCATACTTGGTTTACGTTATTTTACCGGAAGCAATTGGATTGATCTTTAATAAATAAAAAAAATATACGTCATGATTTGGAATAAAGATATCATCAAACAAAAATTATATAAAGTTATATCAATAAGTTATATCGCTTTATTTGTGCATACGGTGTTCGCTCAATCTCCTTCTACCTTTAGTTATCAAGGTATTGCTTTAGATGTTGCAGGACAAACAATTACAAATGGCGATCTCAATTTAAAAATATGCCTTACTGATGCTATGATTAATGGCAATACTATTTATTGCGAAACACACGAAAGCCAAACCAGCGATATCGGTTTTTTTGATGTTGAAATTGGCAGAGGCACTGTTATAAATGGTTCATTTGACAATATCAACTGGGGGTATGGTTCATTTTTTTTACAAATAGAAATGGATACAGAGGGAGCCAATAACTATGTATACGTAAGAACGGTAGAACTGCTTTCGGTACCCTACGCATTATATGCTAAGGAAGCTGCACATGGACCAAGAGGCGAAAGAGGAGCAAGAGGAACACCCGGACAGTCGGGTCCACCAGGACCGCCAGGGCAAAGTAGTTATGCTGGTCCAATAGGACAACCAGGACCACCGGGATCACCCGGACCGCAAGGGCCACCGGGAACGGCAGATTCTCCCGGTCCTGAAGGACCGCCTGGTGAACCTGGTCCGGCAGATGGTCCACAAGGACCGCGAGGGATACCTGGCTCACCAGGACCACCTGGTATAGTTGGACCACCAGGACCAGCGGGACCACCTGGACTGCCTGGACCTGCAGGACCTCGCGGACCAGGAGGCGGCGAAACAGGACCACCAGGACAAGCTGGCGTGCCTGGTCCGCCGGGACCACCCGGATTGCCTGGCGAACCAGGGCAACCTTGCCCAACTCTACCAGGACCGCCTGGTCCACCGGGAATCAACGAACTACTTAGCTCCAATAGCTTACCAGAAAATCCAATTGAAGGGGTGATTTATTTTGATGACGGAACTAACCGTTCAGATGCTGAAGCCGGTTTACGGTATTTTAATGGAACGAATTGGATTGATTTTTAAAACAGTGTAAAAAACAATAATGAAAAATATAATTTTAATAGTTTTAAGTATAATATAATAGTGCACTATTTGCGCAAAGCCCACCAGCTTTTAGTTATCAGGGGCTTGCTACCGATAGTTCCGGTGAGCCGGTTATTAATCAAGTAGTTGGTGTAGAAGTAAGTATTGTTTTAGGTAATGTTGCCGGCGATGTGGTTTATACCGAAACGCACCAGATTGAAAGTAGTTCAACCGGATTATTTAGCTTATCTGTAGGCAGCGGTACAAGCACCTATGGTAATTTTGAAGATGTTGTTTGGGGCGGAAACCGTGCTTTTATTAAAACGGCTATTGATATTAGTGGTGATAATAATTATGCATTTGCAGGTACGGGAGAGTTATTGGCTGTTCCCTACGCCTTATATTGTTTAGAAGCTGAAAACGTAGCTGAGCCAGGTAGAATGGGACCACCAGGACATGACGGAACACCCGGAGCAAATGGTCCACCAGGTCCAGCTGGACAACAAGGCATATGGGGCAATACTGGTCTAAGAGGACCCATGGGTCCTCCAGGTCCACCAGGGCTACCGGCAGCTCCAGGAGTTCCACCAGGTCCTCCCGGTCCTCAAGGACCACCAGGACCAGCAGGTGGACCGCCTGGAGAACCAGGACCACCCGGACCTGAGGGTATCCGTGGATTGCCGGGTCCGCGTGGAGCGATTGGCCCACCTGGGTCAGCTGGAACGGAACAAGGACCAATCGGCATACCGGAAGGAGACCCAGGACCACCAGGTGAACCGGGATTACCGGGACAAAACGGAGCTCCAGGACCACCTGGACAACCCGCCAAACCTTTACCCCCAACCCCAGGACCACAAGGACCTAATGGCTTTGGTATCTTAGTTATGACTAATGAAATTCCTGCTAACGCTCAATTAGGCGATTTATATGTTGACGATGGTACCAATACGGCGGATGGCCAACCACATTTGAGGACTTATACTGCTGCCGGTTGGATAGATTTATAAGCTTGTTCAGCAGGCATTTTTCAATAGGTATCTTTTAAGAAAGAATAACTCATCATATCATTTTGTTTAGTAGCAAGCCGTTCATTGTTTAGTGAGCGGCTTGTTTTAGGAATAAGAAAAAAATAAATTTACATGCTGACTTTGCAATTTTTTGATATATTTCCTTGAAAAGGCTCGTCTTGGTCCTCCACTAAGAGTGTGTTTTTCGCCTCGTCTATTAAAAATTGCTTTGTCTTAGATAGTAAATTTATTTTCTCATCATTCTACAAGTTTGTCAAAGTGGTTGGTACTTTCTTGTATTCGAGTGAAATAGGGTCTCCTCAAAAAATCAAAATTGATTTTCCAAATGTTAAAATTGCTATTTTAACTCAGAAATCAGTTGTAAGATTTCATAAAGTCTAAAAAAAATCTTATCTTAATATAATTCATAATATCTTTTAATCTGTTA
>CALHDG010000277.1 GCA_938023075.1 uncultured Chitinophagales bacterium
TTCAATACAACAACAAAAGCCAGCATTTATAATGCGAACTGCTAAACATAAATCCTTTAAATTTACTGCTCTGCAAAAAAAACATCAACAAAGCACCAAAGCCACCAAGCTAAACCCGATAGTAATGGAAACCCCACAGCGTAACGAAGTGGAGCGAGGAGTTGGAATGGATAGCGGGACTACCCTTTCAACGAAGTTTGCGGTTCGTTTTCAAATTAAATAAAACAGTTAAGGAAGTGTACGGGTTCACTTGGAAGTGGTTTTCAAATGCTACAGCAAGACTTAGGTCAAAAAGACTTGAAAAATCCTAACTGAAAACTTTAGGTTAAACCGTCTTGCTGCGAATCATGTAAACAGGAAAAAGCCTATTCAGAATTTCAGAATAGGCTTTTGTATACTTTTATAGAAATTAATCTCTTTCAAAATAAACGTGTCGTGTTCCATTTACATAAAGGTAATGATTTGATGTTACACCAGTATTTTTATCTCTGCGACAATCTGCTCTTGCTTCTAAACATCCTTCACCTGATCCATTCTCTCTGGGGTTAAACACTTCAGCCTTTACCTCGTACCCATTGGTACAAAATTCTTGCGAATTAGAATTGCTTAGTTGAACATAATTACCTTGAGCGTTCCAAACATGAGTAATGTTGGTTTCTGCTCTTCCTTTTCTGCAACCCCACGATCTCCATACTCTTTGCATAAATTCAATACGAAATTTTACTACGTTTCCATAACCGGCTACAACAGGCGTGCTTTCCCAACTACCAACGGGAATATGATAATGAGCACTATTCAAGTGAGTCCAAAGCCATCCGAAGGTATCATTCCAAACGCGTTTTTTATAACTTACGGTTCTGCTTTCATAAGTAGGGTCATCTTTAGCAACAGATTCTTCAAATTCTACAATTAATGTTTTGGTAACCTCTTTGGTTAATAAATTAGTTTCAATTTGTTCTGTATCACTCACTATTTCGTATAATATGTTTCCTACAATTAATTTGCCTTCGTAATTAAAAAAAGAAGCTAAGTCGGGTGTTGAATAATCAAAGTTTAAGTTTTTTAGATTTTCATGTACCAATATTTTTCCATCAGAAAGTGCTGCTTTCATGTTAACTAATTTGGCTGCAAGCTCAAAGTCTTCTTGTGATTCGAATTTTTTGACATCACTAAGTCTGTTGTGAAATGTAGCATACGTTTGTTTGCGTGCAGCTTCGTCTGTTGAAAGATATTGTTCTTCTACCAGTTTAAAATAATTTTCATCTACATGTTGCACAGGTTCGATTTTTGAATGGTCTATCACATTGTCAATCTGCACCATATCTTTCTCACACGAACTCATAATACCTACTATAGCTATCAAGGTTAAAATTTGGGTGCTTGTTCTTTTTAAAAATTGCGTTATCATTATTATTAATTTAGAAATTTACCCTACTTTGATTTATGGCGTGTTCGGGATAGTCGCCTGTTATAACGTTGTAACAGCAGCAAAAGTAGGATGGAGTACGGGTGTTCTAAAGGACAAAATTTAGCGTTCTTCTTTTCAATTTATGCTGATTATAAGTACAAAAGTCATTATTTTATATTTGTAAATAATGGAATGATAATTAGTTAAAACCAATAATAGTTAAGACAGAAAAGGATGTTTTTCTTTCGGAAACTGCTGATTTAATATAGCCAGTTGTTTAATTTTTTTATTTTTTTTGAAAACAAACCACTGTTTTCGTTGAGAGGGCAATTTGCGGCAGGTAACTATTTGGCTTTAATTACCGATAAAGACGGCTGTGCTTTTGAAAAAAACAACACTATAAATGATGATTGTATTGGAAAAATCAATTGTGTAGATGATTATATCACGGTGAATAATCAATACGATGCTTTTATGTATCAATTCGCAAATGATACTAATCCATTTGATGGAGAGATTGCATCTTTTGAAGTTAGTCAACCAACACACGCTTCGGTAGACCCACTTAGTCTGTCTAATATTGGGAAAAATTTAAACAAAATGAGATGTATATGTATTACTTTAGTGATGATACTTTTGTTGGGCAAGATCATTTTACTTACACCGTTTGCACTAATGTTGGTTTTCTTTATTTTTAATCTTTCAGATTTTGACGAAGGTCTGTATTATCTACATATTCAACATTTAGATTATCCGGATTTTAGTACTACCACTATATTGAGAGATTGAAAATGTAACGAGATTGCCGTGCTTGCCGAGAATGACTTCTTCGTAAATCAAAAACACACCAATTTGTACTATCAAAAAGACCTGACAGGTTTTTGAAACCTGTCAGGTCTAAAGGACAAACTTTTAATCCATTTGCTTTTATGATAAAACTTCATTTTAGACGGGTCATGAGTTCTGATACTCCGAATTTAAATACCTCCTATTTCATTTTACGATTTGTCGTGATTGTTCAATTTACTCATCCAACCAAAACCTTCCCTTAACCGCATTAGGATGCATTTTGTGGCTAATATTTAAATAATGATTTTTATTTAAATAAGGGCAAACGGCTGAAATAATCCTATTTTGTCCATCAATAAAACTTTCAATTGCGTTGCCATTGGCGTCTGTAATTTCAATGGTATAGTCGCGCCTTAAACCTCTTATATATAAATAGTTGCCGTGCGATGCATACCGATAAAGATGAATATTGTTG
>CALHDG010000278.1 GCA_938023075.1 uncultured Chitinophagales bacterium
CACCAAAGCACCAAAGCCACCAAGCTAAACCCGATAGTAATGGAAACCCCACAGCGTAACGAAGTGGAGCGAGGAGTTGGAATGGATAGCGGGACTACCCTTTCAACGAAGTTTGCGGTTCGTTTTCAAATTAAATAAAACAAATAATCATGCATTAATAAACGTCTCAATTTCTGCAACACTAATTGGTGGGTTCGCACCTGCACTGCCGGCAACCAACGCGCCAACTGCACAGGCGAAATTAATGGCTTCCTGAGGGGAAACGCCTTTCAATAGTTTATCAATTAGTGCCGCGAGAAAAGAATCACCGGCACCAACCGTATCTACCACCTTTATTTTATAACCGCTATTGTAATACAAAACCTTATCATAATATAATACAGCTCCATGACGACCTTTGGTTACACATATGCATTTAGTGTCCGTTTGTTCAGCAACAAACATAATGTTTTGCTCTAAAGAACGTGATGTAGACTTGAATAAATCAGTAACTTCATAAATTTCATCATCATTAAATTTTATAAAATCTGCTTCCTTCATTAAATGTTTTAATACTGACGGGGTGTAATACGGTGCTCTAAGGTTAATATCAAAAATTTTATATTTTGCTACTTTCAACAATTCATATAACGTTTTTTTGGATGCATCATTCCGTACAACGAGGCTTCCGAAAACAAAGGCATTGGCTAATTGTGTACTTTTTTTTGCGCTTTCGGTGAACTGAATATTATCCCAAGCACTCGGAAATTTTATATCGTAAGCCGCTGAACCTTTTTCGTTTAGCATCACTTTTACTATCCCGGTTTTTAAGGTTTCATCAACCTGTATATTGTCAACCTGTACGTCTTGTTTTTTACAATAGCTTATTATTTTTTCTCCATCATCATCTGCTCCTATCCGGCTAATTACAGCTGTATGGTTGTTAAAAGATTGCAAACGTATCGCTACATTTAAAGGTGCGCCTCCAATCTTTTTATGGTCAGGAAATTCATCCCACAAAACCTCTCCAAAACATACTATATTTAACATTAATTTTTATTTATAGAATTTATTTCAAGTACACTTTTTTCTATACCATCAGTTTTAATCTTATTATAGGCAGCAAGGTAAGTCTCCACAAAAACATCCGACTCTTTTAGCGACGCAAAAATGGAAGTAAGCTCCAAAAAAACGACCGGGTTCTTTTTAGCAGCTTGCGCTTTTTCATTTAAAATACTTTTCATCGCATCGGTAATAGTTAACTCATTCCCTTGTTCATCTTTTCCTAAATTATAAATTGCCCAAGCTGCTATAACAAAGGCTGCTCCAGCTGCAAATACAGTCAAACTAAAATTGCAATAGTAGAAATTCGCAATGAAGATAAATCAATTTAATTGTAAATAAAAAGACAGTTCGGTATCTGAAAATGTTTTTCCTTTACAATAAGATACAGATACTTGAATTTAGTGGTTTATGGTACAAAAACATTTTATATGCATTGTATTTATCATAATTTTTTGTAGCAAAACTTACGGTCAAACATGTTGTTCTGCCGGAGCTCCCATTAGTTCATTTCTTGAAATCAGTTCATCCAAACCACAAACGGTTGCACTCCAGTTCACTTACGAATATAAAGGCATCAACCTATTAGTTGATCATCAGGCTATTTTAAAAAATGATCCGAGAAATCGGCATGGGCAAAACCTAGGGTTAAAGCTCGATTATACACTTACCGAAAGGTGGGCATTTTCGGCAGTGTTACCCCTTGTTCAGCAGTCGAGAAGTACCATGGCTCAACGACAATCTAGCATTGGAATAGGAGACCTGAGTTTGCTTACTCAATTTAATCACGACTTAAAAAATCAATTAACCCTAAGTATTTCTTCTGGCTTAAAAATACCTACAGGAAAAGTGAATCATAAAGACTTGTCTGGTATTTTTTTATCACCTGATATGCAAAGCGGGACCGGCTCTTTTGATTTTTTGGTACGGAGTTCAATAGCTAAAGAGCAGTTTCTGTTGCCTTTTTTAAGTGCTTCATTATCTGCTGTATATAGAAAAAATGGCAGGAACAACAATTTTGCGGAAACAGAGACTTTTGGAGGCAGAAGTTTTGCATTTGGCAACGAAATTACCATAATTGGTAGTTTGCGATATCTCCAGGTTTTTAAATATGGATTTTTAATTCCAGATATGAATTTAAAAGTGCGTTGGAGTAAAGCCAATAGCGAGCAAAACACTTTAGCACCAAACAGCGGTGGCAATTGGTTTAGTTTTCCATTTGGCATTACCTGGATGCTGGATGAGTTTAAATCCATCCGTTTATATTCGGAATTACCGGTTTATCAAAAACTCAACGGTTTACAAATCACTACAAATTTCGTGGCAGGCATCCAACTCAATTACAATTTAAATGTTAAGAAAAATAAAATAGAAATAAAAATTTGAATATATGAAAAATACAATCTTCATTTTGTCATTAGTTTTATGCATAGCTTGTTCAAAAAATTCTGATATAAATGACACACCGGTTGCACCAAACAATCAAAATACCAATTGGCTAATACCACAAGCTGAAGTGTTAGACGGTGGTCCTGGAATAGACGGCATTCCATCTATTGATAATCCAAAGTTTAATACCGTAGATCGAATCGATTTTTTAAAAGATAATGACTTGGTTGTTGGAATTATTGATGAAGGCATGGTTAAAGCCTATCCTCATCCAATTTTAGATTGGCACGAAATTGTAAACGATGTGGTGAATGATAAAAATGTTGCCCTTACCTATTGCCCTTTAACTGGCACCGGCGTGGCATGGGACAGAAATGTGAATGGCAACATTACAGAATTTGGCGTTAGTGGTAAATTGTATAACACCAACTTAATTCCCTACGACCGGGAGACGGGTAGTTATTGGTCACAAATGCGTTTAGATTGCGTTCGGGGAGATTTGGTCGAAACTAAAATTTCAACTTTTCATAGTATTGAAACTACCTGGAAAACCTGGAAGACCGCTTATCCGAATTCTTTAGTTTTAGATACCAATACTGGTTTTAGTAGAAATTATGAGCGTTTTCCTTATGGCGATTACCGAACGAATCACAACAATATCATTTTTCCGGTGAGTAAAACCGATAGAAGATTACCAGCCAAAGAAAGGGTGCTCGCTATTATAACGGATAATCAAAAAAGAGTGTACAGCATTGAACTTTTTACTGAAAATAAGGTAATTACCGATCAGATTAATGATGAAGAAATTATTGTGATCGGTTCAAAAGCCGATAATTTTGTAGTGGCTTACAAAAACATAGAAGGCTCAAATTGGTCCTATGTCGAAAATCAACTTCCGATTATTGCAACAGATCAATTGGGTAATACGATCGATTTATCTGGAAAAATAACTGATGGACCAAATGCTAATAATCAACTTCAACCGGTGAGTACCCAATTTATGGGTTACTTTTTTGCCTTTGGTACATTTTATATTGATATAGATATATACGAGGAGTAATTATGTAATAGAATGAACTAATAATAAACCACTCTTCTCGTATAAGGTTGAAAGCCGTTTAACTGAATGGTTAATAGATACAAGCCTTCAATGGGCAACTCCACATCAATAACTGAAGTGTTATTAGGTAGATGATAGGTCTGTACTTCTTGTCCTCTCATATTGTATAAAATCATTTCGGCTTCTTTAATTTTTTCGGGAAGCATATAATTGACCAAACGATGTTCACCATTTCCTTTGATCTCAAAAACAAAATTAGAATCAGTTTGTAAAAGAGGAACCGAAACTTTGTTACCAAAACTACCTTCTACAAAACCTATACTTACTATCCCTGCTTGTTGAGCAATAGTTGCAAAAGTGGCTTTAACCACCTGACTCATAAATTCAAAATTCAGATGCTCGCTCTTATCGTTTTCACTGTGGTAATGTGGATTTCTAAAATTTGCCCCATCGGTTATCATTAATGCAGCATAGCCATTAAACCAAAAAGGAGCATGATCGCTGCGGGCTAAATCTAAAATTGCGATGCCACTACCTGGCGATTCTAAAGCTATAACATCCAAATCAGGTACATAAGTTAATGCTGCCGAATTAAAGGCATTCATCAAATCAACTGAATTACTATTTCCTGTATTGATGATAAAATCACCTCTAAATTCATTGTATTCAACTTGCATAGATTGATCGGCAAACAGTAATTCAAAACCATCTGGTAAAGTCTGTGTATTCGCCTCTTCTGAGTAATAGCCAATCATTTCTAAATTGAGTAAACCTTCAATAGTTTCGTAAGCCCGTATCTCTTTGTTGACAAAAGCATTACTGCCAATTAATCCATCTTCTTCATTATCAAAAGCAGCTATTAAAAGGCTCTTCTCAAAATGATAGTCTTTTAATATTTCCAAAGCAGCCATCAACCCACATACTCCCGATCCATTATCATCGGCACCCGGTGATTCATCAACGGTATCATAATGCGCACTAATCATATAAGTTAAACCTTCTTCTATATGTCCTGCTTTTCGGGCAATGATGTTTTTACTTTCCATGTCATCGTAATTATAAACTTGCGATCTGTCTTGAAAATTACCATCGTTCAACAAGCCTTCAATTAATTGTTGAGTAGCTAAATAATGTGCTCTTCCGGCAATCCGGTGGCGTATGCCTTCAACCTGATTCATATAGGTTTGTAATAAAGCCGGAGTAACCCTGTTGAGCATTGCATTAATGTCTACTGGCGCATTGTCTTTGGCAATTATTTTAAACCATAATTCATCTGCAGTTAAATTATATTGACTTAGACTATCTGCATGAACGGTAATGGATAAAGTTTGTTCTTCATTGGTTGCTATTAAACCCGTGCCTGTTGTTTCTTCTACTGGAAAAAGATAGGTAATCCCTTCATCTCTTGAAACAGCTATGCTCACTTCAACTTCTGCTTGCTCATTATCGGCAACTATATAATCAACAGTGCATTGGTTGTTGGCGGCATCAAAACGAATGTCATTAATTTCTACTTGAGGGTTGGTGTTTTGGGCTTTCGTACCATTTATAAAGCCTGAAAAAACAAGTGACACCAATAATATAATATATTTTTTCATAAGATTTACTAAATTTTAGTTCAAAATTACACTTTGCTTGTTTAAGCAGCTAATAATACGTTTATTTGCGCAAATAAAAATTTAAAAATTATGAAATTCGCAGCAATTTGTCTTATTTCAATGTTGACTATGTATTCATGTAGCTCAACACAAGGTAATCAATCCAACAAAGATACAGATACAGTGGTTTTAATTAGTACAAACAAAGGAGACATTAAAGTAAAACTTTACAATGATACTCCTAAACACAAAGAAAATTTTATTAAAATAATAAATGATGGCACTTTAGAAGGCACCTTGTTTCACCGGGTAATGAAGGGCTTTATGTTGCAAGGTGGTGACCCCAATAGTAAAAATGCAGGACCAAACGATCGCTTAGGTTCTGGTAGTTTAGGTTACCGGGTAGATGCGGAGTTTAACACCAAATACATTCATAAAAAAGGTGCTTTAGCAGCAGCAAGAGACAATAATCCAGAAAAAGCCTCTAGCTCTTGTCAGTTTTATATTGTGCAAGGTAAACCACAAACAGATGAACAATTAAACGGCATAGAAAATAATGGAGGATTTAAATATACTCCCGAGCAAAGAGAAATTTATAAAACTATGGGTGGTGCTGCATTTCTAGATCAAGGCTATACTGTTTTTGGTGAAGTTGTAGAAGGTTTAGAAATTGTAGACAAAATATGTGCTATGGAAACTGCTCCGGGCGACCGACCATTAGAAGACGTTAAAATGAGTGTTAAAGTTTTAAATTAACCTTGCAAATACTTTAAAATCAAAATATTACAAAGCTATAATTTTTAATTGTGGCTTTTTTTATTTTAAATATCTTTAATGATTAATTAAATACCTAAATTGTACTCGAATAAAAATTAGGCATGATTATAATAGCAGATAGCGGATCAACCAAGGCAGATTGGTTGCTAATTTCAGAAAATAACGATACCATTGCTGAGTTTAATACTAAGGGATTCAATCCTTATTTTCACAATCGTGATTTTATTTTGAGCGAACTCAACAACAACTTTGAGTTAAATAAATATGCAGAAGATATAAAAGAAGTCAATTTTTATGGTGCAGGTGTTTCAAGTGGTGAAATGGTGGAACGGTTGACGGTTCCTTTATCACAATATTTTACCAACGCTAGCTTAAATGTTGGTCACGATTTAAATGCCGCTGCATTTGCAACCGCCAAAATTGGTACACCTTCTATCGCTTGTATTTTGGGTACAGGTTCTAACAGTTGTTGGTACGATGGCAAAGTGGGCGTTACCCAAGTTGTACCTGCCTTAAGTTATGTGTTAGGCGACGAAGGAAGTGGCTCGTACTTTGGTAAAAACTTAATTAGAGAATACTTCTATAAAAAAATGCCAGAACATTTAGCTAAAAAGCTGGAAGAAAAATATAACATGGATAAAAACGAAATTTTTAAAAATGTGTATATGATGCCTAATCCTAATGTATATTTAGCCTCCTTTTCGCGCTTTTTATCTGACAATAAAGATGAGTTGTATATTAGAAAATTTATTGAGCGAGGTTTATTAATTTTTATTGATTTACACGTTTGCAGCTATGAACGGTATACTGAAGTAAAAACTAATTTTATCGGTTCTATCGCTTTTTTCTTTGAAGATATTTTACGGGATGTTGCGCAACGCCGTAATGTTGATTTGGGCATAGTTATCAAAAAGCCAATTTATAATTTGGTGAAGTATCATGCTAAGTTGCGTGATGATAAATTAGGGTAAAAACTAATTATACCAAATTGGGAAAGTACTTATACTTAGCACTTTGATAGCATTGAAAAAGAAACCACTCACAAAGAAACGAAAAGCAAGCTAGCCTATAGCATACATCTAATACAGGTTAGCTTCTTAAAATATAAATAAAAAATTACTAAATTTTAGGTTTGTTTTAAAGTTATAGCTTCATTTTCAATGAGTTTTAAAATTTGTTGTACAATGGAAGGCATGTCTTCTTTCTTTTTATGATTGAAAACTAAATTACCGTCGATAGTGCATAATGAAGAGTTGATCGTTTTGCCAGTTTCGTCCAATAGGACAATTTTAATATAGCCAGGCATAGTCAAGTTTAGTTGATAATTATGTGATGAAAAAATACTAAACTCAAAAGTAATCCCATTTTTTTTATCAAAACCAAAATAAATGTTAAATTATTGTAATGCCTAAATATGTAATTCAGTATAATATAACCAATTAGTGAATTTTTCAATATAGAAAAAATGCCAGTTTTGTAACTCCACCAACTTTACTTATATTTAGCTATCAAAATAAATCAAAAAGTGTTATGCCATTATTTAGTGATAAAAGTTCCACGGAGTACGATGCCATAGTAATTGGCAGCGGTATTAGTGGTGGTTGGGCTGCCAAAGAGTTATGCGAAAAGGGATTGAATACCTTAGTTTTAGAACGAGGCAGAAACGTAGAACACGGTAAAGACTATGATACTGCCAATATGGAAGCATGGGATTTTCCTAACTATGGTAGAATGACTGCCGAACAAATGAAAGATTATGAAAAACAAAAACGAACAGGCTATACCGTTAGCCCGGAACATGTTAAATTTTTCGTAAAAGATTCCGAACATCCATATGATGAAGCCCCCAATACACGCTTCGATTGGATAAGAGGATATCAGGTAGGCGGCAGGTCATTAGTTTGGGGCAGGCAAAGTTACCGCTGGAGCCAAATGGATTTTGAAGGCAATGCCAGAGAAGGTATTGCTATACCTTGGCCTATAGCCTACAAAGATATTGCCCCTTGGTATGATTATGTAGAACGTTTTGCAGGCATTAGCGGACAAAAAGAAGGACTGCTGCAATTGCCTGATGGTCAATTTTTAGAACCAATGGAGCTTAATTGTGTTGAAAAAGATTTGAAAGCTAAAATTAAACAACACTTTAACGACCGCATGTTAACTATTGGCAGAGTAGCCCACATTACTAGTAATGATAATCAATATGAAAAGCGAGGAACTTGCCAATTTAGAAACCGTTGTATGCGGGGTTGCCCATATGGAGCTTATTTTAGCAGTAATGCCTCCACTTTACCGGCAGCGGAAAAAACAGGTAAGTTAACCTTACGTCCTTTTTCAGTTGTACACGAGTTAGTGTATGATGAGAATAAGAAAAGAGTTACTGGCGTTAAAGTAATTGATCAAAACACTAAAAAAACATATGAATTTAAATCGAAGATCGTTTTTTTAAATGCATCTACGGTAGGATCAACGGCTATTTTAATGCAAAGTAAATCTAACCGTTATCCAAATGGTTTAGGCAACGATTGTGGCGAGTTAGGTCATAATATGATGGATCATCATTTTCAAGTGGGGGCTACGGCTAAAGTAGACGGCTTTGAGGATCAATACACCAAAGGCAGACGACCGAATGGCTATTATATTCCCCGTTTTAGAAATTTACCTTGGATGCCAGAAACCAAAAAAGATTTTTTAAGAGGTTATCAGTTTCAAGGTGGAGCAGGCAGACAAAACTGGTCGAGAGCGGTTGCCGAAATGCGCTACGGTGCAGAGTACAAAAACGAATTAATGTCGCCCGGTATGTGGACTGTTGGCATGAATGCTTTTGGTGAAATGTTGCCTTATCACGAAAATAAAATGGAGTTGAATTACAATAAGAAAGATGCTTGGGGTTTGCCAACTGTTTTATTTTCAACTACCATAAAAGAGAATGAAGAAAAGATGCGAAAAGATATGGCAGAAACCGCCGTTGAAATGTATGAAGCCGCCGGTTATAAAGATGTAAAACCTTTCGATAAAGGTTATGGTATAGGTTTGGGTATTCATGAAATGGGTACAGCCCGTATGGGTAATAGCCCAAAAACTTCTGTGTTGAATAAACATAACCAAGTGCACGATTGTAAAAACCTATTTGTTACCGATGGAAGTTGTATGACTTCTGCAGCTTGCCAAAACCCGAGTTTAACCTATATGGCATTAACGGCAAGAGCAGCAGATTATGCGGTATCTGAATTAAAAAAACAAAATTTATAGTAAGATGAAAAGACGAGAAGTTTTAAAAAATATATCATTAGGTATGGGAGCGAGTATTTCTGCACCGGCTTTGATGAGTTTAATCAGCTCATGTCAAACAGTTACAGAGACTGCCTCTTCTTCAACAGCGGCAGTTGAAAAGGTATTTTCTCCTTCTTACCTAAATAAAAAACAATACAAGGTGGTGCGTTTATTTTTAGATAAACTGTTGCCCAAAACCGATTCGCCTGGAGCTTTAGATGTAAAAGTACCAGAAGTAATTGACGGATTGTTGAGCAAAATATTTGATCAAAAATCGAAAACTGACTTTCAAAATGCGTGGGCAGGTTTTGTAACAACTGTACAAAACGACCAAAATGTAAACCTGAAAGAAACCGATTGTAAACCAGAATATATGGATGCTTTTTTTGCCAAATATATGGCACCCAAAGATGAAGCAACTTTAAAACGGGCGCAAAAATTATCCGATACTCCAATAAAAGAAATTAGCGAAGCCAATAAACCGCTTGCGAATACCTATAAATTTATTCACTCACTAAGCGATATGGGTGTCAATATTTTTTATAGAACAGAAGAAATTGCGACTAATTATTTAAACTTTGATCCGATACCGGGCGTGTTTCATGGTTGTATTCCGTTAGAAGAAGTTAATAATAGAGCTTGGGCTTTATAGAATTATTAATTTATAAATGATCTATTAATTAATTTTATGAAGAGAAGAAAATTCATTACTAAATCGGTAGCGGCAAGTATGTTGCCTTTAACTGTTTCAACAACTACAGTGGCTGAAAAAAATTGGAAAAATCAAATTAACCATAGTGTTTGTAGTTGGTGCATCGGTAACGTACCTTTAAATAAGGCATTGAAACAGTTAAAAAAAGCGGGTGTAATGGCAATGGATTTGTTGGGTCCGAAAGATTGGGCGTTATTAAAGCAATTAGGGATGTATTGCAGTATGTGTAACGGAGCGGAAATTAATTTAATTGATGGCTGGAACGAGCCGGACAACCACGCTACCTTAATTAAAAATTATACCGAAACAATTCCATTAGTTGCGAAAGCGGGTTACCAAAACCTCATATGTTTTAGTGGCAATACTCGTGAACTTAATGTGGAAGAAGGTTTGGAGAACTGTGTTGCTGGTCTGCAAAAAATATTACCGCTTGCCGAAAAAAATGGGGTAGTCATTCAAATGGAACTATTCAATTCTAAAATAGATCACGCCGATTATATGTGTGACAATACACCATGGGGCATTGAGTTGTGCCAACGTTTAAATAGCCCTAATTTTAAATTATTGTATGATATTTATCATATGCAAATTAATGAAGGAGATATTATCCGAACTATAAAAGATCACCATCCATACTTTGGGCATTACCACACCGCCGGTGTACCCGGCAGAAACGACATTGATGACAGTCAGGAATTGTATTACCCCGCCATTATGCAGGCAATATTAGATACTGGTTTTACCGGTTATGTAGCACAAGAGTTTATCGCTAAAGCTGATGATAAGGTAGCTGCTTTGGTGGAGGGTTGCCGGGTTTGCGATGTTTAAGTTAAATGGATGAAATTACACCAGCCTCTTTTTTTCCATAGTTATTATACTAATACAGCTTGTCATCACCTTAGAAAGCTATATTAATTTTCGAGCTTGGGAGAATAGCTTAGAAGACCTGGATTTTGCAATTTGTAGTTATTATTGGACTGGAGACGAGCTCTTTTTATCGGTTCTAATACTAGCACTTTTTGAAATGACCTCTAACAAAGAATGGATTAAGGGCATTCTACAAGTCTTATTAGCCCTAATAATTTTAGTTCAACTTGGTCCAAGCGATATTCGAAACGACTTTTATGAATTAATAACTAACACTGCGTTTGTATTGGCATTCTTTGTAGTATTATTTGTTATAGTACGATTTATTCGTTTAAAATTATCTCGTTTGTGATCTGTGATTATTGAATTTGATACCTTTATTCTTTAAAGTATAATAAACTTAAACAACAAATTTTTGGTTAGTACAACACAAGAAATTTCTATGGCAAAAAATACATACAAAATATTTGTTAATCAATTAACTGAAAATGGAGCCTATCAATATCCTTGGATAAAGCAAGATATAGGCATGGGCGAATTCACTACAAATCTAAATACTTGTTATTTTAAAGACAAAGTATTTACCAAAATAAAAGGAGGTGGACCGAAAGGAGGAAATTATCAATGCAAAGATACTGGAAATGAATATAGAATTTCCAAATATTGAAACAATTTAAGAAATTGAATTTTTATCCATCTCCGCTCCATTAAAAACCTCCAACAACTCCGCCAACACCGCCACCGCAATTCCCTCAGGTGTTTTGGCAGGAATATCGAGCCCAATCGGACCTTTAATATTTGCAATGTTGTCCACTACTTTGTCAGATGAATCAGCAAAATGGTCAAACAGATAATCGATCATGTCGGCTTTGCGTTGTTTAGGTCCCAAAGTGCCCATGTAAGCCCAATCTTCGTGCAACAGTACCTTAACAAAATGTAAATCTCTGGAGTAGGTATGCGTCATTAATAAAACAGCGGTGCGTTTGTCAAACTTTATTTTATGGGGAAGCATTTCAGGTTCCATATAAATAATTGAATAAGGGCTGTCATCTGGAATGGCATAATTTAATCCAACAACTTGGCTAACTTGATAACCCAACTGATGTGCTAAGTTGCTTAATTGATCGCTGTCAAATTCGTTGCCAATAATAACTAATTGCTTTTGTGGGAGGATTGTTCGAAAGGCGGTGGCTTGAATATTGGTTTTTTGCTGGTTTAAATAATATCGATTTTCGGAAGTATCAAATTGAAAAAAGCTTTGTTTGAGATTATTATCCAAATCATCTATACCTTGCTTAAACACTATTCTTTGTTGGTGGAAAGTGTTTATTTTTTCATGAATTTTAATAAAGTAAGCCTTCTCAACCAATTCTAACAAAACATAAATAATGCCTTTGCAGCCTAAACGATAAGTGCCATCATAAGGAAAAAGCACATTTTTACCCGATGCAAAAACTAATTGCGCTTGGCGAAGTACTTCTTTTTCAACGCAACCACCACTTAAATGACCAGCATATTCCAAATCATCAGCAACCGCCATTTGGGTCCATTTTTTCCGATAGCTCGAGCCTTCGGTTTTAACGATTGTTGCAAAAATTACCTGCTTGCCCGCTTGCAATTTGTTTGCAGTAAATACCGTAATATGTTTTAATTCATACATCGGTTAACTCCAAATAGTCTGCTTGCTTATCTATATCTTTAAAGGCGTGTTCATTGCTTAACTCGATCGTATGAACAAATATATCATTTTTTTCAATAATCATTTTACAACCTTCTTTATTTTGATGAGACAGCAGTACCGGTAACCATTCTTTTGAAAAAA
>CALHDG010000279.1 GCA_938023075.1 uncultured Chitinophagales bacterium
TACCCAAATTAAAATCGGAAATTGAAGATTTAATTGCTGATGGCAATGAATAGATTAAATCAACCCATTCTAAGCGACAATACAATTAAAGCAAGCATTTGTAGTTCGACAAATTATTAATTGGAAAAATTTAATTGAACATTGCCATGCGGATTAAAAAATGTTGAAGGCGTTTCAGCGGTTTTATGAGGTTGCAATGAAGGTGAACAGGCAGTACAAGACTATTTAATGCCAAATTAACCGACAGTATAAGCAAGACTGACTACTTAGTTGTTCAGACTAATTTTTTCAACAATGAAATTACCAACTTGTTCACCTTGCTTAACCCCATAAGTAATTGCAGGCATATAGTGGATGCCACCATACAAACGACTAATAGCCGCTTCGGCACTTGCTTCTTTAAATGATTTGAAGTTGCGTTCGGGTAAACCATACTTCACCTCAACGTCATCAGTAAAAGTAAAATTGTTACCAAAAAGTTGTGTGAGCGCAATAGCGGCGGCAGTGGAAATAACGCTATGTCCACTGGTATATTCTGGAAAGGGTGGAGTTTGTAAAATGGGCATCCAATTGGCATCAAGGTGTTCGTTAATAACTGTTTCTGGTCTAATTAATTGACTTCTATATTTTTCATCCCAGCAACTGATAAAGGCGTCAAACAAAGCAATCGAAACTAAGGCATGGGCTTCTACCGTTTGCATTAAATCAACTTTTGCTTGTTTACAGGCAATTGAAGTGATACCCATCCAATGGCCACCCGGTGTAATTTTTTTGGTGGCAAACATTACGTGTCCGGTCTGGTTCATTACATAGGGGTTACAATCCCAAAAGCGGGCGATGTCCTCTTCTTCTTGCCTGGCTTGTTTTACCGCCTCATATACTTCAAGTGTTTGTTGATAAAACAGGCTGTTTTTTTGCATGCTGAATTGGGGTGGGGGAGGAGGCACAAATTGATCGGCATCAACTAACACCATAGGTCGTATTTTTTTCCAACTGGGTTCTATACCTTCCATATAGGCAGGTGGGGTGGGTTTCCATGTTCCCGCATCATTATTAATTGAATATTTTGGGGCAGAACGGGTTTCATTATAATGATCGGCAGAAGCCCACGATAAAATATGTTCTGCTACTTGAGTACCATAGTTTTTTGAGGCTTCCATAACTTTTGCCGGAATACCAATAGTATCAATAGCTTCCATTAAATGGGTCTCATAAGCGGTCATTTTGTCTTCACTAAATATTAATTGTTTGGCTACTTTTTGAAAAGCCGTTAAACTGGCAACCGGATAACAATAGCTTTGATTGTCTGCAGGTTTAGGCACCTCCTTTAAACCATTTAACTGCTTAGCCATACTTTTTTTATTGGGATGAGCCGGTAACAATGCCTCATAAGCCGCCACACACGGATATGCATATACGCGGCTTGCTACAGGTGGCGAAAAAATATCGTGTACAATAATATCCGTTAAGTTGCTCACTGAGTTAGCAAAATAAATAGGTTGAGCAGCATCTAGTTGATAATTAGGATTGCTTTGCCGGCAACTAATAACCGCAAACAAAACAAATAACAGCGAACCATATATGACTAATTTGGACTTACTCATCGGTTCAAAAATAAGACTATTTAATTTTTTATTAGATAGGACGCTGAATTTATATTTTGAAGACTTGTCTCATATCCCCTTCAAAAGAATCTGTTACTTTAAAATTCTCCACTACCGCAAGTCTTTTTGACTTGTGGTTTCATTAATTCAAGTCTGTTTGACTTGTGTTACCATCAATAAGGCAGGATGGGTTTTGGAACTCCAAGAATTTTAATACTCTTCTGACAGAAATTATACGGAAATGGAAAATCCACTAAAAGTAACTTCTATTTATGATGAGCATTAATTTAGTTGGGTAAGTCTAAAAGACTTGATGGTTAGATTCCATAAGTCGAAAAGACATGCGGTAGAATGTTTTTTCCTCGTTCTGTTAAATCAACTTGAAATAACTACCTATTAAAACAACCTCCCCGGTCTAACTCTACGGTTATATAAATTGACGGATGGATTAGCAAAAGTTTTTTCCATTTTGCGATACATTTTGTTGGACTTTTTTTCTTTTCCTAACATTAAATCGGCAGCTAAAATGGCATAACCTAAACAACCTTTTGCGCCAATGCCGCACATGCCGCCAATTACCGCAATGTTGCGGTCAAGCGAACCGTGTTGATTAAAAATATTGGATACGATAGGTGTTTCAGTGCGTGTTTCAGAATATACGCAGTTGTAACTATCCACTTCTTCAATATCATTTTTAGTCAAGTGGATTTCTATCATTTTTAAATGTTTTTTAAACTGTTTTTTTAGCCACTTCTTATCTTTTTTAGTAGGTGCTTCCTCCCATATTTTTTCGAGGTTATGAATATTTCTTCGCTTCTGATGCCCACCAACCTTTATTATGGGAGACCTGTCTTTCTCGGATTTTGTAATCATTGCAAAGTATTGTTTGCCCAATTGCGAAAAGAAGGGGAAGCCATTTTGTAAGGCACTTTTTTCTTCTTCCGTTAGCTGTTGGTAGCTTTCCTCTTTAATTTTTAAAAAGGATAGTGCCACTTTTTTAGGCGATAAAACTCTGTTGAAATAAGGTGCGAAATCTTTCAATATGGCTGTTGAATAAGCACCGGCTGCTACCACTACTTTTTCAGCTTTTATTTTTTCAATCTTTTCAGTTTTTATATTTAAAACAGACACTTCAAAAATATTCTCTTTTTTTACAAGACCCAATACTTGATGTTCGTGTTTAATTACACCGCCTTTTTTTACTATTCCGGTATGCAACTTATTAATTAATGCGGCTGGATTTAAGCTGCCGGAATATAGCCGCTGCTCTCGCAACACAAAAGTATTTGCCGGAATGGTCATCCCAAATTTTCTAAAAGAAGAATTTGGAGAAGCTCTGCTGTAGTCGTTTTTCTGTTTTTTAAATCTAAATTTACTAACCTTTGGGTAATCGTTTTTATGATATAAATAAGTTACTGGTAAGGTCGAATAAATATCTTCCATATGGTGTTTTTGTTTAGGATCATCCTCATTTAAAAAATCAATTAATTTAGATACTTCTTTTATCGTTTTATTATGAACGTATGAAAACACATCTTTCTTTGGTCCTAAACTCCTTGAAATTCGAGCCGTTCCATAACTTGAACCTTTCGTATAGTTTTGTGCCTGCTGCTCAAACATGGTTACTTTTGCACCACGCTCAAGCAGTTTCCACGCTGCTGATGAACCCATTAAACCACCACCTATCACAATTATATTTTCCATGTCTGTTTTTTTATTTTATAGAAATTGAGCTGTTATACCAATTTGATTATAAGATGTTACACTAAAATTTAGAGTTTAATTTGGCAAGATTGAGGCAAAAAACGCAGACATAGCCTAAGCTATGGCGAGTATTTTTAACGAAAAAATTGCCAACATTAAAACTAAATTTGTGTGACATTTTATGGTCAATTTGGTATTACTCGTATATTCTTATCACTTCCCCGTTTACTCTGCCGTTCACACTTCGTCTGTATCCCAACAACATTTTATCCATAGGAATTGGCGGATGCCCGGGAAAATAACTTTCATATTTATCATAGGCATCCATAACAACACCCGACGACACAACGTTCACTCTAATTTTTTTTCTCATTTCTAAGGCGGCTGCTTGCACAAAACTATGTATTCCTCCATTTACCATAGCAGCACTTGTTGTGGTATAAACCGGATCGTCGGCAAGTATGCCGGTGGTTAGTGTGATGGACCCTTTGCGTTTTAAACATTTATGCCCAAGGCGCACAATATTAACCTGACCCATTAATTTACTGCGTAAACCAATATGATAATCGGCTTCTGAAAGGTCTTTCATTCTCGCCCATTTTGCTTCACCGGCAGCACATATGATGGCATCAATTTTGCCCGTTTTTTTAATTGTTTTAAACAAGGTTTTTATTGATTTGGTATCAGCAATGTCTATAGGGTAGTCTTTTGAAGACCTGCCAGCCACCATAACTTGATGTTCTTTCGAGAAATGTTCTACTATTTTTTTGCCAATTGTTCCTGCTCCACCTATTACTAATATTTTCATTATTTTTAAGTTTTAATATTAAAGAAGAAATTTGGTATACTGTTGAATTAATCGATCGTTTCTTTTAAAGTACGACCATTTTCCGTGTTTGGTCATTATTAGTAAGCCACATTTTTCCATATTCGTTAAATAGGTTGAAATGGTAGATTGAGATAAGCCTGCCTTTTCTTGAATATAGGTTACGCAAACCCCATCGTTAAAATGTTGTAAAGTTTTATGTGGTGGAAAATGTTTTTCCGGTGCTTTCAGCCATTCCATTATTTGAACCCTGGTTTGGTTCGCTAAACATTTTCCTATTTCAGTAGCTGTTTTTAAATTCACCTTACAAACATATCCATAAATACCGATATATCGAAATGAATTGTGCGTTTTTTGTTTGGGTTGAAATTATCGCAATATAATCGCCTTGCAAATGCTTGTTGTTTTATCCTCTACCGCAAGTCTTTTTGACTTGTGGTTGCACTAATTCAAATCTTTTTGACTTGTATGCGAAATAAAGAAAATTGAAATCTAATCATGATTATGAGTAGAAATTATACAATTCATAATCACAACTAATTCTAATACTCCTCTGCCAGAAATTATTATACCGAAATTAAAAGTCCACTGAGGGAAACTTCTATTTATGATGGAGCGCTAACTTAGTTGGGCAAGTCTAAAAGACTTGAAGGGCAGATTCCACAAGTCGAAAAGACTTGCGGTAGAAGAGTAGAACTAAAACTACTATTGTTTTTCAATAAGTTTGAGGTGACATCTTTTAAAAAGGTGCCTTTGTAATTTGGATTTTCAGTTAGTAGAATTTAATCTGATAAGAGTTGATGAATTTTTGCATACTGTAAAAGCATCATGGTTTTCCCATCTTTTATGGTGCCGCTTTCTATCATATTGAAAGCTGCTTCAAAATCTAATTCTAAGACTTCAATATTTTCTTGTTCATCCTTTAAACCACCACCTTCACTTACTTTCATGGTGTTATCATATTCGGCAACAAAAAAGTGGACAATTTCAGTTACTGAACCCGGCGACATATAGGCTTCAAATATTTTTCTCACCTTGCTTATCCGGTAGCCGGTTTCTTCTGCTGTTTCTTTTTTAATACAATCTTCTGCATTGTCTTTATCTAATAAACCGGCACATGCTTCTATCATCATACCGGTTTCATTGCCATTAACATAAGTGGGTAAGCGAAATTGATTGGTTAAAATAACGGTACTTCTTTCTTTATTATAAAGCAGTATGGTTGCTCCATTTCCTCTGTCGTAGGCTTCTCGTACATGCGTTTCCCAATTACCTTTTTTATTCAGATAGTCGTAAGTCACCTTATTCAGCACGTACCAATTATCTGATAATATTTCAGTTTTTTTAATTTTTATCCGTTCATTATTCATGCTGTAATATTTTGCCTTTAAAAGTACAACTGAAAATGTTGTTTGGCTTGATCTTTTTTAAAGAAAACCAAGCCCATCTTAAATAAATCAATAGAAACGCTAACCTCCGGATGTTTTACAATAGTTAACCATGCTTCATGCATACCATCTGACCAATTGATATCATCAAAAATAAAAATGGAATTGGCTGTTTTTAAAGAAAGAAGTTGTTTAAAGTAATTCAAGGTAGCTTCTTTACGGTGATTGCCATCAAAATAAACTAAATCATAAGTATTGTTTTTTGGTAAGATGTTAGGTAGTGCGTTTTCAAAAGTATCATTAATTAAATGAATATTATTTAAATGAAGTGTGTCGAAATTTTGTTTAGCTACTTGGGCAGTATTTGGGCAAGCTTCAATGGTAGTCAACTTGATATGTTGATCTACTTTAGCCATATAGATGGTTGACAAACCCAATGAGGTACCTAATTCTAATATATGTTTACATTGATAATGATGTACCAAATTAAACAACAACTTTCCCTTTTTAGCATTGGCGGAAGCATGTTTTACAATGTCACTTATTTTGCGATCCAAGCCCATTTTATTGGAGCCCGCACCCATATCTTTTACCGTAATTACTTTTTTTGATTTTAACAGCGACAAACGCAAAGCCTCAATTTCATCAAAGGCATAGAAGTGTCTATCATCTTGTATTACTTCATTCATCAAAAAATATACAAAAGGGGAGTGTAGATAATACTTAGTTTTTGCTTGAAGCAAATAAGTGAAATAACGTTTGATGTAAGTTAAGCGAGTCATGGATTAAAAAAAGGCACATCGAAAAAACAATGTGCCTAATAAATTATAATTTTTATGCTTTAAAGTTGATGTGCGAATTTAATAACAAAACTTCTGGGCGCATCAATCAGCGCAGGCCTTAAAGAGTATTCATTATTCAACACATTTTTAGAAATAAAGGCTAAAGTGGTTTTGTCGTTAAAATTATACCGGATTCTGGCATCCCAAATTAAACTACCGGTATTGTTGTCTGCCCGCCATTGTCGTACGCCGGGCAATACCCAATTAAACGATTCATCAATGGCTTCCATAAAACTATAATAACGCACCGATGAACCGATGGTAATTTTACGAATTTTCGTTTCGGCATCTAATTTAAAGGTATGCTTAAAACGGTACTTTAATATATTGTAATCTACAGATGATAACTTTTGTTGTAAGGTATCAAAATTTTGATGACGCGGTAAAGTATAGGTATAGCCCATTAAGGCTCTAGTTGGCGCACCAAACAATTCGCCTTGTCCGGCTAAGGTAAAATCCCCGCCAACAATTCTGGTATTGCCAATATTAATGGATTGAAAGCCAACCGCTCCCGAATCAGCAAGTTCTACGGCAGTTGCATAGTCCCATTCTGGATAAGCGAATCTCAATAAAGGTTCTAAAGCAGGATTAGTACCAAACGAAAATTCCATCATATTTTGGTACTCATTAATAAAACCAGTCAAATCAACAAAACCTTGCCAATCAGAAATTTTAAATCCTTGTTTTACACCTAATTCAGCCGACCAACCAGTTTCTGGTTCTAAGTTCGGATTAGGGAATATACCAACATTTACATCAAGTATATTAGCCACATTTACTTCACCTAAATTAGTTTGCACAAATTTTTCAGCAATGGTTGGAAAGCGGTATGCCTGACCATAAGAAGCTCTAAAATAAGTTGCTTCAAAAGGCTGATAGTTAATACCTGCTCTAAAAACAGGTTTGGCATCTACATCATCCAATTCTCCCGTACCGTCATCAATGGTGTTGCGTTCATAACGAGCCCCAACGGATACATTTAAGTTATCCCAAAACTCTTTATCAAATTGCATATAAGCCGCTAAATTGGTGGCATCAAAAATACCATCATATAATTCAGCATCTGCTTTGGATAAACTACCCACTAAACCTAAGGTAGCAGAAAATTTCGCCTCTTCAATTCTTTTTTGAGTTTGTAATTCTCCATAATAAAAGTCAGATTTAGTACTTTGATTGGTGTCATTAATATTGTCGTTTTTAAAATATCTTCCAATCGCTTTAAATCGCCAACCGTTTTGCGTGAAATATTCTATAAAAGGATCGACCGTAAATTTTGTACCATTATTATTAATAGGCGGAGTTGCTCTCCAAAGCTGATACATGCCTACTGGATTATAACTGTCGCTTTCTGGATCTGGATTGTAATCCCAAATTAAAAAACTTACGGAAGTGTTCAACATAAAATTGGTGTTCACTCCAAATGATAAACCCTCAATATCTGGTCTGTATCTTAAATTGGCACTAACCCTGCCTCTTCTTGAAAATTGCTGTTGTCTCCACGATTCTCTTGAATATAAATAAGAACCTACCACTAAATCTAATTTATTAAATTTTTGTTTGTGTGAAAAAGATAGACCTGCTTCCGCTGGATAACGACCTTTCCACCAATTTTTTTGTGCTGAAGTATCTGGTAAAGCCACGCCACCGCCATTAAAAATATCTACTTTACTATTTCGAGGATTTTGCCAAACTCCCGTAAAAGCTGATATTTTGGTTTCCGGTTCAGAAGTAGGATAACCGGTTCTTAAATTAATAATGCCATTCATAGCCGAAGAACCATACAGTGCTGAGGCAGCCCCTTTAATTATTTCAATTTGGCTTACATTTTCAATCGGCAAAAAATCCCAATTCGGGAAACCGGCATCGGCAGTTAATACAGGTAAGCCATCCATTAGTAGCATCACCCGGCTTCCGGCTCCATAACTGTAACCACTGCCACCTCTAATGTTGGCTTGTCCATCTACCACATCTACGCCTGGTACTCTTTCAATGGCTTGATCAACTTGGGTATCATTGGCATTACTTAAGGTAGAGGGCTTTAAAACCTCCATAGAAACGGTAACTTTACTAATGGGTTTTTCATACTTTCCTTCTGAAATAACCACAGTTTGTAACAAGGTAGATGAAGTGCCCAATTCAACGTTTAAGGTAATGGTTTCGCCAGCACCTATATATTGAGTAATCAATTGAGCTTCGTAACCGGTATAACTAAATTTTATTTCATGTGTTCCTTCAGGAACTTCAAGGGTATAGTTTCCATCGAAATCTGTCTGCCCTCCAATCAGGTTGTCTTCAACAGTTGTTGAAATATTTACAAAAGGCAAGGGATCTCCATTTTGAGCGTCGGTTACCAAACCATTTATTGTTCCGTTTTGTGCAAAAACTGTAAAACATAGCAGTTGCACACTTAACCACATAGCGACTTTAAGTTGTTTCATATTCATTATTCGGTTTTGCATAGCTGTTTTTTAAGTTTATGAAGCCTCGATAGTTAAATAATTTATTTTAACTATTACTATACCACCCAAGCATTTCACTTTAATCGCGGTAAATCTAATAAAATATCTTAAAATAAAAACTAACATTTTACTGACAACTCAATTTAGACGATCATAAATAGTTAGCACTTTTGATAGTTATGGTGTTTTTAAAAATTAATCAAGGCTTTTAATCTTGTCTTTGTTTTACAAAGGAAGCAACTTTGCATAGTGCTTTTTTCATCCTAAAGTAGGAATTTTTAAAATCATACTAAGGTAGGAGATACCA
Organism: uncultured Chitinophagales bacterium; assembly: GCA_938023075.1. Lineage (GTDB taxonomy): Bacteria > Bacteroidota > Bacteroidia > Chitinophagales > JAHDHT01 > CALHDG01. Next base: position 9,131 of record CALHDG010000279.1, read on the forward strand.
ACTTTAGTACGACTATGCTAAATTTAAAATAGAAAGCTATGGCTAATTGCTCACCAAAATTTTACCTGATATCTTTTTTTGATGATCAGACAAGAGGTAAACATAATGTCCATTATTCAATTGCTGCAAAAGTCTGATAATGGTTTCTTTTATATCAATTGTGTTAATTTGATCAATCATTTGTCCATTCGAATTATAAATAGATAAAGAAAGCAAATTGCTATTGTCAAATTGTTGTATTAAGTCATTTAGTTTTGGTGAGATGGTTCCTAAATTATAATTCACAAAATTGAAAGAAATTTGAAATACAAAAATATTTTGTTGAGTGCTTGCCGTACAACCATTAGCGTCTGTATAAGTATAGGTTATCGTATGGTCACTTAAACCGGCTATGCCCGGGTTAAAAGCACTGAAAATTACTCCAGGTCCGCTGAATGTACCGCCTGCTGGAACACCCACTAAATTAATTGGGCTAAGGTTAGATGTAAAGGGAGGTAAGCCACTAAAGCTAACCGTTGGTAAAGGATTTACCGTAACGGTAACTTGATCGGTATCTGTACAACCATTCGCATCAGTAACTGTAATCGTATAAGTAGTAGTTAAATTGGGTGAAGCCATTGGGTTGGCGATATTTGGATTGCTTAAGCCTATTGTCGGCGACCAGGAATAACTGTTACCTCCCGATGCACTTAATAGAGTAGATTCACCTTGGCAAATACTAACATGGTTACCGGCATTAGCGTTTGGATTTTGGTTTACCGTAACGGTAACTTGATCGGTATCCGTACAACCATTTCCATTAGTAACGGTTACCGTGTAAGTAGTAGTTGAATTAGGTGAAGCTGTAGGGTTAGCACTGTTTGTATTACTTAAGCCTGTTGAAGGTGACCACGAATAACTGTTACCTCCCGAAGCATTTAAAGGCGTAGAATCACCTTGACAAATATTCGAATTATTGCCGGCATTGGCAAAATTTCCACTGCCGCTTATAGTTACCTCTATATCATACCAATCGGTATTGCCCATATTATCACTTGCAAATAGTGTAATAGTAAAAGTGCCAGTGCCAGTGTAGGTGTAAGTTGGGTTTGTTTGATTGGAGATGCCACCATCGCCAAAATTCCAAGAATAAGAAGTACCATTAGTACTCAAGTTAGAGGTTGTAACTACACCCGTGCAAGGGTTAGCAGTTACCTCAAAATACGGATAAACGGATTGTTCGCAATAACTGTTTGTAAATTCATTAATGCTTTCAGTAGAAAAACCGTTAAATTCAAATAAGCTAATATTTTGCTGGTTGAGATTTAAAGTGGTTTCGGAAACATTTAAAGTGCCTTCGGTTAATGGATATTCTACATTTTCACAAGCTGTTGAATGAATGGAAACTTTTTGAACACCAACATCAAACAAGCGAGGTGTACTCACAAACTGACCAGTCACCAGTGAAATTTCATTTTGGTTCATGGCATCGGTTTCTAAATATCCTATACGTTTGCCATCCGTTCCATTTACATTTATTTTATTAGAAAACAATAAGTTACCATTGCTATCGGTAGCAAAATACTGAGCATCTAAAGTTCCGGCAGTGCCCGGTACTTGAACCATACCACTAACATAAATATTACCATTTTGCTCTCTTAATTGACTTGGGCGTTCTAGTGTATTAGTAGAATAAGTTTTAAACCAAATGAAATTACCCGATGAGGAAACTCTCAACAAATTATTGCCGGCACTGCCTCCAACATTATTTCCTCCAACTACAATATAATTGCCATTGGTCGCCTCAATCACGTCAATAGGATCATAAAAAGTACCTACGCCGTATTGCTTTGCCCAGCTAATGTTATCAGAGGCGTTGTATTTTATTAAAAGCAAATCGTTATCAGAGCCGGTTTTAATAATACCCATTACTATATAACCACCATCTGCGGTTGCTTTTACTTTTAAGCCTTGTTCATTATTGTTCGTATTATTAAACACAATTTTTGAACTGATTAAACTACCAGTTGAACTCAATTTTACCAACAACAAATCATTAATCACTGAAAAAGAATTAGAATAACCGGTAGCAATTACTTCTCCATTATTTTTTTCACAAACGCCGTATACAATATCGGCATTGTCTTCTCCAGCCAACCAATCCCATTGCTTTACCCCGTTTTCATTAAAGGCTAACACATAAGCATCACCAGGTGAGCCGAAACCGTTGGCATAACTTAATCCACAAGTGTAGTAGTTGCTTTGTCCTTTGTTTAAAGTGTAGGGTATTACAAAATCGGAATTGCCGGTTAAGGCTTTTTGCCATAATATGTTGCCATTGAAGTTTACCTTGGCATAGGCAATGGCAGAAAGGGGATTTCCATTGACATTGTACGCTCCAGAAATCAAGTATCCATCATTTAAAATTGATTTTTGGCAGAAAAACCAGTTATCATCTGAGGCTTTGGTTTGAATAATTGAAACTAAACATAAAACGAACAGGATAGTTAGCATTTTTTTAGTTGTAAAAGAACTTTTAATGAGCATAATGATTTTTTTATCACAAAAAAGTAAAAATAACTTTTCTTTAAAATATATTTGTAGGATAAAACTTATTTAACAGTTATATGCTTTTACATGTCTTTTGATAAAATAATAGAAAATTTCAACTATGCATTTGGTGCATATTGGGAACTCATCATAAAATATATTCAAACTCCATCGTGGTCAAATTACTTCTATTGGGTAATCTTTTGGTTTATTTGCTGCTTTATTTTAGAGCTGATCTTACCAAAAAAATTGAGTACTCAACGGTAAAGAGAAGTTACTTTGAAAGTATTGAATTTTTTTAATAAAAACAAGATGTTAAAGAGACAATTATATACTGTATTCTCTGTAGTTTTATTGAGTTTAATCCAATGTACTGGAAATGAACAGCAAAATCAGGAGTCCGCAAAAACTAATTTTAATAAAAAATTGATATTAGGTACTTGGAAAGATAGCAACAGTATTGTAACCTATTTTGAAAATAAAACATTTGATGGTTGGTTTGGTGACGGGAATAAACGATTTCATGGATATTACAATATTGTATCAGATACTTTGAAAATCAGCTTTGCAACACACGAATACAATCCAGCATATATTATCGAAAAAATGGATTCACACATCTTTAATATACGGTCATTAGATGACAATGCTTTATTTATAAAAAGGAAAATTAAAATTGTAGAGCAAATTCCAGAAAAATGAGTTTGAAATTCTTAAATTAATACATATTAAATTATTTAATTATGAAATATTATTTGTTCTTTTTTGTTTTGGCATTTGCAATAGAATTGAAGGGTCAGTCAGCCAATTCTGCCAATACGGTGGGTTTGTTATATTCAGAACCTGATAAAGTAAGTGATGGATATATTTTGTTTTCTCCAAATAGTTCAAATCAGGTTTTTTTGATTGACAATTGCGGTATTTTAGTTAATAATTGGAATTTAAGTTCAAGTTCAAATTATTCGGGATGTTATTTATTAGAAGATGGTTCAATAATAAAAATAAACGAGTTATACGAACCGTTTAGCCAAACATGTATTGAACGAAGAAGTTGGGAAGATGAATTGACGTGGAGTTATTGTATTGAACTTAAAGATGGCGATTTTCATTCGGATTTATATCCTTTACAAAATGGTAATATTTTGGTATTGATGAAAGAAAGTTATCCTATTGAAGAAGCTATTTTAAATGGAGTAGATCCAAATTTAATTCGTAGTGGATTCAACTTTGAAACGGTTGTAGAGTTAAAACCTTTAGGCATAGATAGTGCAGAAGTCGTTTGGAAATGGCGTTTATGGGATCACATAATACAAGAATATGATTCTACCAAAAAAAATTATGGCTTAATTGTCGAACATCCTCGAAAATATAATATCAATCTATATAAACCTTTCGATCACTTCAATAGTATTTACTATAATAATGATTTAAACCAAATTGTACTTTCATCTTGGGCAGATCACGAAATTTACATTATTGATCATACTACTACTATTGAAGAAGCTGCTGGTTCAAAGGGTGGTAAATATGGTTTTGGAGGTGACCTTTTGTTTAGATGGGGCAATCCTTCCAATTTTGGTATAGTTGATAAAAAGCCTCAATTATTAGGGCAGCATAATCCAAGATGGATACCTGTAGACCGTGAACAATTTGGTGGTATGATTTCAATCTTTAATAACCGGAATGATGAAGTGCTTAGTGGTACAATCCTTCCATATCCAATGGAGGGAAATAAGAGTGCCGTAGTGATTATTGATCCTGATCCAGATAATGATGGAAATTACGAAATAAAAGATGGTTATTTTTTGCCAGAAACCTATACTTACGTATTGCCAAATGAAAAAGTAGAAGAAGCACCTTTTTTTTCCTATTTAATGTCAGGTGCTTCGCTGCAACCAAACGGTAATATTGTAACTTGCGAAGCAGAAAAAGCTCGCTTTATTGAATTCGATTTACAAGGAAACGTTGTTTGGATGTATAGGTCACCATTAGGCTTTAGCGAAGAAATTTTAGACCAGGGATCAGGTCCTTCTTCGTCAGTATATAAAATAGAAAAATACAATGCTGATTATCCTGGTTTATCAGGTAGGGAATTATGTGGAAGCGCAATAATAGAAAAAGAAAATGATATAACTGAGGCTTGTATATCCGATTGGTCGCCGCAAGTCTCTTTTTTAAATGATGTAAAAGATTTGGAAGTATCTTTTGAATTAATGGCTTCAAAAACAGAAGAAATACATTGGAATTTTGGAGATGGAAATACTTCAATGGAAATTAATCCAATACATACCTTTCAAAAAGAAGGTAGATATGAAGTTTGTGTAACGGCTAAAAACTGCTACAACTCAAATACATATTGCAGAGAGGTAGAAATTGTTTCCACGTTTATTGAAAATATTACTCAAAATGATTTTGTTCTGACTTTTAATTTAGTTCATGATCAGTTGATCTTAAATAAAGCAATAAGTAAAGTATATCTATACAATACATACGGAAAACTTATATGTGAATTAGAATTGAATGACAACCTAAAAATCAATGCTAAATTTTTGAAGCCAGGAATATATTTCATGATCTCGAAACATGAACACAAGTCTTATATGATTAATGAGAAATTTTATAAACTGTAACTTAATAAAAAACATAAAGTCACATGTACTTTCGAATTTTATTTAAATCAAGAAAACTATCTTACAAAAACCAAAAAAACAATGAATCTCTTTTTAAAAGTGATTGTTAAATATGTATATTAGCATTTTAAAGAATTTATATTTCAAAATATTTATTATTTTTAAATTAATTCTTTGATGGAGAACTACTAATAGATGTTTTATTAACCTATTTTTATGAAAAATATTTACGTATACAAAAGTAGTATTATGAAAAAAAATTATTCTCACTTTAGGAAAGAACAAATTAAAATTCTGAAAGGAATTTTGCTTCTATTTCTATCCTGTTTCTACGGTTACAATTCCTATTCCTGTCACTTAGGAACTGGTGCTCTTGATATTGGTCCGGCTGGAGTTACTCCTAATGCCGATAATTGCGGGGCAACTGTCGAATTCTGCTTTACATACGAAACTCCTTTACCAGGTAATGCATATCCTTGTAATAAAACTTTGGATATCACAACCACAGGCGGGGGTGCTTCCATAGGTCCAGTCGTTACTACTTTTGAAGGTGATTCGCAAGTATCGTGTACACCAGTAGCTCTTTGCCCTGGCGTTAACATGGTTGCAACCGCAAATACTGCTACTACTTTGGCTAATGGCTTTTCTGATAATACAGGAGGTTCTATAGATTCTGGAGTTCCACCATTAGATACTGGATTTACAGCATCTGAAATGGCGGTTTGTGCAGGTAGCGTAGTCGACTTAACCCCAAATGACACACGTACTTGTCAGGCGTTTAGCGGTACCGGAGTGGCAGGAAATACATTTACAGCTCCTGCAGGTAGCGGATGTTATACCATTACCAATACAATGGCGGCAGGCACTCCTTGTGAAATGACCTCCACACTCGAAATTGCAGTTTATGAACCAGTAGCTCCAGCCCCCGCAGGTCCATTCGAGGTATGCTTAGATGCTGTTGGTACAGTTACCGTTGATGCCGTTTGTGCAGATTGTGTTGCAGGAGGAACTTGTCCAAATGGTCCCTCATCCACAACTTGGTATGATGCCATGATGGGAGGAAATGTAATTGGAGCAGGACCAACTTTGGTTCCGCCAGATACAACTCCGGGAACTTATACTTATTATGCCGATTGTACTTGTGGACCAGGTTGTGTTTCAGCAAGAACTCCATACACCTACGTCATTTCACCAATAGCATCAGTAGTATTAGAAAAAACAAAATGCGACGGTAACCCTGATGGGGATGCAGACCCAACTAACGATGCGGATGAATACACTTATGAAGTTATTGTGACCATGGGTGGTGATCCTGGTGCTGTACCATTAATGGTAACTTTACCAGATGGGCAAACAGCTATGATTACCACAACACCAGGTCAATTGGTTTATATATTTTCTTCCGACCCGGCTAATCCATTTGCAGATGATGTAACTTTACTACCAATTCTAGTAACTACAGCAGGTCCAGTAATTGCAACAGTACAAGCTACACCAACTTTAATGTGTGATGCGATGTTTGAGCTAGCGGCAGAAGAAGATTGTTCCTGCTTCCGTCAATACTGTACCGATGTAACCAATACAGCAGATGGAACCATAACCACACCAAGTGGACCATTAACGCCACCAGTTGGAACCAACCCTCTTTTTGAGACCATATATGTATTAACAGATCCATCTGGTGCAATCATACAAACAGATGATGCAGATCCAACAATGTTGGAATTTGATATGAGCACTTTAGCGCCAACTGCTGATGGCGGAGTGTTGTGCGAAGTATGGGCAGTTAATTTTGATTCAATGGATCCGGCAGCAGCAGCTTATGTTGCTGGTGCTTTAGATATTACAGCTTTATGTTATCCGGCAGATCCTTGTTTATGTATTGATGTTTCGTGTTCGGCATGTTATATAGAAAAGTTACCGGCTGCACTGCCGCCTGTAACAACGCCAGCTTGCGTTTGTGAAAGTGATCCGGCTGGAGTTTATGAATTATTAGCCGATTGTGACACACCAAATGCCGGCAATACTCCAACAACCATAACATGGTATGCATCCGATCAAGTTACCGTAGTAGGTATGGGTAGTCCTTTCGATCCGATCGCTGCTGGTTTGGTAAGTACTCAAACACCAGGTGTAACTACCTTTTATGCACAGTGTACTAATGCAGATGGCTGTACTAGCCCTTTATCCGCGCCAACAAACTTTGAAGTAAAACCTACTCCTGAAGCTCCCGAACCAATTGATATTTGTATTTGCCAAGATGATCCAAATGCGGTTTTAGTAAATTTTGCTGTAGTTGGGGCAGGAGCAACATTTAATGTATACGCTGATGCTGCAGGAACTACGCAATTAGCTACTGGTCAATCTGCTCCGGTTGATGTATCAGCTTTTGTTATGACAGGTACTACCTCTCCCCCAAATCAACAATTATATTTTTCTGAGTTTGTAACAACCGCAACACCGCAAGGTGATTTGGTTTGTGAGAGTGACTTAGCCTTATGGGAATTAGAAGTAGTTCCAAATCCTGATCCCGGTCTTGATGAAGGGACTTATTATTTCTGTGCCGATGATGCTGGTCAGAATTTAAATGATATAGCCAATCCTGTTCAATCAGGTGGCGAATGGTTTTTAGTAGATGGTGCAGGTAATCCAACTGGTTCGGCTGTTTCTCCTGGGTTTGATCCTGGTTCATTAGCTAATCCCGATGGTGTAACAACTGTATGTAACGAATATGTATATGTATTAAATTCTACAGGTATTATACAAACTTGTCCTGATTGTTCTGGTCAGTCGCTTCCAGTTGAAATTTGTATTTGTCCTTCACCAGATGCTGATTGGATTGCCCCAGGTTCTTTCTGTGGTTTTGCTGTTGATGCTTCAACAGGTGTTGTGTTAGATGATTTTGTGACAACTGATACAGATGGCGACGGAGTGCCGGGAGTTGATGCAGCGCATACGTGGGCAATCAACCCAACAAGTGATATGACTGGTGGACCAAGTGTTGCTCAAAATAATACAGGTGCCCCAGGTGGTGCCACCTTCACATTAGCCGATCCGGGTGCTTTAACAGAATGTACTTTGTTTTTAATAGATCACACCGTTACCTTGTCTTGTACAGCTATGGATTCACCAACAGGTGGACCATTAGATTGTTTAGCAACGGTAACTCAAATTATAGAAGTCTGCCCCGAATTTGATGCCAGTTATGTAACAGAATGTGTTTGTTGTGATGAAATGCCATTCTTCTTACCGGGTGGTGGTTGTTTAGTAAATCCCAACCCAGGAACTTATCAGGACTTACCAGCAATTACCAGTGTAGATGTTACAGGTTTCTGGACAGGTTCCGGTGTTTTCGTAAATAACAATGGTACACCAGCTGATCCTTCAGATGATTGCTACTACTTTGATCCAAGGGTAGATGATCCGGTTGGTTCTTTAACTCCTATTGACCCAGCTGCGACTGGTCAGTTTATCACTTCCGAAGGCGAATGGACGGTGCAATACGAAATAGGCGACCAACCTTGTGAAAACGAATGGGTGTTAGATTTTGATATTAGTTGTCCGGTTGATGTTTCACTTACAGACAATCAATTGTGTTTAAGTCCTTCAAACAGTTATAACTTATTAGGGCAATTCACAGAGACTACCACCACTGGGGGTATCTGGTTTTTATGTCCTGATGTTGATCCAAATCCTGATCCTGCCAATGGAAGTATTAATGTAACACCAGGTGGTGTATTAGAATATGATATAGATGAAATTACAGATGTTACAACGGTAGTAGTTAAGTATTCTGTTGGTGATGAGTGTGCAGGTGGAAATTGTGTGAATACTGGTCAATCAACAATCACCTTAGTTCCACAACCAGGTGTCGATTTTGATTTCCCTGATGGACCAATTTGTACTAATGATCAATCTTACCTTGCCGAAGATTTTCTGACCAATGCAATTTTAGAAGAAGGTGAATTTGTAATGGATTTTCTTGTTCCTATGGCAGGATTTTCTCCAGGAGCGGGAACTTTCCCGATGATAAACACGGGTATGCCCGGTGTGCCTGCAACTATGCTTGTAGATCCGACAACAATGGCACCAGGATTATATTCAATAACTTATACCGAAACTAAAACTGATCCAGCTTCTGGTTTAGAATGCGTTGCTACTGAAACTGAATTCTTCGAAATTTTACCAGGCGGAGACCCAACATGGACTTCTCCTTCTCCAATTTGTATAGATGGTTCCTCACCAAATGATGGTAATTCTGATACTGATGAAGTTTTGCCTTACGTTTTAGAACCTGACACTGAACCAGCTTTCAATCATAATTTCACTTGGGAAATTAATGGATTAGTAGTGCTTACAGGAATTGGTGATGATACAGTTACAGATGAGGCAGATTATCCTTGGTTACCTGCCTTACCAGGTAGCTATACTATAACTTTTTGTGTAGGCGATGAAATTTGCGAAGATTGTTTCTCGCAAACAGTAGAAGTATTTGAATGTGTAAACGCGGTTGTTGTTCCAGATGATATTGAATGTATATCTTCTTCTAATTGCTACGATTTAGAGCAACAGTTTGAGCCAACAACTACTCAAGGTGGTGCTTGGGGTAATTTATTAGATATTGATGGAAATGCAGGTGCAATCGCAATTAATGGTAACAATATTTGTTATGATCCTCAGGATATCACTGTTCCTACAACAATTAGTGTTGATTATTCTGTAACTTCTTATCCTGGTGCTACCGGTTGTTGTATGGGCTTAAGTACCACCACTATTACCTTAGTGCCTCAACCAGAAGTTGATTTAGATCTACCATCTGCTTTCTGTAACATAGAAACGATTAATTTATATGATTATGTAGTCTCGCCATCTCAAGATACAGGTGGTCAAGCTACTAATCCGGATTTTGTTTCCTCTTTCGCCACTTCAAGTACAGATGTTGTTGTTGCAATGGATGGTTCTCTTACTTTTATGAACGATTTTATTGGTCAGGTAGAAATTTGTTACACCGAAGAAATAATGGGTACTTCTCAAGGGGGTGTCGATCTTGTTTGTGTTGATACCGATTGTGAAGTCATCAATATCAACGACATTAGTGCTGATATTATTCCGCTTGACATTATCTGCTTATCAAGCAGTGGATGTTATGATTTAGAACAATTATTTAACATAACCACAGGTAATGTTAATGATACAGATCCAAATACACCTGGTTATACAACACCTGGTGGTATATGGACTTCTGCCGCGTTACCACCTGGAGTATTGATAGATGGCACCAACTTATGTTATGATGCCACTTTAATAACTGTACCAGTAGAAATTCCACTTAGTTACACGGTAACAGGCGTTGACATTGGTAATCCAGACACTACCTGTGAGCGCACAGAAAATACCAGTGTAACCTTAGTTCCACAACCAGATGTTGACTTGGATTTACCATCTGCATTCTGCAATATAGAAACTATTAATTTATATGATTATGTGGTAAGTCCGTCACAAGACGTAAACGGAGGTTCCGGACAAAGTGGGCAAGACACCAATATAACTTATGTATCTTCCTTTACCTCTAGTCAGACTGACGTAGTTGTAAATGATGATGGATCATTGACCTTTAATAGTGATTTCACAGGTCAGGTCGAGCTTTGCTATACAGAAGATGTTACTGGCATGGTAACTGCTGGCGATGGTTCTGGTCAAACGGCTGAATTAATTTGTACTGACACCGATTGTGAAGTAATTGCTATTGGAGATATTAGCGCAGATATCACACCATTGGATATTGTATGCTTAAGTAGTAGCGAATGTTACGATTTAGAACAATTATTTAATAATACAACAGATAATATAAATGATACCGATCCGGATACTCCTGGTCCTACAACAGAAGGTGGAATATGGTTCCCAACCGGTGGTGTAACTTTAGATCCGGGTTTATCAATTGACGGAACTAATTTATGTTATGATGCTGATTTAATAGGTGAGCCGGTTACTATAGATATTTCTTATTCAGTTTCTGGAGTAGATTTAGGTTCAGGTACAACTTGTATCCGTATCGAAGAAACCAGCATCACCTTAGTACCACAACCAGATGTTGATTTAGATTTACCATCAACTTTCTGCAATATTGAAACCATTAATTTGTATGATTATGTAGTAAGCCCATCTCAAGATGTAAACGGTGGTTCTGGTCAAAGTGGTCAAGATACTAATGTGACTTATGTTTCTTCTTTCACTTCAAACCAAGCTGACGTTATCGTTAATGCCGATGGCTCAATAACATTTAATAATGACTATATGGGTGAAGTAGAACTTTGCTATACGGAAGAAGTAATGGGTAGTGTAGAGGCAGCAGATGGTTCTGGTCAAACGATAGATTTAACTTGTACAGATACCGATTGTGAGGTCATTAGCATCGGAGATATCAGCGCGGATATTGCACCGTGTGACATTACCTGCTTATCCAGCAGCAATTGTTATGATTTAGAACAATTATTTAATAACACAACGGATAATATTAATGATACGGATCCTGGTACTCCAGGACCTACTACTACTGGTGGAATTTGGTTCCCAACAGGAGGTGCCTCTTTAGATCCAGGTTTATCTATTGATGGTACAAATTTATGTTATGATCCAACCTTAATTTCTGAACCAGTTACAGTTGATATCAGCTACTCTGTGGGTAATCCCGACCTAGGTGGTGGTACAACTTGTATCCGCATTGAAGAAACTAGCATTACCTTAATACCGCAGCCAGAAGTAGATTTAGATTTACCATCTACTTTCTGTAATATAGAAACCATCAACTTATATGATTATGTGTTAGCACCATCTCAAGACGTAAATGGAGGTTCAGGTCAAAGCGGTCAGGATACAAATGTTACCTACATATCTTCATTTACTTCAAGTCAAGCTGACGTAGTCGTTAATGGTGATGGTTCGTTAACCTTCAGTAATGATTTCACCGGAGAAGTAGAACTTTGTTACACCGAAATTGTAACAGGAAGTGTCACTCCAGCTGACGGTTCAGGCGAAGACAAAGAATTGACTTGTATTGATACCGACTGTGAAGTAATCAGCATAGGCGACATCTCTGCCGACATCACGCCAAAAGACATTGTCTGTTTATCCAGCAGCGAATGTTATGATTTAGAACAATTATTCAACAATACAACCGATAATATAAACGATACCGATCCAGATACACCAGGTCCTACAACAAGCGGTGGTATTTGGTTCCCAGCGGGCGGCGGCGACTTGCCGGCTGGAACTAGTATAGACGGAACAAACTTATGTTACGATCCGGGCAGCATTACTGCACCGGTAACAGTAAAT
>CALHDG010000280.1 GCA_938023075.1 uncultured Chitinophagales bacterium
CCCAAAAGCTCATCTCAAAACTATCTTGTTAAAGCACAGTCTGTTTAGGCTGTGCTTTTTACTTATTTTGAAGTACGCATTCCTCAAAAAAAATTATAAAAAATACTATTTTGCCCGAATAATAAGAAACGCGGAACAAAATAAATACGAAAGTTGTTAATCACATAGATACGATTGAATTAATATGAACAAAATAATTAAATTTTTAATAATCGGTTTAGCGGTTTATGGGCTGTCTATGTTGTTTTCAGGCATTACAGTTAGTGGCTATTTAAGTGCTTTACTGGTTGTTTTGGTGCTTTCGTTGGTTAATACGTTTATAAAGCCGGTGCTACAACTGCTTACCTTACCCATTACGGTGGTAACTTTTGGCTTGTTTCTATTAGTTATTAATGGCGGTATGATTTTATTGGTAGATTGGCTGTTGCCCGGTTTTGATGTAGCCAACTTTTGGTGGGCGTTGTTGTTGAGTATTTGTTTATCATGTATCAATTCAGTTTTAGAAGGTAAGGCAAATCAAAAACAAGCTACCCAAGCCCGCCTCGGCGAAACAAAATACTACCGCATAGACGAACCCATTAATAAAAATACCGGAAAATATTTATAATAAAATTAGAAAAGATCATTACAAATTTAGTAATACCTTTTTTTTTTGAAGCGAAACGGTAACACCGGCTAATTCATTTTTTGAGATGCTAAGTTATTATATAATATATTTGTGCAATTATATTATTTTATGGTTTGCCTAGCATGCTAACTCATCCATAAGGCATCAACCAGAGTGAAATCTAATGCGAAGGCAACTGCGTTACTGGCAACGGTAGGGTGGGAAGGAAGCCTCAGCAGGTATGTGCTCGGTAGCGAAAGCCAACCGGTTTTAGGGGAAAAGGTGTACATTTCACGCAAAATGGCATAACCGCTGCAATTCTATTCCATTCGAAAAACAAACTTAGCTGCTAAACAACCCAATACACTTTAGTGCTGTTGGCTTGGCAATGAGGGCTAGTTTAAAAACTTCGGTTCGTCGTAGTAAGCAAAAAACGGTGACAATCCAAAACAAGCAAGTATCAACTAATTTGAAAAACTTGTTAAAAATATTGTCCAAAACCTATAACTAAACCATTTTGATTGGGATTGTATAGATCAACTCCATAATCCATTCTTAAAATGGCGTTGTGTATTTTTTTATAAATAACTCTAATTCCACCGCCGGCAAATTGTCTAAATTGTCTGGTTTCAATAAATTCACTAATAGAGCCTCCAGGAGTTCGCCAAGTTCCGGCATCTGAAAAAACGACGAGTTGAGAAGCCCAATTTTTTTTATCTATGATTGTTTTTCTAACTTCTGCGTTCAATACCAATTGAGCCGTTCCTCTTTCAATTCGATTGCCTACCCCACGTAAATTAACATGGCTATCTACCACAAAAGGGGCAAAAGGTGTATTATTATTGGTGGAAATACCGAAAGTTGCCCGAATAGCTAAGTTGACCTCTTTTTGGAGCATGGCATAATATCGAGCTTGTACAATTAGGCTGTTAAAAGTGCTCTTGTCATCAAAATTAAAAACATATTGATATAATGCCTGCCACGTTAATCCTTGCTGCATGTAATAAAAGTAATTGACATAATCTTCTGTATAACTTAATTTCCCCAATACTTTCGGTTGCCTTAATTGATTAGGACCAGGTTGCGAAGGCAACAATTCATCGGCTAACTTTTTATACTTTTCGACAAAGTAAGAAGCACCCAATTCTACTTTTCGCCTCAAATTGAATTGGTAGATTGAGCTGATTCCTGCGTTGTTGTAGTCGTAATGATATTGTACGATTACATTATTTGGAAAGTACAAAGGCTCTTGCGATGCCCATCTTGAAAATGTTATGGAGTAGCCCCATTTATAATCGCCTATTCTAGGCACCTTATAGTATAAATGTCCTGAATGTCGCCGATCACTATTTTGATAATACGCACTTAAATGATTGCCTTTGCCTAACCAATTAATATCAGCCAAACCAATTTGAAACCAAATGTTGCCTTGAATACCACCAAAGTTTAACACCGGCAGTAGCGTTTTAACCTCACTTATCTGATAAGTAACACTTACTTGACGACCAACTGTATCTAAATTATATTTAACCTCTCCAATGCCAGGAAAATTTCTGAGTGCTTGTGCATCATTATTGATGTTATCTGAAGACAGCTTATCGCCAACCTTCGAATACATTAAGCGGCTAACTACCGACACGTTCGTTTTTTTTAAACCACTAAACTTTATGGCAGATAAGCTCAAAGAATCAGACAACTGTGCCTTTATACTAAAAGACAAAGCTATAAATACGAATATGAAATATTTGCTAAGCCACATGAACTTCGCAAAGGTAGGCATAGTATTTTCCTTAGCAATTCATAATAAAGTTTTTTTATAACTTGTATATGAAAACGTTGTGTTTAGCGAAACTATAAGTTATAGCGAATACCAAAGTTATAGGTTGCTGCCCCGCCACCGGTATCGTTTAAAAACTTGTTTGAAAAATCTGTAAACAATAATTCAAGTTCAAATTGCGGAGTAAATTGATATTTCACACCTAAGCCCAATTGATAAAAATAATCGAAATCGCTTAACCAAAATGGGGAGTAGCTACCTAAGGTATATAAAGTCATATTAGGTATAGGATTGTAACTAAAAATGGTGGTTATGGGTGTTGATATTCTGTTGGCATGGTTATTTTCAGATTTTCCAATATCTTCAACCCAAAGATCTATTTCTGTAAATAAAGAAAACGATTGCCCAATGGTAAAATCATTAAAAAATTGAGTAATCCATGTTGGTCCATTCCAGTCTATGTAAGGTTGTGTATTATTGCCGGCAAGGTCTTGTCCTGTAGCAAACAAAAATGAACTTTGTATAGAAAAATTACCCCATTTTGGCACGGGAGCATATCTTATTTGAGGTCCAAAAGCTGTTAAACCTGTTCTGGCACTGTTGGCTGTTTCTTGGTTTCCTAACACACCAAAAGGGGAGGAGGGCAGGTTGTCGTTTCTAACCCTGCGGAAGCGAGAGTTTATTCCGATATTAAATCGATTAGTTAAGCCATATAAAGCACTTAAAGAAGTAGTGAAAAAAGTAGACCGGTTTGTTAAATTATCAGGCACCCCTGTTTTTTGTGAATAAAGATTGTTAAACAACTTTATCTCTACGGAGCCTTTACTAATTGTTGAAGAGACCACATACCTCAAGGTGTTTTTAGCTTCAGTTTTTTTTTGAGGAGATGATTCAATTGCCAATTCATTTAACGACCAATCATAATTAATGTAATTAAATCGACTATCTGAATTGACCGGTTTTGTGCGATATTGATTAATGAATTGAATAACCGATTGCTTATCACTTCCAAAATCTTTTGCATACCAGTTGAAAATTTGTGAAATGTTAATCACGCCATCTTTGGTATTCAAAAAATCGTCATCATTTAATGCCAATTTGGTTTGTTGGTTTAATTGTTCCTCTAATCGATCAGGTTGATAAGCGAAATTGGTGATGGGTGGGCATCCTTTTGCGCCACATACCAATACAAAATGAAATCTGGCATCATTAAATTCTTTTAACAGAAGGTCTTTCTCAATCTCGTTCAAGCTTACTCGCTTGCCAGAGAGTGTTACATTCTTTTTGTCAAAAAAACCAGTCACATCTTGCACAGATTTGAGCGGATAATTTTTAACGATTTGATCGATAACCAATAAATTATAGGCGTTCACTAAAAAAGCCTGCTTCATTGCCGAATCAATTTCTTTTAAGCTGAAGTTTTCAATAGCTGTAATTAATGAGGCTAACTTTGTATTTCCTTTTAACTTGGCATAATTTAGATCACCATTTACTACTTGTTCTTTAAAAAATGCATCTGCTTTATCGATAAAAGCTTGCCCTGTGTTTTGAGCATGGGTACAGTTAATTATTAATAAAAATAAAACGATACTTAATATTTTGCTTTTCATATTGATTTAATTATGTAGGCAAAATTAAGCATATCTTAACTTAGTTAGTTATCCATTCTTCCTAGATGATAAACCATTGTTCCTATTCTATATTTACAGTCGCTTACAAAAATACTTAAGGCATTGCTAGCAAGCACTTCAAAATTTAGAAACAAACAAATATTTGGCTAACAAAAAAATAGCTGGTTAATTTTATTATTTTATATTAAATGAACTAGTAATGAAAGTTAAAGCCCTCTACGCATAAACTAAAACATAAAATAAGCTGTTTTTAAATAAATGATATGATATGAAAACCATAATTCTTTTACTTGCCCTCAGTGTTTCGTCCATTGCTTTTTGTGCCGATGGTACTGTTACTTTTACCTTACACAATTCATCGCTTCAATCTATTCCTTTAAAAATTCCTGGCGTGATGAATCCGAATTTATCTCCAAAATCAGACAGCGGAGTAGCACTTGAAACCGGACAACCCATCTACTTTAAATACCACAATAAAAAATATTTATTATTAGAAGTGGGCTCTAAATTAAATGGAACTACGGTTGATGTGCCCGAATTAATTAAAGAGCGCATGGAAGCCTTAGGTTTAAACAATGGTCGAAAAGCTTGTCTGTTCAATAGAAAGTAAAATAGAAAAATTTTTTTCTTCTTGGAAAGAAAAAGACTTTTTATACGTTATTTAAATTGATGCACGGTATACATCCTCAAACAATTAAGCAACATACAGCTGAATGGATTCATTAACACAAGGCTTATTAGGTGCGGCAACTTTCGCGGTAGTTAAAGACAAAGCCATTGGAAAACAAGCTTTGTTAATTGGGGCAATTGCCGGCACTATTCCAGATTTGGATGTGTTGCTATCGCCCTTATTTAATGAAATTGAATTTCTTAGCGTCCACAGAAGCATTTCACATTCTATTGGCTTTGCCTTAATCTTAAGTATATTGCTTGGTGAATTTTTTCACCGTTTATACAAAAGAAAACACCAACGCGCAAAGTGGAATGTAGCTTTCTTTATAGCACTTTTTACCCATTCCATGTTAGATTGGTTTACAACTTACGGCACAAAACTTATTAGTCCTTTTAATAACCACTTGTTCTCTTTAAATAGTATGCATATTTTTGAACCGGTATTTACCTCTATACTGCTTGTTGGTGTTTTATGGCATCTTATTCAAAGGAAACCAATTGAGCACCACAATAAGGTTTTGAAAAATGCGCTATACCTTTCTGTATTTTATTTATTGCTGGCAGTTTCGTTTAAAAATCACGCCTATTATCATTTTGAAGGTCAATTAAAAAAAGATGGTGTAGATTATCAGGAAATTCTTGTTTCGCCCACTCCATTAAACATTATTCTTTGGCACGGAATTGTAAAAACAAAAAACGGCTATCTTTTTAGTACCTACAGTATATTTGATGGCAAGAAAGAGCTTGATTTCCAATTTGTAAAAAGTGACCATACTGTAATTGAACGAATACAAAACAACCAGTTAATACAATACTATTTAGAGTATACGCAAGGCTTTCCATTAATAGAAAGTAATGCGGATGGGGAAGTAAAAATTTATGCCATTAAATACGGACCAATCAATTACTATGGCGCACCAGAGTTTGTTTACCCACTTTGCTTTAACGAGTTTAATTTGGACGAAAACAAAGTAACGATTGATTACTCCGGCAAGCAAAGAGGTCCGGTAAAAAATTTTAAAAATTTATTTAAGCGAATAATAGGGATAAAGAAAGTTGCCAAATTGGTACCTACTTAAACTCTCCAACCCAACTAATTCTAATCTATTTTAAGTTTTTTAATGCTTTCATTTTTTAATTAGAAAACGAACAGTTGTACTTTGTTGAAAGGGTAGTCCCGCTTTCCGCTATATCTTTTTATGCTGCGCTACAAAGCCATTCCATAAAAAGGATGTCGCTGCAATCGGGTTTAGCTTGGAGACTTCGGTGCTTTGTTGCAAAGTGATTATAAAACTGATGAAAGATAATTCGAATGTATGAATATTTTTGTTAATGTAATCATATTACTAAATAAAATATAAAAATTGATTTCAGTCGTTTCAAACCACCCCCAAATGCAAAACCCGCCCACCCGACTGATTAACCGGACTAACGCTCTTACCAATCACTACTCCATTTTCTGGCGCAGTATATTCGGTAAGTGTTTGTCCATATACGTTTCTTAGAGTAGCCATTTTTTGACCTTTTTCTAATGACTCAACCAAGTTTGCATGAACCGTTAATAAGCCGCCGCGCTCGGTGTAAATCCAGTACGACTTTTTGCAAAGGATGGTTGGTTTATTTGCCGGTTCTAGGTCATCTTCTATCATGTTCAAATGGCAAAGCACATTGTGGATGCCTTCGTGACCGCTTCTAATCAAACGTTTTTGAAAAACGCCGGGGTTGCCTACTTCAACGGTAATGGCAGGTATACCCATCGCATCGGCAGCACCCCGCAAAGTACCATCAAATGGAGGATTGTGAACAATAATATCGGCATTTTGTAACATCGCTAATTGTCTCGTACTGGCTTGTTCCATATCGGCACGTACGTAGTAGGAGTTAATTCTGCCATACGAGGCAGTGTGCAAATCTATCAGGTAATCAAAGTGTTTCACCAGCCGGTTTACAAAGCGGTGGGCATAAATTTCTGAAACATTGCCACCTACTTTGCCCGGCATAATATGGTTAAGGTCAACCCCATCGTTAAAACGCCGTTTTTTACGGATAAAAGAAGGCACGTTAACTACCGGAACGCCGATAATAGTGCCGCTTAACTCGCTTACGTCTACTTCGGCAAACAAGCGTTGAATAACCGGTATGCCATTTATTTCGTTGCCATGTACAGCTGCGGTTAAACCCAAAACAGGTCCTTCATGAATACCCTTTGCCACCATTAAAGGTATGCAAATGGGGCTGCCCAAACCATCCGAAATTATTTTTAACCAGTAATAATTTAAGCTGCCTTTGGGCAGGCTTGCTAAGGCTAACTTTTCAATAGTTGGTATATTATTGGCTGCTGTAAAAATTGGCATAGGTAAAAAATTTATCTAAAGTTAACTGAATAATTGGGCGACCAGTTTGGGCTTCAGCCTGTGGAAAACCGCCAATGCTTAAGGCATTAATTTCTGATAAAATTCGCTTACCATCCTCATTCACCAAGGTATCCACTCCATACATTAATATGCCCCGTTTTAGCAAAAAAGGATTTAGCCCATCAACTATAGCTACTTCATTTTCATCCGGTTCAGACTTTATAGAAGTACCACCCAAAGCTACATTGCACAACCACGAATCTTTAGCCGGTAGCCTAATGGAAGCTGCCAAAATTTCACCACCCACCACTATTAAACGTTTGTCTCCTTCGCTTACATTTTCCATATACTGCATGGCGAGATAACCCTCATTTTTAAGGTTATCTTCTATTTTGGTCAGATAATTTATGATGTCGTAATCCTTCATTCCATCATTTAAAACCCCATCTTTTATTCTTATCAAACCTTTACCGCCATATTCTTTTAAGGGTTTTAAAACCAAATTGTATTGTTCATAAAAATCCAATACTTCATTTATGGAATGTACAATTTGCATGGGTGGACAAAAATCATTAAAGTTGAGCAACACGGCTTTACTGCTGCATTCAATAATGCCACTTGGTTTATTAATGATGCAGGTTGCGGCAAAATACTTTTCTAAGGCTAATAGAAATTCATCCTTTACCGGGCGAGGCAATCTTAAAAAAATAATATCATAATCTTTCGGATTTATATTTTGGGTATGATGATTTAATTGATGTTTGGCATCTTCAAAATTAAAATGAGCATCAACTTTACAGGCATCTAATGAAGTGAATTGATGCTCATAAAAAAAAGATTTATTGGCACTATTTGCTCTGCTGGCAATTTGTACTTCTGCACATTTTGGATGTTGGCACATCGCCGCCAATAAAGCATAAACCGAATTTTGATTACTGTGATTAGTGTGGTCGGTTAAGCATAAAACTTTATGTTTTTTCATATTAATATTTCGTTTAGTAAAGTATTATCGTTGTTTAAAGATTTAAAGAGCTTTTGCTTAAACTTACCTTTCGAGTTGAAAAGATTAATACACATTTTATCAATGGCAATGGTTGATAAGACGGTTTGAATAAAGGCTTCAATTAAATCATCTAAACCTAAACCGAGTTTATTAAAATCTCTCCTGTCCATCAACATTAAACGGTTAGTGTCCGAACCCCATTCGTTTTCACCTAATTTTATAGAAAGGTTGGTACCCAACATTCCCCACGAGTTACTGCCTTCGGTTAAATAATCGGCTAAAGGTTCGCTTGCCCGGCGCGAGTAAATACACAAAGGTTTAATGCCGTTAAGGGTACTGCTCACCATCATTCTAATATCAGCTACATAGGTTGCGCCATTGTTGGTTGGCATAGTGCCAACGTGATAAAACTTACCAGTTTCACTTCTCGAACTCCAGTTGTAATTACCAATTAAACTTTGTACAATATAGCGTTCATAGTCTGTTTCGGTTTCCATAAAGGCGTTCAGTTCTTGCTCGTTTGTAATGGTGTACACGCCTTGCCCCGCATTAGAATATGGAATTTTTACCACCGCATGACCACCCAGTTTTTGTACCCAAAGCGGAATTTCGGCTTTGCTTATATCCCAAATGGTTTCGGGTATGTTAAGTTGCAAACCAAAATCTGCCAATTCTGAATTGTACAAGTCATAGGCTTTTGCTGCGACCATTTTGTTGCGTCCACCGGCAAGGCAGGCAACAATGGGGTTCAATATTTTGGTTTTGGTATGGATTGGAATTCTGTTCCAGGGCTTTTGGGTAACGTACCGGAATGCCGCTCTTAAAGGTATCCATGCATCTTCAAAATAAAAATGCAAAATACCATTTTCAATTTTCATATTTTCGATTTCAGTGCCGTTAAAATAAGGTATTAAAAAAACCGCTTCCTTAAAAACATCTGCCAACACCGCTGCATAACCCGACGATTCCATATGATTTTTATCGAACAATACGCCCAGTTTACCATTAATTTTGCTTACGCCTTGTTTCGGTTTTAAAAAGGGTTTAAAGGTTCGTTCTATCAGCAGCCGGTAAGAGCCATCTTCTTTATTATCATCTAATAAGGGCATTGATTTTTGACCGGATGGGCAAGAGTTGTTTTCAATAACTACCATTTGTCGTTTGCCATCTTCAGAGGTAGCATTAAACAAATCGGCACCGCCCCACAAAAAATATTTGCATTGGTAAGCTAAAATTTCTTCGAGCTTCTGGCGGTTAACCATCGGATGCAAATGACAATAGCGCGAGACAATCTTCTTCACATCTAAGTTTAAAAAATAATTCACCATTGGGTGAATAGTAGCATTTAAGGCTTTCGGATACCAGTGGTTTTCACTTTGAAAAGATTCTGGTAAAACCTTTACAATTTGGCTTTTCATTTTATTATCAACTGTTTTGCATTAGACATAAAATAGGGCAAAAAGGTTCCTGAAAAATAAAAAATATCTACCCAAACTCACCAACCCAACACATAAGCAAAAATAAGTGGTGCCACAATAGTTGCATCCGATTCAATTACAAACTTGGGTGTTTCGGGAAGCAGTTTGCCCCAAGTGATTTTTTCGTTGGGCACTGCGCCAGAATAAGAACCATAGCTCGTAGTAGAATCACTGATTTGGCAAAAGTACGACCACATCGGAACGTTTGTTAACTGCAAATCTTGATGCAACATAGGTACTACACATATTGGAAAATCTCCGGCAATGCCACCGCCAATTTGAAAAAAACCGACACCGTTATGTTTTGTATTTTCACTGTACCAATTAGCCAAAAATAGCATATATTCAATACCTGATTTCATAGTTGCAGGCTTGAGTTTTTCTTCAATACAATAGGAGGCAAAAAAATTGCCGCAGGTAGAATCTTCCCAACCGGGCACAATTACCGGAATGTTTTTTTCTGCTGCTGCCAACAACCAACTATCTTTCGGGTTAATTTGATAGGCTGGTTTTAAATCTTCACTTAGTAAAATTTGATAAAAATATTCGTGTGGAAAAAATCGTTTACCTGAGTCATTAGCCTTTTTCCAGGCATTATATAAATGGGTTTCAATGGCGCGCATCGCTTCGGCTTCGGGAATGCAGGTATCAGTTACACGGTTAAAATGTTGGTCTAACAATTCCTTTTCCTCTGTTGGTGAAAGGTCTCTGTAATTGGGAATGCGTTTGTAATGATGGTGCGCGACTAAGTTAAATACATCTTCTTCTAAATTAGCACCTGTACAGGTAATGATGTGTACTTTATCTTGCCTAATCATTTCGGCTAACGATTTACCTAACTCTGCTGTACTCATCGCACCTGCCAAAGTAATCATCATTTTGTTACCGGTTGCTATTTCGGCTTCGTAGGCTTTGGCAGCATCTACTAAAGTGGCTGCATTAAAATGTTTGTAATGTTCAACAATAAACTGAGATACTTTTCCTTTGTTCATCTTTTAAAAAATTTATAGGTTAAAGCAATTTTTATGAACAATTATTTTGAGTAAATATTTTAGGAATTAAGCGAAATTTAATGCTTTCTGAATAAAAATCTTTTCTATTTTTATAATAAACTAAGCTAAGCCATTAATAAGAAAACTTCCATAATATTATTGCTACAAGTTTAAGCAAAAACCAATGTTTTATCATTGTAGCAACAGAAAATTTTTAAAGAAAATTCAATTCAATTAAAAAATCTTATCTTAGTAATTAGTTATAGAATATACAATCCTATGAATTATGAGTTTGGATAAAAAAAGTATAGACACCATAAATAGGTATTTTACGGACAAACCTGTTTTAAAAGCATATTTATTTGGTTCTCAATTAAACGGTAAAGCCAACGAAGACAGCGACATTGATATTCTTGTTGACTTGGATTACATCCAAAATATTGGATTTACATTTATACAAATGCAAATGGAACTTGAAGAACTTTTAGATAAAAAAGTTGATTTGGTATCTTCAAAAGGATTGTCGAAATATATTCAACCCATTATTGACAGAGAAAAGCAATTAATCTATGCCAGATAGATTGGGGAATCGTGTAAGATTGTTACACATTCAAGATGCGATAATGCAAATTGAAACTTATGTTAAAGATGTCAGTTTTGATGAGTTTGAGTCCAATGCTATGATGAAAGATGCCTGTTTAAGACAATTGAGTATTATTGGAGAAGCCTGTAATCGGTTATCTGATGAATTGAAAGTAACCAGACCCGAAATTGAATGGAGGAAAGTCATTAGATTGCGAAATATTGTTATACATCAATATTTTGGAGTTGACCTCGAAATAGTATGGGATGTAATTCAATACAGATTATCTGAACTAAAAGCAGGCGTAGAAACATTGTTAGCAGATTTTGAAAGGCAGTAACCTATAACGGACAAGCTCATAATTGGAATACTAAATATTTTTTTCTTTCAAGATGTTCATTGGTCACACAAATTTATAAGAAAGCATTTTGTAATACAATTTGGCAGCCAAAAATTGAGGGGAGTGCAAACCTTCAATGGGCGCTAATTCAACTATATCAAAACCAACAACCTCATGTTTTTCAAAAACTAATTTTAAATAGTTGATTAATTGATACCAGGATAATCCACCGGGTTCCGGGGTTCCCGTTGCCGGCATAATGGAGGGGTCAAGCACATCCAAATCAAGGGTGATGTAAACAGGGTTACTTAGTTGATGGATTGATTTTTCCATCCAATCGTTACTTGAATGAATATTATTAGCAAAGTAAACTTTATTATAATTCATCCATTCTTTTTCGGAAACATCCATACTACGAATACCCACTTGAACTAAATTGCAATGTTGGCTGGCATCGTGAACGGCACAAGCGTGATTGTATTTTGTTCCGTCGTATTCAGGTCGTAAATCGGCGTGGGCATCTAATTGCAAAACCGTTAAGTTGTCGTAATGTTCATAAAATGCTTTGATAATGCCAATGCTAATAGAATGTTCACCACCAAAAAAAGTCAGCAATTTGTTTAACTCTAAAAGTTCTTTAGTCTGTTTATAAACTTGTTTAAACATATCTTCAGAACTGCTGAAACGACTCCAATCCGCTGGCATATAAATTCCTTTTTTATACACTTCTGAATTGGTTTCAATATCGTAGAGCTCCATATTTTCTGCAGCCTCTAAAAATGCGGCGAAACCTTTATGGGCTCCTTTGCCCCAAGTGCTCGTTCCATCGTAAGGTATGGATTGTAATATGATAGCAGCATCCTTAAAGTTGGCGTATTGGTCCGCTATGCCTGCAAACGTTTTCATCTTAAAAAAAACAAATTAATGGTAACCTAAAATAGAAAGCATGTCTTCAACAGTTTGCTCATTGCGGTACACCGAATCTACAAAATTGCCGGTTTCATCCCGGTCAATCATAATTAATTTGGGCGAAGGAATAAGGCAATGTTTAATGCCACCATAGCCACTAATCGAATCTTGATATGCACCCGTATGAAAAAAACCGACATATAAAGGTTCAGGCTCTTCATCACTATACGCCGGTAAAAACAATTGCTGGTTCAAATCTTCGGAGTTGTAATAATCGGAATGGTCGCAGCTAATGCCGCCAATGTTCACCTTGGTATATTCGTTGTTCCACTTGTTGATGGGCAACAAAATAAATTTTTCTAAAATAGACCAGGCATCGGGTATGGTGTTCATCAAACTGTTATCCACCATATACCAGGTTTCGCGGTCGTTTTGTCTTTTCTGCTCCAACACCTTAAAAATAATAGCACCACTTTCCCCTACGGTGTACTTGCCAAACTCAGTAAAAATATCAGGTTCTTCTATACCCGACTCTGTACAAGCCGATTTAATGTTCGACACAATTTCGTTAATCATATATTCATAATTATACTCAAAACCCAGGTTATTTCTAATAGGGAAACCACCACCCATATTTAGTGCTTTAATGTCATTACATTGTTGTTTCAACTCCACAAATAATTTTAGTGCTTTTTGAAATTCGCCCCAATAATACAGGTTATCTTTAATGCCCGAATCAATAAAAAAGTGTACCATTTTTAGGCTCAAGTTTTCATCGCCTTTTATTTGGGTATGATAAAAATCCATAATTTCTGATGGGCGAATACCCAACCGCGAAGTATAATAAGCAGACTGTGGTTCTTCATCAATGGCAATGCGGATACCAATTTTTAAAACACCCTTATACTCGGCAGCATATTGTTTTACTCTTTTTATTTCTTTTTTAGAATCTAAAACAAGGATAGAATTTTTAAACCCATCCTGGTTTAGTTTAATTATTTTTTTAAGATAGTTTTCTGTTTTATATCCATTGTGTACTATGATGGTCTTTTGGGTTAACTCGCCTTCTTCGTATAGTTTAAAAATCAAATCAATATCAAAAGAAGAAGAGGTTTCTAAATGAACTTGCTCACGTAAAGCGGCTTTTACCACATGCGAAAAGTGGGAACATTTAGTACAATAACAATAATTGTATTTGCCCTGATAATTGTTGTTTTTAATGGCGCGCTTAAAGAGGTTTCGTGCCCGTTTAATTTGTTCGCCAATACGAGGAAGGTAAATTAGTTTAAACGGCGTTCCGTATTTTTCAATCAAATATTTAATTGAAATGCCGTGAAAGGTAAGATAATCTTGCTTCAGGTCGAAGCCTTCTTGCGGAAAGTAGTAGCTCTGTTCAATTAAATCGAAGTATGTATTTTTCATATTTATCAGTAAAAACTATGGTCAATAATAATCATAAAATGATGCTTTATTTTGGCTTCAAATAAAAGCTATTTTTTGGAATATTGTTTTGTTTTTTTGAAGAAATTATTTTGTGTGATGGCTGTTGTTAATTGATGAATTTTGCGTTATCAAATTGCTGGTTTCCTTTACCGATTCTTTTTATGTTTTTATTATGGTTGACAGTTTGTAGCTTGCTTTCTAAGGAGAACAATAATCAAATATAAATTGACATGAAACGCTTTACGAACAAAATATATAAATAGTTTTGATACATAATTAATATTAAAATTTATTTAACAAAGCAACTTTTGAGTGATTCTTCGCACAAATACCATAGTTAGCATCATTTAAAAAAATTAGTACAGATGAATTCTGGCATTCGATAATGCCTAAAAGATATAAATAGTTTACCGTGTAATTAATATACAGTTTAAAAAATTATGTATATTGCGAATATTCTTATCCTATACAATGGCAATATTGCTATTACAAATTTTTTTTATTTAACAAAAAACAGTTTATTATGAAGCTTGAAATTGTATTACGCTACTTTTCAACACACCTGCTTATTTTTTTAATCCCAAGTATCTTAGCAGCACAACCGCCTAACGATGAGTGTAGTAATGCCATTGACATCAGCTATGCTTTTGAGGGTGAATGCGGAGAAACCATTTTCAGTGGTCCGTTTGATTCAACAGGTGCAACAGCAGGAGTAGATGACCCGCCAGAGCCGGAAAGACCAGGCATTTGTTTAGGTCTTCCAAATCCGGATGGACTTTATTATTTCGATAATTTTTTTGGCGATGATGCGGATGCCTGGGAAAACAGTATTTGGTTTAGCTTTACCGTACCCGATTTAAATGGCGATGGTACACCGGTTGCCTATACCTTTTGGACTTCCGATGGTTCGTTTGGTGATGACTGTGGTATCAATCCAAATAATATTGTTACCGAAGGAGACACACAGGTTGCCATTTATGAAAACAGTTGTCCTACTGCCGCCAATGATGTTTGTGATTATTTTGCTGCTAACGATGATCTGTTTGATACACCACCTTGGGTGTCGGGCTTTTCAAATTTAGAATTTACTCCAGGCGTTACTTATTATATGGGGGTTGACGGTTGGGATGCAGCCGAAGGAGAATTTTGTTTAACGGTTAATGTATGTGGTACAAAATGCGGCGATGACACTTGCACCTTAGATGAGACCTATTGCGATTGTGAAGAATGCCGTGTTGATGAAAATGGAAATTCCAATTGTCCATTTGGTAATTTAGCTCCGGTAAGGTATAATGAAGAGGAAGACGGTTATTTCTTGTCCGATGATTTGAGTGGTAATATATTCTATTGCTCAGAAATTGTAAATGGTTATTCAAATGACAATGTGTATTTGGGTTTTGGAGTTGAAGGTTGGGCGGATTGCACAGGAACTTATATTAATAATGTTGATGTAATTTTAAGTACAGGTCGGTTTGTCAGCAGTATTTCATCTTCATCTCACGAACCAAATATTGATAATAGCGATGGAACTTTTAATATAACTCCAGGTGCTTTACTATTTATTGAATTAACTCCCGGTGAAATTGCAGCGGGTTCCATTACTATTTCTAGTTCAGTACCCGATGGCTTAGGTGTTACTTGCGGTGAAACTTTAACGATAAATTTCAATGATTTTCCTCAAGCTACTAATCCTTATTGCGGGCTTAGTTGTTATGCTGGAGGTATTAATACCGATCTTTTAGATAATGGCATAACAATTTGTGAAGACGAAAGTTTTACTTTAAGTACGGATGGAACAGAAGATTTAACCCTGCCTTGCAATGTCGACGATGGATCGGGCTATGAATATGTATGGCGGTTAAGAGTTGATATTTATAACACTGGAGATTTTAGTGCGGTAACCTCCTGGCAGGCACTTGGTTCTAACCCAACCATTGAGGCAGCTACTTTTTTTATTGATGAGTTTGGATATGTAGTCCCTGATTTTACACCGGGCAGCTCTATAAACCCAATTGATTCATATACTGGTGAACTACAGCAATTTCAAATTCAAGGAGCCGTAGTATGTTTCAATGCGGATGGTACGATTAAAGATGGCTGCCCGGCTGCAAATGCAGGCTATGAAAGTAGTTTGATTAACGTAACTTATCTGCCAGGAGGTAATGCTGGTTGTGGTAGCGATAACGAAGGTATACCAGGCTGTACCGACGAAACTGCATGTAACTATAATCCGGAAGCAACAGTATTTGAAGGTCCTTGTCTTTATTTAGATTGCGAAGGTGCATGTGGAGGAGATCTAGTTGAAGATTGTGCTGGCATTTGTGGTGGTAATGCCGTTGAAGATTGTGCTGGTAATTGTGAAGGGTCCTCCATTGTAGGAAGCCCTTGTGTAGATATATTAGGTAACGAAGGTATATTCGTTGAAAATTGCTTTTGTCTGGAAAATGATTTATTGTTTCAAGGTTGTACTGATCCTACAGCTTGCAACTACAATCCGTTGTCTATGATAGATGACGATTCTTGTATATATGCCGCAACCAATGTGGATTGCGATGGCAATTGTTTGCTTGAAGTAGATTGTAATGATATTTGTGGAGGAACCGCTGTTGCTGGAAGCACTTGTGTAGATGCGGATGGAAATTCAGGTGTTTATAAGGAGAATTGTGTTTGTGAAGGCACTGATGAAGATGAAGAAACTGACGAAAGCAATAACGAAGGAGAAAACACAGATGGAGAAACAGATGAAAGTAACAGCGAAGGAGAAAATACAGAAGGAGAAGAAGAAAATGATGGAGGAGCTGCCCGTTTGTTTGAAAATTACAATTGGTTGCATAGCCATATGGACCCTAATAATTGTGAAGCAGGTGCGAGCATTATGGAATATAAATATCCAGGTACTAACTTCAGGTTTTTACATATGACAGAAGCTGACGGACATGGCAGTTTATATTCGCAAGATGGCATTTGGTATTGCACCGATAGTGATAACTACTCCTGCACCGAAGCTTACGGACTTTCGCAAGCAATGAGCAGTTGGACTTGCAGTGCGTCATCTACTGCTGAAAACCCATCTGATCATGAAATTTTTGCGACTTATCAATGGTTGGATACTTATATTGATGCAAATGATTGCAACAACAACTATCGCGTATCAACCTTCGATTTTGGTAATTACAGCTTTGTTTTTGTAGAAAGTAGCAATGGGGGAGAGCTGTTTTTTGAAGATGGAACCTTATATTGTATCACCACACCTACTTATGATTGTTTGGCATTGTACAGGTTAACTAATCCATCGGTAAGTTGGGCTTGTGAAACTGAAACTGAAGATACAGTTCCCAATGATGATGATGCTCCAGAAGAATTTTTCGAAACCTATCCTTGGCTGCGTACCTTAGTTAATGTGGGCAATTGCAATAGTGTGGTTAGGGTATATGCCTATGGAAATTTCGAATTCGTCTCCGTTCAGCATAATGAAGGAACAAGCCTATATTTTCAAGACGGTACTTTCTATTGTTCAGATGGCGCAAACTATTCCTGTACCGGTTTGTATGGATTGACTACTGCAATAGATGAGTGGCGTTGTTAGGGAGGAAACCTCATCGCAAAACAAATTGTATCAAATACTCAACAAAAAATTAATGTTGATCAGGATTTTAAAATCTATCCAAACCCCAATAAAGGCAAGTTTGTGGTAGAATCGATACTAATCGAAAACAATATTTTGATGAATATAGTCAACACCAATGGTCAATTGATTGAATCTATTAATATTGAAGATGGACAACAACGATTTGATATTGATTTAGGCAATGTTCCTAGAGGCATATATTTGTTGCAGTTTACAAAAACTAATAATCAAATTTTGGAAACTAAAAGGATTGTAATTCATTAAGGAATACTTTTTATGATATTGAAAAAGGTGATATCTCTACCAAGAGGTGTCACCTTTACTGTTACCAAATCAACAAGTATTCGATTTGAAAGGAAGAGAAATGAAAAAAGCGATAATTTTAAATAAACATACTTGTCATATAGGCAACTCCAATTTTAAATACCCAATTAATTTTCCATTCATTATTTAAGGGTTTAACTTTGCCAACTAAAAGTTAAGCGTAAATGAAATTTACAAAAAATCCAAAAAACCTAATTTATGGAAGACATCCTATAATGGAAGCCTTAGAAGCCGGGCAAGCCTTCGATAAAATATTTATTCAATCGCCCGCCAAAACAGGACCGCTAAAAGAGATTAAACAAAAAGCTTACGACATGGGCATTACCGTTCAATCTGTACCTTTCGAAAAATTAAAACGCTTAACCAACGCTACGCATCAAGGCGTTGCCGGTTTTTTATCGCTCATTCAGTATTACTCCGTAGAAGATATTTTATCACAAGCTTACGAAATGGGAGAAATACCCTTAATGGTAGTGTTAGATGGCATACAAGATGTGCGTAATTTTGGCGCTATTGTACGCAGTGCCCATTGTTTTAAAGCACACGCTATAATTATCGGCACACAAGGGGCAGCACCCGTTAGTGCAGATGCCATTAAAGCTTCAGCCGGCGCTTTAACAAGTTTTCCTGTTTGTAGAGTTAACGATCTTGCAGATACACTTCAATATCTAAAAGATAACGGTTTGGCAGTTGCGGCTACCACCTTAACGCAATCAACTTCAATACATCAAGCCAATTTTAACCAGCCTTTAGCACTCATTATGGGCTCAGAAGAAAAAGGCGTTCATCATCAATTACTTCGTATGGCAGATTTGGAGATACAAATCCAACACGCTAAAAATTTTGATTCTCTAAATGTTTCGGTAGCTTCTGGTATTATTTTTTATGAAATTATGCGACAACGCTCAAATAAGGAATGATGAAAAAATAAATATTCAAATTTTAACAAAGAGATTTTTTGATATACAAGCTAAAAAACGCAGGCATAGTGGTGCTAAGCCGAGTATTTTTAATGAAGTAGATCGGAAAATCTCAAAGCTAAAAATGGACAGTTATTTTTGAATTATTCCTAATAAAACTTAAACTTATATTTTTATTGTAGATAACAACTTGTTCGCCAACTTTATTTAAACTGTAAAGAAAAATAAAGTATTGTACGATGATTCATAAGAAGTTATGCTATTAGTAGTTGAAATCAAACGAAAATATGGATTGATTTTTGACATTTTTCTAGCAAAATTCCTTCAATTTAAGTCACTTTTTCTTACAAACATTACTTCTTAAATAACTAAATTTAACAGTGAAAATCAACTATTGTACACTTGCCCGAAATAAAATCAAAAATTAAATTAATTGAATGATAATCCTTATTTTTGCGAGATTATAGAATTATTTATAATATTTCAATCAATTATTTGCAAATAAAATAAATTCGATGCAAAACACAATTATGAATACTAAATCGTTGAAGAATTTGACCATATTCAATTGGTGTATCTCATCTATAGGTTATATTTTGTTAACTCAACTACTTTTAACCAGCAGTTTCGATGCAAATAGTCAAATCTTATTAACTGACTTTCCTTGTTATTCAGTAGCAGAAGATAACGGCGCGCCAAATTTCTTCTTCGAATATGATCCAATATCCGATCAGTGGACAAATGTAGGGATAACCGGAACGGATTTTATTGAAGCCATTGCAACCGACCCGGTAAACGATTTAATTTATGCAACTAATGGAGGCACCTTAGGTACTATCGATCCGGCAACCGGTTTGTTTACCGCAATTGGTCCAGCTGGTGCCGGTAACGGTTCAATCGGCTCTATTCTTTTTGATGATATAGATGGTTTATCCTATGATCCAAATAATGAGATCTTGTGGGCTTCTCAAAGGATACCAGGCTTAGGTCCCGGCACTAACGATCTCATACTCAAAATTGATCCGGCAACTGGTTCTTTTATACCAGGTGAGTTTATTAATGGAGCAGATTATGCCGTAGTTCAAGAGGTGTTTGATGGTACGTTTGGAGCAGATGTTTATGATGTTGATGATATTGCCTACAATCCTTATAC
This sequence comes from uncultured Chitinophagales bacterium, assembly GCA_938023075.1. Lineage (GTDB taxonomy): Bacteria > Bacteroidota > Bacteroidia > Chitinophagales > JAHDHT01 > CALHDG01. The sequence goes on from CALHDG010000280.1 coordinate 19,815, forward strand.
GGATGTTTTATATGCTATTCAAAATCAAGATGGACCAGGTTTGATTTCTGAATTAAATCAGTTAGATGGAACTGTTGAACAGGTTATTATTGATTTTCCTGATGAGGATGTGGAAGGTTTAGGAATAACTTATCTCTCAGAATTATATGCAACTACAGGAGACAATGGATCAACTGGTTCTCAAAACACCTTTATTTTTATCAACATCTTAAATGGTACAACCACTACGCTAAATGCCATTGACCCAACGGGTCAGGCAGTTGATTTTGAAAGTTTTGATTGTTTAACAGGAGTAAACGATTTGGCTATCAGAAAAGTAATTGCTTCTACCCAACCTCAACCTATTGAAGATGGTGATACTGTAACCTATGAAATTACTGTGTTTAATCAAGGCGATATTACTAATGTTGATATTTTATTAAGTGACTATATACCGATGGGTCTTACATTAGTTGATCCAAATTGGACGGGAACTGGTCAAATTGCCAACCTGACAATTCCGGGTCCTCTGGCTCCGGGCGATTTAATTCAGGTAAGCTTACAACTAAGTGTTGATGCTGGGCTCAATGGAACATTAACCAACGCTGTTGAAATTACTCAATCTTTTAATGATCAGATTATTGATCCGGCAGGTCAAAGAATTCCCCTGCCAGATGTTGATTCCACCCCTGATAATTTGAATGAAGAGGCAAATGGTTTATTTGTTGACGATCAAATCAACGGAGCCGGACCTAATGCCAATCAAGATGAAGATGATCACGATATTGCTTCCTTTGTTATTGGAGATTGTATTGCAGCCGGAGCGGAGTATTTCCCCTGTTATGCCGTTTCTGAAGATAATGGAGCTCCAAATACACTTTACTTGTATAATCAATCTATCAATACTTGGACGAAAATTGGAATTACCGGAACTTCATTTGTTGAGGCAATTGCGGCTGATCCAATAAACGATATTTTATATGCGGTAGATGGCGGAACATTAGGACGTCTAAACACCTTAAACGGAACATTTACAGCCATTGGTAATATTGGCGCAGGTAATGGTGAAAATGGTGCAATTTTAATGGATGATGTGGATGGATTAACTTATGATCCCATAAATAATATTTTATTTGGTTCACAACGTATATCAGGGCTTGGTCCTGGTACTAATGATTTGTTAATTCAAATTGACCCCTTAACGGGAGCTTTAATACCCTCCGTTTTTGAAGCCTCTAATGGCAACCCGGTTGATTATGCAATTGTAGAAGAAGCTTTTGACGGCACATTAGGGCAAGTTGTATATGATGTAGATGATATCGCTTTAAATCCATATACAGGCGAATTGTTTGCTATTCAAAATCAAGATGGTCCAGGCTTAATATCAGTTTTAGATAAACTAAATGGAAGTTTGGATGCTGTTATTTTTGATACTCCAGATGATGATTTAGAAGGTTTGGGCTTTAATGGTTATGGTGAACTTTTTGCAACTTCAGGCGATAATGGATCTACTGGATCGCAAAATAGCTTTATAAGCGTAGACTATTTAAATGGTTCAAGCCAGGTGCTTTTACCAATTGACCCAACCGGTGAAGATGTCGACTTTGAAAGCTTTGATTGTTTTGCTGGTTTTAATGATCTGGCATTACAAGTTACACTTAGTGCTGGTCAAACTGGTCCTTTTTGTCCGGGCGATATGGTTACTTTTGATGTAACAGTATATAATCAAGGTTTGTTGACTAATGAAAGTGTTCTATTAACAAATTATTTTCCTACTGAACTTACTTTAAACGATGCAAATTGGAATGATCAAGGCAATGGAACCGCAACGGCTACTATACCTTGCCCTTTTTCTCCAGGTCAAGTAGAAACAATTCCCATTACTTTTCTAATAGGTGATGTTGATTGTGCAGGTGCTATAAGTATTGATAACTATGCTGAAATTACCGAATCGTTTAATTCTTTCTTTTCTGATGAGAATGGAGTACTTATTCCACTGTCTGATATAGATTCTCAACCTGATTTATCAAACAATGAAATCAATATTATCGATAATGAAATTACTCAAGCTGGAGGAGCAACCGAAGATGAAGATGATCATGACATTGAAACTATTCAACTAATACCGGTTGAGCCAGTTACAGGCAGCATTTCGGTTGATAATCCGACGATTTGTTTTAATGGTACAAATGCAGATTTTTCAGTAAGTCCGAATGGGGCTATTATAAATGGTTGTACTACAAGTGCCAACCCAGAAGACTTTATTATTCCAGATGGTTATAATTTGGCATATGTACTCACTAGCGGAACAGGCTTAATTATTGAGCAAATTCAAACTATGCCAAATTTTACTGTTCAAAATAGCGGTGACTATACGGTACATACCTTAGTATACAATCCAAATACTTTAAATGTAGGTGCCATTCAACCTGGTGTAAGCACAGGTTTTGATATAAATAGTTTACTTATTCAGGGCGGTGGAAATATATGTGCTGCCTTAGATGTAACAGGTGTTCCTATTTCTGTTATAAATTCAAATGTAGGAACTGTAACTTTAAATACGCCTTCTCCAGTTTGTTTTGAGTTTACCAGTGCTAAAATTCTTTTTACATCTAATGGCGATGCAATAATACCTTCTGGTTACGAACTAATTTATATTTTAACCTTTGGAAGTAATCAAATAGTTACTAACATTTCAACGGCTAGCGAGTTTGATGCGTTAAATGTTGGTAATTATACAGTTCACACTTTAGTGTATGATCCTTCTACATTTAGTCTTTCAAATATCGTAATTGATAGTTCAACCGCCTCAGATATACAAGCATTGGTTGACAATACTACTTGTGGTGATTTTGATCTAACAGGTGCAGATATTATTGTTGAAAGACCAGATGCCGGAACGCTTTTGGTAGATCCTTCAGTAATTTGTACCTCCGGTCAATCAGTGGATATTGTTGCGACAACCATTGATCCTCCTATTGTGCCGGCAGGTTATGAGGTAATTTATTTTTTAGTAGATGAAAACTTTAACTTTGTTGATACGAACAACGTTCCTGAATTTGCAATTTCATCAGGTGGTCAGTTTTCTATTCACACTTTTGTATATGATCCGAGCACTTTTGATATTTCAACTATAAATACCTCCTTTGTTTCTATCTTTGATATTAACTACCAAATAGTACAAGGTGGCGGAAGTATTTGTGCTGCTTTAGATTCTAGTGGCACACTTTTTAATATTTTAAAGCCTTCTGCTGGTGCAGTAACATTAAACACACCTTCGCCTCTTTGTATAGAAGGAACAACTGCGCTCATTCAAGGTGTTTCTGGCGGAGGGGCTAATGTTCCTGCCGGTTATCAAGAGTTTTTTATTTTTGCATCCGGACCAACAATGGTCATTCAAGATATTTCGACTTCAATTAATTTCACGGTAAATAGTCCAGATATTTATTCTGTACATTCGTTTGTTTTTGATCCTTTAGATTATAACCTATCAAACATTGTAGTCGATTCAACAACGGTAGCAGATATTGAAGCACTGCTTTTTGAAGCTGGTGGATCTATTTGTGGAGCTTTAGATGAAACCGGTGTTTCTATTGAAGTAGTTGATCCGCAAATTGTTGACTTAAGTCCACTTACACCAGTTTGCTTAATGAATGGCAGTGTAGTGGTTGAGGCAAATCTTATAACCAATAACGCACCATTCAGTGGTTACACAATTAGTTATGTATTAACTTCCGGAAATATTTTAATAGATGCAAATCCATCAAACCCTCAATTTACAGTCAATTCAGCAGGTGATTATACAATACACAGTTTGGTGTATGATCCTAATACTTTGGATTTATCTACTATAAATTTTGGAACTACTACTGCATCAGATGTAAATAGTTTATTGGTACAAGGTGGAGGTAGTGTTTGTGCAGCTTTAGATTTAACCGGGGCTACAGTTAATGTAGGTGGTGATGTAGATATTTCTTTTGAACCAGGTAGTCCAATTCAAGCATTATGTGGTCAATCAGGCGCAGCATTCATTAATGTAACAGGCGGTGTTCAACCTTACACTTTTGTCTGGTCTGATGGTATAAATCAAGAAGACAGAGATCAGTTAAGTCCAGGTAACTATACAGTAACGGTTACGGATAATCTTGGATGTATGCAAACATTAGATATTTCAATTGCCGGCTCTCCAACCTTACCTGAAGTATCAAATTTTACTATTACGGATGTTTCATGTGAAGGCGACGCAGATGGCGCAATAGATATAACAATAAATGGTGGTTTACCGCCATACACTTATGCTTGGTCAAATGGAGAAACAACCGAAAATATATCAAATCTATCTGAAGGACAATATTCAATTACAATCACAGATGCTGATGGATGTATTTTGGAATCAGAATATCAAATAGGAGCTCTTTCAACTTGTATTTTTGATTTGGCATTAACTGTTGATCTCGCAACTAACCAAGCTCAGGTTGTTGCAGAATCAAGCCCCGTTAATTTTGAAATAATAGTTGAAAATCAAGGATTAATTGATGCGACAAATATTGAATTAATTGCTTACATACCTAATGGTTTAATGCTTAATGATCCTAATTGGTCTTTGTCAACTGTACCTTCTTTTTCGGGAAATGTGGCAACTACCTCGCTAAATACCTTACTACCAGCAGGCAGTAGCGATCAAATCGACATTAGTTTATTAGTAGATGCCGGAGCTACACCAGGGGATTTAGTCTTATTAGCCGAAGTCGCCTCCGCCGAAGAAACCGACGGTAGCCCTGCGGAAGACATCGATTCAACACCCGATACC
>CALHDG010000281.1 GCA_938023075.1 uncultured Chitinophagales bacterium
TTATCACCCTGTAAAATCCCCAAATTATTTAAGGTCATAGCCACATCAGGTAAATAGGTTTGAGGATTGACTTCGGCTAATTTTCGATATATCTCTAAGGCTTCCTGATAAGATTTCCCGGCTTGCTCCAATTCATTTTTATCACTCTGTAAAATCCCCAAATTAGTTAAGGTCATTCCAAGGTCTGGTAAATAGGTTTGTGGATTGCCTTCGGCTAATTTTCGATACTTTTTAAGTGTTTTATGGTATAAGGGTTGTGCTTTATTATGTTGATTTTGTTCTCGTAAATAATTGGCATATTCAAATAAAATTTTCGGGTTGTCAGCATCATATTTTAGAGCCAGTTCAAATTTTTCTTCTGCTTTACTAAATTCATATTTAAGTATATACAGTCTGGCCTGGAGCAAGCACAATTCTACATATTGTTTTTTGTTTTCTTTCAGTTTTTCTAAATCTTTTTGATAAGCTGTCATAAGAGCTTCTACTTTTGCTATTTCCTCTTCAATTGTTTCGAGATTTTTCTCATATTCAATAGTTTCTAATATTTCAAGCGCGCCATCAATATCTTTAGCTAAAAATTTTCGAAAAGCTTCGTGATATTCCTCAGATTGGTCATCTAAGTTTACAACTAAAAATCTATCTGCCAATTCTTTAGCTCGTTCTTGCGCCGCTTTGAGTTGGTTTGTCAACAATAGGTTTGCTTGCTCAACACTTGTAATTTTTTGATTAAACTCTTGCTCCAACTTTGCCATTAACTGCGCTCTTTCTTCTCCTTCTTTTTTCAAGATGGCCATTTTTTTATTGTGGTTTTCTAAATCAATATCTCTTATAATATTGTAATAGACTATTTGGTTTTCATATAAAGTGCCTTGTTTACACATCACCACTTTTAAGGGGCTGTTGCGGCCTAAAACAGCCGCTCGTTTCAGTACTTCATCGTTCACTACTTCATAGCCGTTTTTTGTGGCATACACTCTGGTAACATTACCAACCGGTTTGTCGGCAAACACTAACGTAAATGCGCCATTCGCATCACTTAATCGCGGTATAGCACCATAAGATTTTACTTGTGCATTGGATAAATAGACTACTTCACCAGTATTGAATTTGCTGTTTTGTTCCACAACTAAGCCGGGTAATTTTACATCTTGCTGTGCCAAAACGCTAAATTGAATAAAGGTGGCTAATAATAATGTGCTTATGTGTTTCATCATATTATTTCTTTTTTAGTGCTATTTCAATTTGTTGCTTGGTATGTGGGGCAATACTATCTAAATCTTCCATCGTATAGCCTTCTTTAAAAAAGTTTACACTTACAAATTTAGCTTGTATATTTATGGGAATCTCCAATTCAAACCAACCAAATTCATTGGTATATGTAGCCACGTTTTCAATACTTACTCGAACGCTGTCTAAATTATTTTCCGTAGTCGCATCAATTATCCGTCCTTTTATTTTATTTAAGCCTTGTAACGCTACCTCCAAATAAATCACTTTATTTGAGGTCAATTTGTATTCCTTATCTCTATGTACCGGAAAATACGGCTGTGGATGATCAATACTAATTAGTGACATTTGATTAGCATATCCTTTAGGTAGTTCTTTAAAAGTTGCTTCACCTTGTGCATTAATTGCTTCTTCTTTTCTATCTCCGCCAATATCTAAAAAAACCTTTCCCTGGTTTTTTAATACTTTATCGTCTTTTCCTTTTTTGCCGTGTACTAAAACGGTAACGGAGAATGAGTCTGGTTCATTGCCAAAAAGAACATCTTTCACGCTATAGCCTGAAAATTCTGCTATACTGGCTAAAACTGTAATGGTGGCAACTAAAGCAGCCCCTACTATTTTCCAAATACTTGTTTTCTTTCCATTTCCCATATTGGTAGTCTGCTTATTTATTGTTGATAACTTTGCTTCATTTTGCGTTTTGCTGACATTCTCTTCGTCAGGGAGTTTTTCAATAATGTTAAGAAGGGCATTATTTATTTTTGCCAGTCTGATATTTGCTTCATCAAAAGATAAGACACCTATATCCTTATTCTTTTCATAAGTCTCATATCTTGAAGATTGAAGAAGTACCTCTTTGTGTTCATCTAATTTTTCGGTATTGCTTAAAAGCAATTGAATGGCTTGTTTGGTCGTGCCTTCGGCAATTAGTTGTTGTAATTTTTTCTTCATTTTTATCGCTAAAAATTGATGGTAGTAAAGGTTAGATAACTAAGAAATAAATCTAACGCAAATTAGTGTATATCTATTAATTTTTCATGTTGCTCATCATTTAATATGCACCATCCATCAGTTGAAAAAGGTAGTTTGTGTTGCAAAGGGGTAGCGGTTAACGTAATTTTAATAATGCCCTCTCACAGAATGTATCAAAATTTGTTCTTTATCTTCAAGCGCTTCGTATACCAAACGATGTTCTTTATTAATTTTTATCGACCAAAAACCCCACAATTTATGTTTCAGTTGCTCAGGTTTCCTGATACCTTCATACCGATTGGTTAAAATCGCCAGTAATAATGCTATCATTTGCTTATTAAATATTGCAAATGCTTGTAGTAGTCAGTTTGAACAATTTTGATCAAAAAACCTTTCTCGTGTTCAATTTTTAAGATCATTTGAATTAGGGTGTTTTTCAATTCCGGTCAGTAATTTTTAACTACGTCAAAAGAAATATTTGGATCAATGCTTCTATAATCGTGTGCTATCCGGTTTCGTAAACCGGCTATTAGATGCCAGGGAATATCAGGGAATTCATTTTTTAAGTTAATAACTATCTTCCTACTTTCTTCACCAATTACCAACAAAAGAGCTTGTGTAGTATTGAAGTTAAGTTGGTCATTTGCTTTGTAAAATTCATCAGCACTTTCAATGTCATTGGTGTAAATCCATATTGTCTCAATAGATTCTAAAATAGTAAAAAAATAAGTTAGATTTCTCTTCTCAAACATAAATAACTGATTTCTCTACTTCTGTAGCAATAATTGGATTGAGATATCTTTGATTAACCAAGTCAACTTGCTTAATGTCAAATAAATTTTGGATAAACTGCTCTAAATCATAAAACTCTTTCAAACCTAAATATTTGCCTTCTTCCAATTCGAAAATTAAATCCAAATCGCTATCAACGGCATTCGTGTCATTGGCATAACTTCCAAATAAGCCGATTTTTAAAATATGAAACTGACTGCTTAAAACTTGCTTTTGCTCCTCAAGTATTTTCAATATGTTGGATTTGTTCATTATATAATTTTGAATTACAAATTTATTCCTTAAATCCAAAATAAGCAATTTTTTTATGTAATCTTATAGAAACGTCCTTTCTCAAAGAAATGACATTTCAAACCTTAACCAAACCTTAATTACCCAACCCAGTCTCCCCCCGACCAACAACACAAGGCAAATTCAAAGCCCCATAAAAATTTTGGTTAGAATTCCAAGCAACCAGATGATCGGGCCAATCGTGCCAAGCTAAAGCATAAATGGTTTGCGGATAATTGTTATTAATAGTGTTCACATAAGATAAATAATTATGCGAACCATTCATATTGTTGTGGTTGGGCCCCATTTCGGAGATGGCAAAGGGCTTACCCAAATTAAGCATCGTTTGGTATTGGTCGAAAGGTAAGGCTACGTTATCCTGGTACACATCCAATCCGGTAATATCCACCACATCATCGCCCGGGTAATAAAAATCAACCGACGGAATGCCATTGTAAGCCATATTCGCACTATACACCCAAATTAAATTGTTGAGTCCTTTGGTGTAGGTATAATAATCAAACATATCTCTGTACAAATTGATAAAAGGCTGCGGATCATTAGAACCCGTATAGCCAAACCAAAACCAATCGCCGTTCATTTCCATTAAGGGACGGAATAAAATGGTGACACCAGCCGCTTGCATATCTTGTAACACATCGGCAAAAAAGTCCAACTGCTGTCGCCAGGCATTGTAACCATCTTGACCGGGTGTGGTTAATTTCCAAATGTCGGTTACTGAACGGTCCCATGCACTACCACCTGTCCACGGGTTATTGGGTAACATACTCAACTCGCAGATGCCGCCGTTGCTTTGCCAGTTGGCATACAAATTAACGACTGCCGGGTAATTAATTTCTGTGGAGGTATAACGCATCTGCCCGCCAATTACGCCAGGCCACTGACCCGTTTGGTTATGCAAATTATCAACATACTGATTGTAGGCTTCAAAGGACCAGCCGATATTCTGACCCAAAATTAAACATTGATTTGCGTTCTGCTGATAGGTACTTAAAGACTCGAAAACTTTATTGGCGTGCGCATTGGCATTCGGGTTCACCAATAGCGAATTTTCATCAGGCGGCTGGTCGTAACAACCAATCATATTTGCCGAAAATGTACTGCCTCTTTCTGCCGAAAAATTATTGCTTAAGGTAATGTTGTCTTTTGCCCGCAATTGTAAATCG
>CALHDG010000282.1 GCA_938023075.1 uncultured Chitinophagales bacterium
AGGAGTGATTACACAAAATGATGGCAGTGCCTCTGCCGGACAATTTGTAACTAATTTCCACGATGATGGTGACAAAATAACCGTAACTGCTCCATTGGAAAATGCCGGTATGTATCAACTAAAAGTGGGCTACCGTTCCAATAGTGGCGAAAAGAAAAATGACCTTTACTTAAACGGGATGTTTTTGGGTAATATCGAATTTATGCAGTCTGATGATTTTACAGAAATGACGGTTGGCGATTTTTATTTTGATGCCGGGCAAAACACCATAGAATTTATTAAAAGTTGGGGTTGGATGGATGTTGATTATTTTGATGTAGTGGCTGCCTCAAATCAAAATGCCAATAGCAGCAATAATTTTTGTGCGCGCACTATTGAAATTGGTTATGAACCAACGGCTAACTTTTACCGGGCGGGTACTATTAATTCTGATGCTGTTATTTCAGCAAACCAATCAATAGAGTTTATTGGGGTAGATGCTGTTAATTTAAATGATGAATTTGAAGTTGAGCAAGGTGGAGAATTTAGCACGGGCATTATAGGTTGCGGTGAAGAGGTTACCTGTAATGATAATAGATATATTAGCCATACCGTTTTGAATATTACCAACCAATCCATACAATTGAGAATAGAGACTGCCCAAAATATGCCCTTGCGTTTGAGCTACTATCCATCGGCAACTCCTTCGGCTGTTCAACATCCCTTATGTGAATATTCGTTTACCTATGGTGCCAATGGAAATGAGCATGTACAAACCTTATCAGGATTGAATGCAGCTACCGAGTACACTATTATTCTTCAAAGCTCAACCGATGTGGTAAATGGTTATTCCGATTGCCCTGCTATGCGTTGGGAAGCTATTGCTTGCCCCTTTCAAATTACTACTGAGTAGTTAGGTAAATAAACTAAATGACGTTTTCCAGACATGACATTTCTCTAAAGAAATGTCATGTCTGGATTTTTTTTATAGGATATTTGTTAAAATATTAAGATCATACTCAAATTAACTTAAAAATTTTTATCTTGTAAGTAAATTAAGAAATGACGGAAAAATTAATATACGAACTATGATAAAGTAATTTTTTAAAAGTAGAGGTGAAAACATAGTTTCAGTAGATATAAGACAAAGCATTTCAATCTCGAAGTTTTAGAAAAAAATTGCAAAGTCAGGAAGTTAATCTATTTCTTTCATTCCTTATTGTAAAAACCATTTAATCATCAATAAAAAGGGTTACGACCCCAATTTAAAAAAATAAGATATGCAAAAATTCGCAATTAGATCAACCTTCATTTTATGTTTTTTAGTTTTTTCAATTACAATCAATGCACAGACCATTTCTGGAGAATTGAAAAAATGGCATAAAATAACCCTTGAATTTACAGGACCTTCATCTTCTGAAACCAACCCAACTAATCCGTTTTCAGATTATGCTTTACAAGTCAATTTTATAGGTGCCAACAAAACCTACACAGTTCCAGGATATTTTGCGGCTGATGGAAACGCTGCTGAAACCAGTGCTACAAGTGGTAATAAGTGGCATGTTCACTTTACCCCACCCGAAACCGGACTTTGGAATTACACAGTCTCTTTTAAACAGGGAACAAATGTTGCTATCAATGGCGGTGGTACAGGTGTAGAATCCATAGATGACACATATGGCTCATTTGATATAGCAGACACAGATAAAACTGGAGATGATTTGCGGGCTAAAGGCAGAGTTGAATATGTAGGCGAGCATTATTTACAATATGCAGAAACTGGGGAATGGTTTATTAAAGGTGGCGCAGATGCTCCGGAAAACACCTTAGCCTACGAAGACTTTGACGAGGTACCTAACCGGGCAAATCGTCGAAAATCCTGGGCACCCCATCAGCAAGATTACCTGGCAAGTGAAGCATCCAGCTATACATGGCAAAATGGAAAAGGAAGTGAATTGTTGGGCGTTATTCGATATTTATGGTCAAAAGGGCTTAATGCATGGTCGTTTTTAACCTTTAGCTTAGCAGGTGATGACCACAATGTATTTCCACATCTTTTAAAGGTAAACGTAAACACCTATAGTGGCTATACATCAATAGATGACCAATGGAATTTAGGGGTGCATCACGACAGGTTTGATGTATCAAGACTGGCTCAGTGGGAACGTATTTTTGAGTATGCTGACACGAAAGGAATGTATCTTCATTTTAAAACACAAGAATATGAAAACGATCAAAGAATGGATGGTGGAGCTTTAGGTAGAGAACGAAAATTATATTACCGGGAACTTATCGCCCGCTTCAGTCATCATTTAGCACTCAACTGGAATGTTGGTGAAGAAAACCAAAACACCGATGCCCAAAGAAAACAATTTGCAGACTATTTGTGGAATATGGATCCCTACAGAAATAATGTGGTCATTCACACTGTTCCAGGTGAAAAAAATATTGTTTATACACCATTGTTAGGCAATCAATCAGAATATACTGGACTTTCTCTACAAACAAATAATCCTACTTTTAATGAAGTTTTTTCTGATGTGGATGAATGGGTAGTAAAATCAAGAAACGCCGGAAAAAAATGGGTTGTAGCTGTTGATGAACCTGGCAGTGGAACATTAGGCATTGATGTTGATCCTAACGATAAAGATATTGTTAGAGCAAAAGTTAACTGGGCTACATTTTTAGCAGGAGGTGCCGGTATAGAATATTATTATGGTGCTGAAACAGGTTGTACCGATTTAACGTGCCAAAATCACAGAACAAGAGCTCAAAAATATACTCAATTATCACATACCTTAGACTTTTTTCAAGATCACTTTCAACAATATTTACCAAATGTTATTGAAGATCGAGCTATAACTTCTGCTACTAATGACTATGTGCTCTCGAAACCTGGAGTTGCTTATGCGGTCTATAGTCCTGATGGTGCAACAACTAATATTAATTTGCCTGCTGGAGATTGGAGCGTACAATGGTATAACCCAAGAACTGGGGTAATGACAAATATAATTAATGACGTTGCCGGTCAACTCATCCCGCCAAACAATAATGATTGGGTTGGACTGATTACTCAGTGCACCAACAAAATCTTATTTGTAAGAGGTGGATCAGGATCGGGCGGCTTTCTGGATGGTGGATCAGATGATCAATTAGCAGATATTTATGATTATTCTACCACTAATCCTAATTGGGGATGGGGAGAATTTTCAAATCTTTTGACAGGATTAGGTTATGAAGTAGAGCAAGTAGAAGAAACATTTGTTCCAAATTGTGGAAAATGTAATGGCGCAATAGATTTCACAAATATTGATCTTGATGAATATGATCTAATCGTTTTTGGTTCTAATAATGCGCTTTATCGGTATGAAGAGACAGGAATAGCGTATGTTGATGCAGTTGAAAATTATATTAGAACTGGTGGAGCTGCCTTGTTTTTGAGCGATGCAAATTTTGGATCTGATTGGTGGGATGCACCATACTCTGATCAAGGTTTTTTAGATAGGTTTGGTTGGGAGATGAATCAGGATGCAGGAACTTATGCTATAGATGCTTCGGAATTCCTTGATCCTACTCATCCTATTTTAACAAACGTAACTTCCTTTGATGGAGAAGGTGTATCTCCGATAACGCTTGTAAATAATAATATTCCTGGTGTAACAAGTACCATACTAGCAAGAGCGGAAGGTTCAGTAAGAAGAAACACTGGTTTATATGGAGGCTTAGGACCCATAGAAAATATTACAAACAACGATGCTGCATTAATTGTTGCCACGGTAGATCAAGGACGAATTGCTGGTCACTACGATAGAAATACATTTTTTAACCTAAATGGCGCAGGTACAAATATTAACAGGCTATCCAATATGCAATATGCTACCAACTTAGTTCAATGGTTAACTGGTGGTTGTGCTGCTCAGCCTGTTCCAATAAACATTCCCTCAACTGTGCAGGCAGAAGATTTTTCCAGTCAGTCTGGTACTATTCAAATTGAACCAACGGCAGATACTGGTGGTGGTTCAAATATTGGCTTTATTCAAAATGGTACTTATACTAAATACGACTTAAATGTTACTCAAGCAGGTACTTACGACTTGTGTTTTAGAGTGGCTTCCAACTCAAATGGGGGTACAATTAATGTATATTTCGATGGTATTCTTAAAACATCAATACCTGTAACTAATACAGGCGGGTGGCAAAGTTGGCAAACCGTTATTGGTTCTATCAATTTAACTGCTGGTGTACAAACTATGACCCTTGAATTTACAGGTGGCGCCGGAGGTTTGATGAATGTCAACTGGGTGAAATTTGATAATAATGCAGACATTTATTTTCAACTGGTAGATGCCAATACAGATCTTGTGATTAGAAATCTTGTACAAGGCGAAACCATCGATTTAACGGTAGATGGTACAGATTTAAACATTATAGCAGTAACCAATGGTCCTGTAGGAAGTGTTCGATTTGGCTATGATGGAAATACTAATTTTATTACAGAAAGTGTAGCTCCTTATGCGCTTGCTGGAGATAGTAATGGAGACTATAATTCGTGGACACCTACAGAAGGATACCATGAAATAACTGCAAGTTCCTATCAAAATAGTGGGGCAACTGGTGCTTTAATAAATTCTGTTACTGTAGGATTTTTTGTTATAGAAAGCTGTGCTAATAATGGTCAGGCTTGTAACAATGCAGGCATCTTTTTGCAACTAGTAGATGCCAATACAAATATTGTGATTAGAAATCTTGTACAAGGTGAAACTATAGATTTAAGAGTAGATGGTGCCGATTTAAATATTGTAGCAGCACTAGCAAATGGTCCTGTAGGAAGTGTTCAATTTGGTTATGATGGAAATACCAATTTCATTACAGAAAACGTTGCTCCACATGCGCTTGCCGGCGATAGTAATGGAAACTACAATTCATGGACACCTACTGTTGGTTTTCATACAGTAACCGCAAGCGCCTATCAAAATAGTGGGGCGTCTGGTGCTTTATTGGGTTCTGTTACCAATGGATTTTTTGTTATTGAAAGCTGTGCTGCTAATGATCAAACTTGTAATAATGCCGGCATCTTTTTGCAACTAATAGATGCCAATACAGATGGTGTGATTAGAAATTTGGTAGATGGCGAAACCATAGATTTAACAATAGACGGTACAGATTTAAATATTGTAGCGGCATTAGCAAATGGTCCTGTAGGAAGTGTTCGATTTGGTTATGATGGAAATGCTAATTTCATTACAGAAAACACTGCTCCGCATGCGCTTGCTGGCGATAGTAATGGAAACTACAATTCGTGGACACCTACGGTAGGTTTTCATACAGTAACCGCAAGTGCTTATCAAAATAGTGGAGCCTCTGGTGCTTTTTTGGGTTCTGACACCAAAGGATTTTATGTGATTGAAAGCTGCGCTACCATTGGGCAGGCTTGTAATGATGCAGACCCATGCACGGTTAATGACACATTTGATGCCTCGTGTAATTGCGCTGGCACATTTACGGATACAGACAATGATGGTATTGCAAATACCTGTGATAATTGCCCTGCTATATCAAATACAAATCAAACCGATACCAATTTGAACGGAAGTGGTGATATATGTGAAACTCAATGTCAGCCAATTCATGTGCTTAGTGGCAATTATCCATCTACAAGTGTATTAGAATTTAATGCTCAAAATACGATTGAGAGCTCTAGCCAAAATGAAAGTGGTTCAAACATTAGCTATGAAGCCGTAACCCGTGTTCAATTGAAAAGTGGATTTAAAATTGAAGCAGGCGCTACTTTTCGTGCCTATAATTTGGGTTGTACTCCATAGTTTTCAAAAAAGCGACTGAATTTTTACTACTATTGAAGATTGTCGTCCACCAGACCTGACAGGTTTTTAAAACCTGTCAGGTCTGGTGGGTAAATTTGTATTGAAATTGGCTCGGATAAGGCGAATAAACTAAATGAGGATTTTTCATAAATGACATTTCTTTGAAAAAATGTCATTTATGAATTTTTTAAATACGGGCGAGGTTTCAAGTTTAACCCTGATAGGAGCGGTTATGCTATTTTGCAGGGCTGGCTTTTGAAGCATAGCAATAGCATTTGAGCGGATAGCAGGCTGCGCGTTTGCAGATGCCTCAAGAGTCTCGTTTCAAAAAAAAATAATTATGCTTTTATGAAAGGTATTCAAAAAATTTGAACATTTATTTTCTCATCAATACTTATAAATAATAACGCTGCTCTGCCTTCTTACTTTTTTCATATTCTTTGCGTTTTTTTTGTACGGCTTTTTGGGTAGATGTTGCTGCAATTGGAACTTCCCACCAAGCATTGTAGCCGGGTATGGTTCTTTCCAATTCTGTTTCAATGTATACCATAGTAGTTCTGTCGGTATTTTTCGCTTTTTTCAAGGCTTCTATCAATGAGGTTTTATCGGTTGCTTTGAAAACGTGCGCACCCAAACTTTCGGCGTTTTTGGCAATATCTACCGGAAGGATGTCGCCATTTAGTTGTCTCGATTTTTCTTCCCTGAATCTGTATTTTGTACCAAAGCGTTTGTTTCCAATTGATTCGGAGAGTGAACCAATACTTGCAAAACCATTATTATTTGATAGTACAATGATGAGCTTATAGCCTTCTTGAATAGAAGTAACAATTTCGTTGTTGAGCATCAGATAGCTGCCATCGCCGCAAAGTATATAAACTTCTTTATCGGGTGCGCCCATTTTTGCCCCTAAGCCGCCGGCAATTTCGT
This sequence comes from uncultured Chitinophagales bacterium, assembly GCA_938023075.1. Taxonomy (GTDB): domain Bacteria; phylum Bacteroidota; class Bacteroidia; order Chitinophagales; family JAHDHT01; genus CALHDG01. The sequence continues at coordinate 6,729 of CALHDG010000282.1, forward strand.
AGCCCATACAAGAGTTGCCATACTCTACATGAAAACCCAAGGGATTTTTGGTGCGCCATAATTTGTGCAGATCGCCGGGCATACTACCCGCCGCACAAACTACTATATCATTAGCATCCATAAAATCGTTCAACACCCCCAACACGGCACCTTGATGAATAGGTGGTTTTTCATCATTGGCTTCTTTGTAAATTCGTTGTACTTCTTTTTCCCATGCTGTATTTAAGCGGGCAATTTTGTTTCGGTAAGATTTGCTGACTTCATAGCCTCTCAACAATTTGCTCAACTCCTGCAAGGTAACTTTGGCATCGCCTTTTAATGGTAAGCCGCCTAATTTAAAAGCATCCATATTACAAACATTAATATTAATAAATTGTACTTTAGGATTTTTGAATATAGATAATGAACCCGTTATAAAATCGCCGTAGCGTGTTCCAATGCCAATCACCACATCTGCCTCATTGGCTATTTCAATGGCACCTTTTGTACCGGTTGCGCCTAAGCCACCAAGCGCATAAGGTTTATCGTAATTAACTGAACCTTTACCGGCATAGGTTTCACCCACCGGTATACCTGTCTTTTTTGCAAATTTATTTAATATATCTTCGGCTTCACTATATAGCACCCCGCCCCCCGCAATGATTACTGGTTTTTTTGCTTTTTGAATGATGTCTGCCGCTTTCTTTAGCAATTCCATGTCGGGGCGGTTTCTGGCGATGTGCCACAATTTGCTTTCAAACAGATGCGCCGGAAAATCAAATGCTTCTGCTTGTACATCGTGAGGCAAGGAAAGGGTAACGGCTCCGGTATCAGCCGGAGAAGTGAGCGTTCGCATAACTTGAGGCAAAGATTGAATGAGTTGTTCGGGGCGGTTAATTCTATCCCAATATTTTGAGACGGGTTTAAAACAATCGTTCACAGAAATATCTGGCGATAGGGGATGCTCCACTTGCTGCAACAACGTACCGGCGCATCGGGAAGAGAAATAATCACCGGGCAATAACAAAACGGGTAGGCGATTAATGGTAGCTGTTGCCGCACCGGTTAACATATTGGTTGCTCCTGGACCAATGGAAGTAGTGCAGGCAAAGGTAGATAAGCGTTTGTTAACTTTAGCATAAGCTGTTGCTGTGTGTACCATTGCTTGCTCGTTACGCGTTTGGTAATAGGGTAATTTTTCGTATTGATGTAATGCCTGACCAATACCGGCAACGTTGCCATGACCGAAAATGCCAAAGCACCCGGTAAAAAATTTATGTACTTTACCATCGCGCTGCACATACTGTTGATCTAAGTATTGAATAATGGCTTGGGCTGTTGTTAATTTTATATTTTTCATATTGGTTTTTATTTTTTTATATAAGAATTTGCTTTATAATACATCACTATAGCTTTTTTCTTTTAAAGAAGTCTACCGAAGTATGGTAATAAATAACCCAACCTTTTTCTTTCGAAAAAGCCCACCTACCGAAGTATCGGTACAAGCGCTTCACAAGTGAAGGGGAATTAGTTCGGCTTACGTTTATTTTTTGTGAATTATTGATCGTTAAAATTAAGGAATTATTTTAATATTTAAAAGTCGCCCCTTTTCCGGTCGCTCCTAAATAACCAAATTTTTCCAAATCCATTTTTTTAAACTCTCCTAATAATGAAGAAAAAATAAATGTTCAAATTTTAGCTAAGAGATTTTTTGATATACAAGTTAAAAAACACAGGCTTAGTGGTGCTAAGACGAGTATTTTTAATGAAGTAGATCGGAAAATCTCAAAGGTATAAATGGACAGTTATATTTGAATTATCCCTTAATGTTTTCAATGATCAAAAATTAGAACGAATCTGTTGCCTAATCCAATTGCTGACTATATTATGTAAAAGTACCCAACACATTTATTTAAACAATGTATATAATATGCTATATAAATTAAATGTTGCTTGTAGCAAAATTTTTATTTATGCCTAAAAATAATGATGTTCAATATTTAAAAAGGAGTGCCTGTTAAATTAAAGTAGATGATGGACAGAAAAATTACAGGGCAAGGTTTTAAAGATTTAAAAAATAGAGGAAACAATTACGTGGTAAGTTTTTATTGCTTGCTACATTAACTAATTCCGTAAATAACTCAAAGTATCATTTTTATAATTAACAAAGTGAACGCTATTCACCGCATTCCAAAAATTTCGCTTGAAAAAAACCTTTGTAAATTGATAATCATCTAACACAAAATGATCGTTTTGATAGGGTGACATTTTTGTATGGTATCTGCCCTTCTTTATAAAATAGAGTGCATCGTTTTCTACAACAAATTCTAAATATCCATACTTGCCGGCATACTCAGTAAGTTTAACGGATTGATGATTGTAAAAGGTAGATTCGATTGCTTTCAAAATACCAGTATACAAATACTTTTTTTTAGGGTGTGGATTTTTACTCAATAAATCGGAAATAGCCAAATGGTGCACATTTTCGATAATGTTGTTTGATTGCTTTACAATATCGGGCTGTATACCTTTGCCCTCCCAATTACTAAAACTGGTTGGTCCTAAAATTTCTGAAAAAGGTAACAGCAAAGAAAAACCGTTGTTTAAAATTTCCATCCGGCAAGCGTGTGCACCACCCCAAGTTTTCGAACCAATTACTCTGGCTCTTTTATTTTCTTTCAAGGCTGTCGTCAACACCTCGGCAGCAGAAGCGGTTTCTTCACTAACTAAAATATACAAAGGAATCCGTTTCAAATTTTGGGGTCCGTCTTGATGTTCTACCGGATAACGAATCTTTCCTTCTTCAGGCAAATTTCTAAAAAAAATAGTAGAGGTATCGGCACAAAAAAAACTGCCAAGCCAACTGGTGGTATTTACGTGTCCTCCAGAGTTGTGCTGTAAATCAATAATTAAGGCATCCACATTTGCCATAAATTGCATAGCGGCTTCAATGGTTGGTTTGGCATCTTCTAATTTTGCGAAATGACTAAACTTTAAATAGCCTACATTACCGCTTAAAATTTCCAGTTTGCTAAAATCGTAATTGTAATCTTTTACAGCGTCTTTATATTCTTGATAAGCTTCATAGTATTGAATGTCGTTCCAATTGTCTCCCTTTCGCTGCTCATATTTTAACCGGTTAACCATTGTGGTATCGTGATGTACTACCAAATGTTTGTCGTTAAAAGCAGTTTGTAAATTATCAGTCAATACCTGTGCAAAATAGTTGGCTATTGTTATATCATCATAGTTAAATTGAACTACTTCGTGCAACTTAGTGTCAATATTATTAGCATTCACATAATGTTGCCGGATGAGTTGTTCAATCTGTTCAAGTAATTGATTTTTTTCACTGTCGGTAATCCTAGCCTCTGTAGCATTAATATAATTTGATGAATCATCTGCCGGTTGAAACACGCACGAAGATGCACTGACCATTAACCATAGCAAGCCTAATACAGTATACATTTTTTTGGTAAGATGCCTATACACTCTTCAAAAGTAAGATACTTTTTTAGGTTTTGTTGCCGCTCATCATAAAAATATTATTAGTATAAAAATTGTAAAATATTTATATGTATATGATTGATAAAAACTAGAAAATAAATTTAAAAATACTTGCCGAGTGCTTGCTGGCTGCGGCAATTTTTATTGACTTTAACAGCATTTGATGTTCTGGTTAACTGACCGTATTAGCTTGACTAAGTGCTGTGTAAAAATTGCACTTTGCATATTTGAAAGTTGATCTCTATTGTTTTATAAATGAAGTTACTCTGCTGTCTACCTGTGTCAAAAGTCACTCAAAATCAGTACCGCTCCATTCATCCCATTGGGTAGTAATAAAACCGAAACATTTATCATTATCTTTAAAGTGATGTTTTAGATGATGTTTTTTCAACTTCATAAACCACTTATTATTAAAGTGATGGTTATGGGCAGCAAAATGCATCCATTCGTATACCACATAAATAATAATTAACGACATTAATATAGGGTAGCAAAATACTGCACCAAACAACAAACGGCAAAGCCCATAAAACATGAGCCCGCCCAACAAACTCAGTAACGGCGACATTAGCACAAAACGATTATCGTTTGGGTATTCATGATGTATCCAATGCGTTTTATATAAAAATTGACGAAGTATTTTATTGCTTGGATTTGCGTGCAACACAAAACGATGAAGCAGGTATTCAAAAATTGTCCAAAATGCTAAAGCACCGGCAAAAGAAAGTAAATATTGCCACCAATAGATATCTAAAAAATATATACTGTAAACCTGCAAGGCGATAATAATTGGAATATAGATCAAGTAAATTGACCGTGGATGTTCAATTAATGGTGGATTAAAAAAACTTTTACCTGGTATGGGTTCTATTCGTTCTATTTTAGATTGGTACAATTTTTTGTTTGACATATTCAGCACTTTTTAAAATTCATATTCTTCAAAGCCGGGTTCAAACTCATTATCAGCAAAGCTCTTCCGTATAACTAAATTTCTAAATTCATAGCGTTCAAATAAGCCTTTGTCATCTTCCATTAATTGATAAACCGGCAAATAGTTAGCTGTGTCTATATAAATGGTTGATTTTGGAGAATACGACGTAGGTACTTTAATAGTCATGCCCGGCTTTACATCCCAAAAATCTTTGACCGTTTCATTTAATTCTATAATAGAATATTCACTTATTTTCAATTTGTAGCACAAGTCAAAAATATCTTCATTTTGTTGTACGGTATAAGATGTAACACCTGCCGTCGGATCAATAATTTCCAATACATAGCAAGTCTTATTATTCCAATTGGTGGTTCCTTTTAATTTAAAGACCTGTTCAAAATCATCACCTGCTCGTTTAATTGCACCTTTCACTACATCTTTAAAAAAATCAAAACCAATATTGCTTAAAATATGATGCTGATTATCTAAAAGGATAGAATTGGTTTGCTTAATTTTTAAATTGGGCACCAAAAACATATTGGGGTTAATATAAACCTTGTTGTTAAAAATTTCGGGGTTGTATAAAATTTCGGCTCCTTCATTTGGAGTAACGGCTTTTAAATAAAATTTTTTAGGATTGATACTAACCTTTAACCTCAATTGATTTTGATGATTCCGCTTAGCAAACCGTTCTTCCGAATAAAAATCACATTCAAAATAAGGCGTAGTCTCAATAGCATGAATCATTTTTTCAATTACGGCTTTGGTATCGGTATTTTGCGCTAAGGTTAGATTTATCCAACACATTGCAGCGATCAATAAAAATGTTTTATCCATATTTTTTATAACGAAAAAATTTGCCGGGCATGTATACAAACCCGGCAAACCAAAATTGAATAACTATAGATAGATACATTAAAACTACTTAAAATTATTTAACATTTCAAAATCCCTCATGATATTTTTTCAACAATTAGTATATTAAAATAAAATTTAAATCTTTGTATTTTGTTTAATAAAGTTTTTTACATCTATTTTAATTATATCATTTAATATTATTTTTATATAATAATAATTTTTAATGTAAAAAATGTAGATTTTGATTGGGGAGTCGTTTATGTTTACACCGCTTTATTTTCAATTGAATACCTTAATTTATGTTGAAACCCAGCTATAGTATATTGTGATTAGATCAAAAAAAAATTCGTGACTGAACTTTATTTGACTGTTCTGCCACGAATTTTAATGTTAATTATCGTTTTTAATCTATTTTGCGATTATCTACTTAATTTAAGGTTGTAATTTAATGTACTACTCGTTATTTTTATAGCACCCAAACTCATCATCAGTAAACATAAAACAATCAAACCCCATTGCGAAAGGGTAGGTATTGCTGGAACATCACAATCATTTGCAATCATAGTAAAAACCGTTTCACAATCTGTTTCTTCATCTACCGAAAACATCATAGTAACTGTATTGTTAGCTGCTGTTGCAGGGAAGGTGTAGGTATCTCCATCATTACCCATCATTCCATCTCCTGCTGTCCAAGGTCCAGTGCTGCTTACCGTTACCGTTATTGTAACTACATCATCACTGCCATCTTGTGGTGTATCATTATTATCACAAACAATTTCGCTTACTTCGGCAGAAATGCTGCAGGTTACAGGTTCAGTATCATCTGCCATAAAATCGGTTCCATCTGTATCATCATTAGTTAGATCATCATCAATTGTAAAAGGTTTAGGTCCGGTTTCTCCATTCGCATCGGTATAACAAGTTGGTAAATTAGCTGTTAACTCGGCTGTATAATCTCCGCAAGGGTAGGCTGTTGGAGAAGAATCGTACACCCCATTGGCATCTGTAGTTAAAGTAGTTACAACCGCACCCGTATCATCATAAATGGTAACAGTAATACCCGCAATAGCACAACCGGTTGGTGGAATAACTGTTCCCGAAATTTCATCTTCGCAAGAAACCGGCATGCCTTCAAAATCCGTTCCGTCTGTATCATCATTATTCGGGTCATCATCTATGGTAAAAGGCTTAGGTCCTGTTTCTCCATTGGCATCGGTGTAACAAGTTGGCAAACCAGCAGTTAATTCAGCAGTATAATCGCCGCAAGGATATGTTGTTGGCGTAGAATCATAAACTCCATTAGCATTTGTAACAAGTGTAGTAACTACAGTACCCATATCATCATAAATAGTAACTGTAATTCCAGAAACTGCGCATCCCATTGGAGGAATAACTGTACCTGAAATTTCATCTTCACAAGGCACTTCTTCTGAACAGGTGGCAGGTGCTGCAGCCATCATCATACCAGCACATCCGGCATCGTCTGCATCTGTAAAATTAACTGTTACATTACCACCGGCTATTGGGTAGGGACCATAAGAAACCGTGGTGCCATAAGCAATACCAGTATTTCCCTGATCATCATTAAAGGTATTGGTTGCTGCAGGATCGGTATTGTTACCATTAACCACTATATCAAAAGTATAGGTATCATCACTGGCATCTTCAGGTGTACCATTATCATTGCAAACAATATTGGTTGCCATTTCTGGTATGATGGAACAGTTTGGTTGGCAAGTATCGCAAGCTGGTATGGGTTCTTCTAAAGCGGTAAGCTCGGTAAACAAGCATTCTGCCGGAGCATTGGTAAATAGTGTGCCATCTAAATAATTGACCGAATAGGTTATACTTCCTGGAACAGGCGGACAGCCATCTTCCGGATCAACCGTTATTACATCAAAAATATCTAAATCACAATCACCTGTACTGATAATCTCAGGATAATCTGCTGGGAGTGGACAATTATCTACTGCTGGTATTACTTCGTAACTAAATTTATCTAATGATGGGTAGATTGTTGTTACAGCTGTTCCGTTAAACAATGGAGTTCCATCTATTGAACAGAATAAATCTATTGTAAAATTTTCTTCAATTGGCACACAATCAATAATTGCACTTGAATTGAACTCACTACAATAAATAGTGTTCATACCATCTCCACTAACTGTTAAATTAGCAAAAGTCCCAAAATCTCCATTTATATTAATTTGTGTACCTATGGCATTAGCTTCATCACCTTCTTCAAATTCTATACAAATTTCCAATACACCACCTTCGCAAGTGTTTTCTGTAAGGGTTACATTTACAACCGGGTTTGGACAAGGGCAAGTACTGCAACCTGGTTGAGGCAATATAATGGATGCCGGAAAGCCATCGCAGGCAAAGGCACTTATATCTAAAGGATTAAAATTATTATCTAAATAATCTAAAAAGACTTCTGTTTCCCCATCTGTTGGAGGGCATCCATCAACCGGATCTGTTACAACTACAGAAGTGTTGGAAAATACAAAACAAGGTGGTTGATTGTTTGGCGGACCAACAAAAGGAGGGAAACCACAACCACCAGGAAATACCATGTATTGAAAATTAGCTGGATCAGGAGCTACTAATATTTCTGGAGTTATACCATTGCTTGCTGTTCCGTCAATTGTACATTCAATTTCAAAAGGTACTTGAACTGGCTCAAAACTACAGCCATCATTTACTAAAGGCAAATCAAAACATAATTGACTCTCGCCAGCTACAGCATCTACTCCATTTATATTTACCTGAGCATCGCTTTCAAAAGGTGCATCAAAAGTTACGCACACTTCGGTTATATCGCCAGTACAAAATGGGCCTGAATCTGCAACAGAAACCTCAGTTGCAACAGGGCAACAATTACTGCATGCGGGTATTGGTTCCTGTCCACTTATTTCAGTAGTATCAAAACAATCAGGGGCGTCACTTGCATCAAAACCAAAATCAACTATCCATTCTACTAAACCATCGCTACCTGCTGGGCAGGCAATGGGGTCGGCTGGAGTAAGGGTTGTAGTCAATTCGCCACAACCTGGTGGATTAATAACCGGTGCTTCGCCACAAACAATGGCTGGTTCAATTTCTGGAATAAATGGATCAATAGGTGGATATATGGTAATGGAACCGACAGGAATGCTTGTTCCAATAATTTCGAAGTTATAAGGACATCTTAATTCAAGAAATAAATCGAAGAGTGTTGGTGCGCAAATACTATTGGTAAATGGAAAAAATGCGAAAGTATTGGTTAATGGATCACCAGGAAAAATCTGATTAAACCCAAAAAAGTTTCCTGTGGCATCTGTAAGGATAATTAACAAACCATCGGGGTCAGGTATCATATCAACCGTTACTGTAAAATCAACTGGTTGATTGCTGCAGGCTGCTTCTGGCAAAGTAGAATCAAAAGTAGCTGTTGGTCCTTCACCAATACAACTACAATTTTCATCTAAAACATCGTTTACTGTGCAAGGGTTGTTATCATCACAAGGATCGCCAGGATTACCCGCACATGCAAAAACCGGTTCTGTGCCTTCTATTGGGAAGGCATAGCAGTCCGGAGGATAATCAAATCCAAAATCAACTGACCAACTTACCTCAGTATCTTCACCACCACAACCGGGCACAGGAATTGGGTCTGGGTCAAGCACAATAGTTCCGCAAGGTGCAGGTGTAATCATCAAATCTTGAACACAAGGGATACTTGGTGTTATGTTAGGAAAAAAGTTAAACGGATCTGGATAAACGAGCAGCGTACCTAATGTGCCTGATGCTAATATGCTACCATCATCTGGGCATTGAATTTCGTAAGTAAAAGTTTGATCTTCTGGCTCACAACCTGACGTAAACGGAGAAATTAAAGGAAATATGGTAGTTGGATCGCCTGGATTGTGCACATCAAAACCTATATTAAAACCATTATTATCGAAAGTTAAGATGAAATAAGTGCCGAAATCTGCTCCAATACCAGTAATATCTAACTGATAAGGAACACCGTTATAAGGGCAAACTTCGGTAGGAAAATCAGTTGCAGTAGCCATTAAATCTAAACAAACGTTTTGGCAGAAAGTGCCATCGCAAGGACAATCAATTAAACAAGGCGGAATTGGGGCTTGACCAGAAAGTGGATCGGTAAAACAAGCCGGTGCATTGGTAATATCAAATGGAGGAACGATCAGATAACTTATAAAACCGGCAACCGGAGCATCACAGTCATCTACCGGAGGTACATTTTCAATAATATCTAAAGTTTCACCACAATAACCATTTATATTAATAACAGGTTCAGATTCGCAAGGTATACCAGGCTGAATAAACGGTGTGAAATTAAATGGATTTGGATAGATGGTAACCGGACCAACCGTAACCGGTGTACCAATAATTGAAAAGTCATAAAAGCATCTTAATGTAAAAGTATAGGTTTCCTCTGACACAGTACAAAAATCATAATAGTAATAATAATAATCGAACAAGTCAACTGTTAATGGGAATGCTGTATATTCATCAATAAAAATTGAGCTAACTAGAAAGCCATTTTGATTAGTCACCTGCAGTTCATAAAATTGACCAGGAGGTATTGCACCGGTAAAATCAACATTTATCATTATAGGCTCACCCTGGCAAGCAGCAACTGGAGCATCTGTAATAACAATTTGAGGTAATTCTTCTACTACACATGTACAATTTTCATCTAAGGTGCCTTCACCCAAACATTCGGTAAAGCAAGGGTCTCCCGGATTATCAGGACAACCAAAAACGGTAAATTCTCCCATTACAAAACTGGCGTCGAAACAATCTGGAGCATCGGCTATATCAAAACCTACATCAACAGTCCATGTAACTATTTGATCTTCTGAACCTTCGCCACATTGTGGGTTTGGAATGGGTTCGGGATCAGTTACAACCGTACCGCAAGGAGCCGGTAAAATGGTAGTTCCGGCACCACAAGGTTGCCCTTCCATTATTTCAGGAAAAAATAAAAATGGTTCAGGATAGACGGTAATATCACCGAGTGTGCCAGATGCTAAAAGTACGTATTCGTAAGCACAAAATATTTCATATTCTAAAGTATAGGTTACGGGTTCACAATTTACTCCCGGACCATAAAAAAATGGAAAAATATCAAAAGTAGTTGGATCACCTAATTGATGAAAAAAGCCATCTACTTGATTACCATTAAAAATAATATCACCAAAATAAGTTGCTGTAGAAGCACCTTGTCCGGTTACTTCTATTGAAATCGGGTCACCTCCATAGGTGCATACGGTTTGTGGTAAGCCGGCAGCGGTTACCATTAAATCGGTACAAGTACCGCTGCAAAAAACACCGTCGCATGGGCAATCTTCTTCGCATGGTGCTATAGGAACTTCACCTGCAAAAATATCAGAGAGACAATCTGGTGCATTCGTTATATCGAAGCCGGGGTCAATTGTATAGTTTAGGATACCAGGTGTTAAATTCTCACAGTCATTAATCGGTTCAATAATCTCTCCAGTTATTACTGTTCCACAAATGGAAGGTTCAATTGTAGGAGGTACACCACATTCAGGCGAAGGCGTAGTAAATACATCAAAGAAAAAGGGTGCCGGATAAATTGTTATCGTTCCTAAATTTTCAGTAACAAACTCTCCTGTTTCAAAGCAATTGTATTCCAAAGTAAGCACGTCATCAAAAGGTTGGCATATATCATCATAATTATAAAAGATATCTAACGTAAAACATACTTCATTGGTTGCAGGATCACTAGATATTGGAAAACCGAAACCTCCACTAGCAGAAGTTATAAACATTCCATAAATATCAATAGCGGTAATGTCACCATCAAAAGTGAGACAAAAGCTATTATCCGGGCTGTATCCACCGCAAATTCCAGTGGGTATACCATCTGCTAATGGACGAGGGCAGCAAGGTTCAGCAAAAACACAGCTTCCGTCATCGCAAACAGCCGTTTCGCTAAAGTTACAAGCTGTGGCATCTGTACAACCAAATTCCAACTCTGTACAAGGCACTTCAAGTTCATCATTAAAATTGAAAAAACAATATAAAGCATCGGGAAAGGGGTTGAAGTCATAAGATAATGTACCGGGCTGTTGCGTTTCGCAATCTCCATCTGTACCGGCAACTCCTTCTATTGGTCCGTCGCAAATCGTTCCATCAAACGCTACCAAAGTAGCCGAGCCATTTTCGCCTTCAGCACATCCGGGTTCAACTACTTCAACCATTAACTGCGGGTATACTGTGTAAGTACCTAAATCAACCACATCTAATTCTTCACCAGTGTATGGACAAATAATGATCATTTCAAATGAAACTTCAACTGCTTCACAACCTTCTACCGAATTTGGCATTAAGTCTGCAAAACCAAAGCCATAATCATCGCCAAAACCAAAACCTTGAGAGCCATCAGTACCAGTAACGATAATATCATAGAATTCACCCATTGGCGGACCGTTAGTTATGATGTTTAGTTCTACAAAAGCTCCATAATCACCACATATTTCTGGTCCATAAAATGGGAAGAAATCTACCCCAGCATAATTACTGCATTCTGGCGGAGGCGGTGGTGGTTGAGCACTTAATTGGATAATTAATAAACTTAGAGATAAAACAAATAACAATTTAAATTTCATAATGTTATATATTTTTAGTTTGCATTTTCAAGATTATATAGCTTTGCTACTTTAGTAGACAGTAAATAAAAAGGATAAGGTTGGTATGAGTGTCATTTTTTATGATTTTTTTAGAATTAAAAATAAAGTAAATTTGCGGTTAGTAATTTAAACATAATTAATCTACAAATAAATAAAAATGAAACGAGAAATTGAAACAATCAATCAAATAATTGATAAGCGGCAATCTACTTTTCCAAAAGATTACATTAGAAAAGAAATTCCGAAAAGAATTATTGAGCAAATATTGGAAAATGCCAATAAAGCACCAACACATAAATTAACGGAACCTTGGCGTTTTAAGGTTTTGCAAGGTGATTCGAAAATAAGATTTGGTGAATTTTTACAGCGTAAATATAAAGCAACGCAAACAGCATTTCTTCAAAAAAAATACGACAGTTTAAAACAAAAGACTGAACAGGCTGATTGTATAATACTGGTTTGTATGCAAAGAGATGCCACTGAAAAAATACCTGAATGGGAAGAAATTGCCGCTGTTGCCTGCGCTATTCAAAATATGTATTTAACCTGCACGGCTTATGAAATTGGTTGCTATTGGAGTTCGCCTAAATTGATGCCCTATTTTGGTGAGTTTCTACCCTTCAATCAAGGCGAAAAATGTTTGGGTGTGTTTTATATGGGCTATTGTGATAAAGAAACGCTTAGAACTAAGCGAAATGCTGTTCATTTAAAAACGGAATGGTATAAATGAGTAATAGACGATAGCGTGTAAAACAACAAGCATAGCAATATCTCAAAAACAAAAGCTATCTATTTACAATATTCTAGCAATTCATTAATCTTTACCTATTAGCCTCAGCCCCAAGCCTGTGCTCCACATTCGTAAAAAAACTATCTCCATAAAATACAATTGTTCCCTTTTTTAAACCAAGTTGCTTTACTAATTCAACACCTTTCCATTGGTTGCCACAGCGGTTAAAAATTTTGCTGTTGTTTAACACCAAGCGAGCACCAGGATGTAATTGAATACGACTGCCAGCGGGCATAGAAAGGGCACAGTGAACAACCAATTCAGCATCTTTTTGAAGTATCAAATTGCCCTGTACATCTTTTCTGCTAAGCCAATCTACTTTTTGGTTGGGTTGAATAGTAATGGTTTTGTCGGCACGGTAAGTACACCAATCGGCACGCGTTACTTTGCGTTGGCTAGAGTTTTCTTTGCTAATGTTGTAATGCATTCGGGCAATTTGACAAGGCGTTAAGGCATTGCTGTAGCGGTTATAATCCATTATATTATTAGAGATCAACCCATCACAAGGTGGCTTGCCGGTTTCGCCCCAGCAATTGCTGTGTATCGGGGTGTCTTCACAACCATCGTTGCGCGTCCAAGAGTGTAGCAAACCCAACGAATGGCCAATTTCGTGATTGAGCGTATTGGCAGCAAACCAAGCACCTTTACTTACTTTACCGGCTTTGGTTTGTTGATATTCGTAATAGCTGTTAGATACTTTGGTATAATATGATTTTCCAATTCCATTCGATGAGTTTTTATACGTGTTGGATAAAATGCTATCCGGGTGATGTTCCACCATAAATATATTCAATACTTTTTCTTTTTGAACCCCAAATTTATCGTATACCGCATCGGAGTATAAACCGTGGATGCCTCGTTTGTCTTTATGATTTAAATACCAAATGCTTGAATCTTGATGAAAGTAAATACCGGTATCGTTTGGCTTCGATGCGTGTGGTGTAATCACATATTGTATTTGTATAGGCAAAACAGGCGTCTCGTTATCTTTAGGTAAATGCATTTTATTATTTTTCAGCAGTTTTTGATTGGCATGCCATATTAAATCTTTAGCAAAGGTAGTCCCTTCTTTTTCATTAAAATTATATTGCCGGTTAGGATGGTCGATAAAATGCACATTAACTTTAATGTATTTTGTGGGTAGAAATTCTGGGTGAGCCAAGTCTGGCTGGTAGTTTAAGGGCTCTTTACAAGGGCTTTTTGTGCTAGTATTTAAGCCAGGATAAACGCCACTTTTGTTTATAACATCCTTTTGGTTGGCGTACACAATAGATTTGGTAACCGCACACGAAAAATTTGTTAACAAAAAATACAATATAGTATAAGAAATAACTTTTAGAATTGGTTGCATAAAAATTATCAATTTTAATATCTTTGCAGCAAAGTAACCATAAAAACAATTGAAAGTTATGTCATTTTTATATCAATTAAAAAATATTAGTTTATTTTTAGCTATTGCCCTTTTTGCATCGTGTGTAAATGGAGGGGAAGAATCATCTACCGGCACGCAAAATACGTCTACCAAACCTGCGGTACCTGTAAAAACGGTTAGTCAAGAATTATCTGGTGCCAGTATAGAGGAAATTAAAGCGGCAATTACCAAAGCTGAAACCGAATTGTATGGTTCTGATAAAAACAATTTAGAATTTGATAAAAACAAAGCCCAACGATTAGTTGATACCTATAATGTATATACCAGCAAAAATTCTGACGGTGCAGAAACCGCTAATTATTTATTTAAAACAGCCGAAGTATTGCGTTCGTTGCGTAAGTTTAATGAAGCCGTTGGGGTATATAGTAGAATCAGCAAAGAATTTCCAGATTATGAAAAAGCACCACATAGCTTATTTCTAGAAGGTTTCAGTTACGAAAATGACTTAGGCGATACCGCTAAAGCCAGAATCCGTTATAAAGATTTCATTGAAAAATTTCCGAAACATGAATTAGCGGACGATGTTCAGTTTTCATTAGATAACCTTGGTAAATCTCCAGAAGACATTATTAAAGGTTTTGAGAAGAATAGAGAAAAAGCTAAAAGCGAATAACTCAAATTTCGGTAACAAAGTTTATGTTTGAAATGGTGATTAAAAATTTATCATTTCAACAAGTTTATATAATTCGTTATCACTAACATCGCCTTCAATTTTTTTTTGAAGCGAAACTTTTGAGCTTAACAACAACACCCGTCCTGCTTTCCACTCAAATGTTGCGCTTGGCTTCAGGGCTTTGCTGCAAGCAACATAACCGTTGCAATTCTATCTAAGTGTCTTTCGGCATATTGAATGTCATTTATTTATACATTAAAAATAATTCAACCTTCAACCTTCATTATTCGTTATTCATTAAATGGTCAAAAAAAAATATATCGAATATCGAACACCCAATTTTGAATGACGAATTTTTCCATTCGAAAAACAACACTTAGCTGTTAAACAACCCAATGCACTTTAGTGCTGTTGGCTTGGAAATCGGGGCTAATTTGCAAACTTCGGTTCTTTGTTGATAGAAAAAACAAAGGCTTTCGAAAACAGGAAACTCAGTCATTATAATCAGGCTTTATTGGGTAACCCTTAGGCATTAATACATAATACAGCACAAAAGAAACCCCAAAACCAATAAACCAACTTAGGGTATACAATACTTCTAAAGCGGGTACAATGTAGCCAATTAATGCTACGGCAACACCAACGAATAAGGCAATTATGGCAGCCGTGTTAAAACCATTATTGTACCTAAAAATACCATGTTCTTTATAAAGTTCTTCTAAGTCAACTTCAGTTTTTCTAATTAAAAAATAATCGGCTAACATTACCCCTAAAACGGGTCCCAATAAACCACTAACCATCAATAACAGAGGAATAATTTTATTCATTAACCACCAAGGGCAAATGATAATGCCAAAGATGCCGGTAATTATACCACCCGTTCTAAACGAAATGGCTTTAGGTTTTAGGTTAGAAAAAGCATTAGCCGGGGCAATAACATTGGCGGCAATATTGGTGCTTAAGGTGGCAATAATCATAAATATTTGAGAGATGATCACTACCATTGGATTATCGAATTTAGCCAATAACGAAACCGGGTCCCAAGGGGCATCTTGTCCTAACAAAATATCATCAAAAATAATAAAGGCGGCTGCCGTTACAAAAATACCCACAAAAGAAAAGAGCATCATAGTGCCCGGCAAGCCGATAAACTGTCCGGCAATTTGTGCTTTTTGGGTGGCTGCATAACGGGTAATATCTGCAATACTAAGCGACATGGTTGCCCAAAAACCGACCATAGCCGTTAAAAATAAAATATACTTCCAAAATTTAGGTTGGTTTGAATTTGGCGGATTGATGGTAGCTACTTTTGATAGCACAAAACCGTTAGCTGTTTTTTTTCGAAGTTGAACGGCTAAGTTGTTGGCATATTCCTCTGCCACCGGAATAACCGCTCCTTTAAGTGGAAACCAAGCACCTTCATTACCATTAATTGTAAATTTAAATTCATCCGCTTTAATGTGTCCGTTTTCATCAACTGCCGGATTGAGGTTGAGTTGATACCCTTTGCCATTGGTTTGTTTTTCTAAGTAAGGAGAAGCCAGGTTTTGACTTTTGCTCAATACATTAGCCATTCCACCGGCATTCATCGCACCCCAACCAATTAAAGCTAAACCCATAAAAATTAAGATGGGAGCGGCATATTGTTCGAGAAAGCGAATACTTTCGGTACCCTTCCAAATAAAATACATATTGATTAACCAAAAAATGCCAAAACCAATAAATTTGCCCGTGCTTAAGCCCTCTACTCCTACTGAGCCCGTTAAGGCATTGTAAATGGCATAGATGGCTAAACCGCCAATCCAGGTTTGAATGCCAAACCAGCCACAAGCCACCAAAGCCCTAACAATTGATGGAAGGTGTATACCAAAAATGCCAAATGAAGACCGCCCGATAACCGGAAAAGGAATACCATATTTTACACCGGCATGTCCGTTTAATACCATCGGTATGGTAATAATTAAATTGCCCAAGCCAATAATTAAAAGCGATTCTAACCATGTTAAACCACCTAAAATCATTAAAGAAGCTAACATATAGGTTGGTATACAAACCGCCATGCCAACCCACAGCGATGCTAAGGACCACATTGACCAAGTCCGTTCTTCCGGTGGAACGGGTGCTAAATCTTTGCTATATAAATCAGAGTTTGAAACATCTTCATTTAATTGAACAATATCGTTGTGTCTATTTTCATGCATCATACCTCACAAATATATTAAAAATAAGGTTTGATTTTTTTTGATCCGGGATATTTGTATCTTTTTTACTTATTACATATGCAAGATATGATGAACTTAGTTGTTGTTTTGTCAATAGACAATTTTATGTAGGATTAGTCTTTTGTTTCGTAGCGTAATTGTTGTATTTCTGATTGTGTCAATGCCGTAGCTTGTATAATCATTGAATCATCTAAACCCATAGCAATCATTTTTTTTGCAATAGTTTGGGTTGTTTCATTTCTTTCTTCTTCGCGCTCAATAGCAATCACTTCTCTTTTCATGACTTCTATTTTTGCCATTTCCCATTCTTCGGGTGTTACCTTATTCATATTGGCAATTTCGGTTACCCGTTTTACACCGGCGTTTTCCAAATTAATATTGGGGTTTGCTGGGTTGTGAATGCTTTCATAAATTAGATCTAACCAATCCCTGTAATTTCGCGGAGTGGTTTCACCTTTATAATTCGGGTTTAAGTAAATCAGTTCGTGATTAAATATTTTTCGTTCAATGCCCTTAATATTTCTCGGATTTAGCGTTGAAATCAAAACCTCATCTTTATAAATTTCATGAGTTTTTTTGTTGATTTTATAAGGAGCGGTTATAATCACGATCGTATAAACGGTCTTATCTACTAAGTAATTATCAGAGCTCCTTTGTTGTTCGGTAATAGCTTGTAAATGATAGTGTAAAAAACGATCAAAGTTATGATCATACTCTACTTTTTGTATTTCAATTATAATTCTCTTTTTAGGGTCTTCAGCAAAAATATCGTATTTAAAATTGATATGACCAACCTTTGGTTCAAAGGCTTTTTCGGTTTCTATTTTTTCTGGTTCTACTTCAATGCCTATAATATCTTTTACAAATGCCTTAAACACCATTTTATCGGTAAACGCTTTTTTAAAAAACACCTCGTTATCTAATCTGGCTAACATTCAATATACAATTTATGGTACAAATTTAACTCAAAATAGGGTTTTTTCATTTGTATTAAAGAAATTAAGACCACAACCTAAACAATTAAGCATTATGTTTAAATTTGCAATCAATAGTATATGCTGCAACAGTTACATATAAAAAACTATGCGTTAATTGATGAACTCAACGTGAAGTTTGGTAAAGATTTAAACATCATTACCGGCGAAACGGGTGCCGGTAAATCGATTATTCTGGGTGCCATCTCCTTAATTTTAGGACAACGTGCCGATACGGGTGTGTTAAAAGAGGCTGCCAAAAAATGTGTGATTGAAGGCACCTTTCAAATTGAGCAGTACCAATTAAAAACTCATTTTGAAGAATTGGAATTAGATTATGATGTGGAAACCATTATAAGGCGAGAAATTTTACCCTCTGGAAAAAGCCGGGCTTTTGTAAACGATACACCAGTTAATTTAAACACCTTGAAAAGTTTAAGCAATCGCCTTACCGATTTAAACACACAGCATCAAAAATTTAGTATTGCCGAAGCTGATTATCAATTATATATGTTAGATGTATTGTCGGGACATTTGAAAAAAGTAACACAGTATCAGCAACAGTATGCACAATATCAACAAAACAAAAAACGATTGGCACAATTAGAAGCCACCTTAGCTCAACAACAAAACGAAGCGGATTATGTCAATTTTCAACTAACCGAATTAAATGAAGCTGCCTTAGAAGACGAAAACGAACAAGATCACATAGAAAAAGAACTCAAAATAATAGAAAATTTAAAAGACATTGGTGCTGTTGTAGAACAAATTGACCATAGCATTTTAAGCAGTGAGCAAAATATGGTAGATGTGTTAAACCAACACATCAATCAATTGAATAAACTAAAAGCAGTTAACCCAAATTTTGGTACTACTGCTAAACGGTTAGAAAGTATGGTGATTGAATTAGAAGATATTGTAAACCAAAGTAACCAATCGCACGCAGCTGTACCCGTTGAACCGGGCAGAGCACTTGACATACAAAACCGTTTAAACACCATTTATAAACTACAAACCAAACACAATGTAAAAACTGTTGCTGAATTGATAGATTTAACAGCCCAATTGAACCAACGGGTAGGCAATTCAGCTGATTTAGAAGCAGAAATTGAACAATTAGAACAAGGGCTCATAAAAGAGGAAAAAACACTGTTTGATGTAGCAAAAACCCTTTCAAAAAAAAGAGCCACTACAGCCAAAACTTTTGAAAAACAGTTACAAGCCGATTTAAAACAAGTGGGTTTGAGTAGTGCTCAAATTGTGTACAGCAATCAACTGAACGAAACGGAATTAAACCCAAATGGTATAGATAATTATAATTTGTTGTTTAGTGCTAACCCTGGCAGTGCGGCAAAAGGTATTAAGCAAGTGGCTTCGGGTGGAGAGCTTTCGCGGTTAATGTTGTGCATTAAAAATTTATTAGCAGATAAAGTGGCTTTACCAACCCTTATTTTCGACGAAATTGATGCCGGTATTTCAGGCGATGCGGCTAATATGGTTGCTCAAAAAATTGACGAGTTATCTAACAAACATCAGGTGATTTGTATTACTCATTTGCCGCAAATGGCAAGTAAAGGTACGCATCATTTTGAGGTGTATAAAGAAACCATAGGTAGCGACACCTTTACCCGCATTAAGCAAATTGAGCAAGATGAACGAGTACAAGCCATTGCTAAATTATTGGGTGGCAGCACTACTGGTGAAAAGGCAATTGAAAACGCGAAGGAGTTGTTATACCAACTTGATTATAAAATTGATGAAAAAAATGAGCAGTATTAGCATAATCCGCCCAAATAAGCATATTCTATTAATTGAATAAGATAACTAAATTTATTGCATTATATCAATTTTGAAAAAAGAAAGAACCGAAAAAGAGATTCATATTGAACACCGCTGGCAAGATCTTTTATACGAATTAAAAGGTCGTTTTGGCAGAAAACCCGATTTGCAAAGTCTGTTGTTTTTAATTGGAGTACAAGAGCTCAATCAAATTGGAAAAGAATTTACTAAAGAAGAAAAGCAAGATTTGATGCATATAGCCATTTGCAAACTGCTTAGTTCTAGAGGTTTCTACACCTTAGAATTTACTGATGAAGATGGCTGGCCCCACTACCGAGCCGTAAAAGAGCATCCAGATTTAAACTTGGCAGAGCAAGAGTTTTTCTTAAAACAATTAATATTGGAGTATTTTGATATGATTTGAAATGCAAAATTCCAAAACTACAAATCCCAAATTTCAAAAAATTGATTGACCAGTATGGAGGCAATTGAAGATTTTATTTATCGGTACGAAGGTGAACAGAAAGCAATCTTGCTGTATTTCCATCATTATTTATATGAGCAATTAGAACTCACTCCAAAAATCAAATTTAAAATCCCATTTTATTATCGCAAAAGCTGGATTTGTTATTTAAACCCCATCAAACCAAATGGTATAGAATTGGCTTTTACACGCGGTAATGAATTATCGAATGCACAAGGCTTATTGCAAACAAAAGCACGTAAGCAATTTAGTGGTATCACTTTTCATACTGTAAAAGAAATTCCGTTTAAAGCCATTGATGAAATTGTGCAAGAAGCTATTTTGTTAGATGAACAAGTGCCCTATGCTTCTAAACGTAAGAAAAATAAATAATGAATCTATTTTAAAACAAGATTATGCAAATTCATATAATTACGGCTAAATCGGCACTTTTACCTGATAAGTCTTCCGGCTTTTGTTCGTCAACTTATTGTCTCTCAACCAAGGATTGTAAAATTTCAATAATTTGTAATTCATCTGGTTTTTAAAAGCAAAACTCGCTAAATCACTAATCGGTTGATTTACTTGAACTTCTTTAAAAGGCACCGGCGGATACTTATCAGCATCGGTAATTTTAAAACCATATTGCGATGGGTTTTGAATAATTTCTTTAAATGCCAAAATACGGGGTAAATACCGGCTGGTTTCTGTATTCAGTAATAAGTCAAAATATTTAATATTTCGTTGCCGGTCCACCTGTTTTTGCAAACCATTAATGCCCATATTATAAGATGCTGCTGCCATAGTGTAGGAGCCAAATTTTTCTTTTGCCTTTTTAAAATATTTACACGCTGCCCTAGTTGATTTTTCGATATGATAGCGTTCATCTACTTCGCTGTTCACTTCTAAACCATAACTTTGGGCAGTTGCTTTTAAAAATTGCCAATAACCTTTTGCACCGGCAGGCGAACCCACCAAATCAAATCCACTTTCTGCTAAAGCCACATATTTAAAATCTTCAGGAATATCATTTTCCCGTAAAATTTGCTCAATTACCGGAAAAAAGCGATGCGATAATTTAATCAATCGCAAGGTATTAGAATGCCAATAAGTATTGGTCATTAGCTCTCGGTCAATCCGTTCACGCACTTCAAAATCGTGTAAAGGCACACTCTCGCCGGCAAAAGTCATGTGCGAAGGCAAGGTTAACGGATATACGTTAAACTCAATATTGTTGGGCGAAACTGCCGGTGGTTGCGCCGCACTTAAGGCAAAACCTTTTTTACTAACATTGCTGCTCAACAAAATTAAAATAATTACACCTAAAACACCCAATACACCAAACACGTTTAAGTAGGTTACCTTTTTCATCAACTTTTAATTTAATTTTTCGTTCTTTTAAAAATAGGTACAGTAGAACAAGGTTCTCCGTACATGATACTTTTTGCCGTGCCTTGTAATTTATTGATTAATGCAATATATACTTCGGTGGGTACCTTTGCGCCACAACCTTTAATCACAATTTTGGCATCTATATAGTCTTCCTCCAATAATTGTTCCACAGCTTCTAAAAAAAGCAATTTTGTCAATTCTTTTTCTGTGCAAAAATATAGTTGGTTGGTAAATGGCTTTAAATAAGTAGCCACCAACATAGGTGCCCATTGAGGTATTAAAGCCTCATTGGTACAAGTAATGGCTACTGCTTTTTCGCTGTATTGAGCCCAATCGTGTTGTTGCAAAGCTGCTCTAAATTCTTTTTCTTTCAACAACATTTCTTTATATAAAAATGCCTTCATATCAAAAATAGCATAATGGTTAGCCTTAGGCTTAAATTGCTCCGGATTAATGGTAATTAAACCACTTTTAGCCACTCGATTTACAATAGTACTTTCCATAAATTACTCATGTTAACTTAAACGAGAAAATCCTCGCTGATGTTACCTCACAAACATAAGATTTTAAATTGAGACGGAAGTTTAAATTTTACACGTGTTATTTAACGACAACTTCATCCAATTATTGGAAGCGAAACGGCAGAAGAATTTATGAAAGGTAGTCCCGCTTTCTGCTCAAATACCATTTTGCCAACGCTTCAATGCTATGCAAAAATGGTATAACCGCTCAAAAATGGTATAACCGCG
Source organism: uncultured Chitinophagales bacterium (assembly GCA_938023075.1). Lineage (GTDB taxonomy): Bacteria > Bacteroidota > Bacteroidia > Chitinophagales > JAHDHT01 > CALHDG01. Next base: position 29,086 of record CALHDG010000282.1, read on the forward strand.
CCAATTCTATCTAAGTGTCTTTCGCCATTTTGAATGTCATTAATTTATACATTAAAAATAATTCAACCTTCATTATTCATTATTCGTTAATCGATATTCGTTATTCATTAAATGGTCAACCAAAAAATATCGAATATCGAACACCGAATTTTGAATGACGAATTTTTCCATTCGAAAAACAACATTTAGCTGCTAAACAACCCAATGCACTTTAGTGCTATTGGCTTGGAAATCGGGGCTAGATTGCAGACAACTGGTTTATTTAAAACCTAAAAATTGTACTCGCCAATACAACGTAGTGAAGATTATAAATATAGCCTCGATTATAATAGAAAGCACTCCCACAATCAAGGTACACGAAAAAAGGTGTGCCTATTTTTATAAGCACACCTTCTAAAATTATTTTATTTTCAATTAAATATGTACAAAATTAATCACTAGAACTCATACTCATAAATATGCGCAATACATACCAGAATAATAGCATTAACGAAGCAAACAAGCCTAACGAAGCCGCTACATATTGATCTTGATGATAACCATCTAATATTTTTGAGGTCTGATACAAAATAGAAGCTCCTGCCAATAAAACCATCGCAGCAGAAAAAATAACGCCTAAGTTAAATCCAAAAATTACCGAGACTACAATTAAGCCCAAAGCTACCATGCCTCCAATTGCTATTGCCGACCGTAGAAACGAAAAATCTTTACCCGTAATAAAAACCACAGCGGTTAAGCCAGAAAATAGGAACAAAGTCATAATACCTGCTTTTGGAATTATTCCAGCATCACCAGAATATTGCATCGCAATATACATAAGTGGTACAAAAATTAAAGCTTGTGCAACCACGTACAACAACAAGGCTCCATATTGAGCAGTTCTATTAGTTGATCGATGTGCCCAACGCTCTGCCATAGTGGTTACAAACATAAAGCCACCAAGCACTACAAGCCATTGCCAGCCTTGTGCTACACTTAAGCCTACTTTTACCACCGCCGGTATGCTTAATAAAAGGGCTTCAACACCCACAAAAAGTAAAACAGATAAGGCTACGTGCATATAGGTTTTCTTAATAAAATCGGCACGCACTGCTGCACTTTCTTGATTAACGGATACTGCTCCGTTATAGGTTTGTTCTATTTGATTCATAATTTTTAAATAATGTCTTTTGTCGATTTACAAATATACCATACTTACTTAACTAATATGGTTTTTTTATTTTTATTGGAAATAAATTAGTTGTAGATTTGCCCTTTTATTAATCAACATAAAAAGATTATGGATAGTTCAACAACAAACGGCATTGCGCCCAAAAATTATTTAGTCGAATCAATTTTAGTAACTATATTTTGTTGCTTGCCTCTTGGTATTGTAGCATTGTTAATGCATCTAAAGTAAACTCCGCTTTTGAAAATGGAGATATTGAAGGGGCAAACAGAGCAGCTGCCGAAGCCAAAAAATGGGTAAAATACGGTTTTATTGCAGGTATAGTGATTGCTGTGTTATATGGTGCATTTTCCGCTATTACGTTAATGGGTATTGCGCAAGCTTAAACTTGTTTGTTTCGTCTTTGTGTTAGGATGTATACTTTTTGTATATAGAATCTATTCGCCGGGTGAAACTAATTTTTTTCCTACTTGCCCTTTTTATTATCTCACTGGATTGAAATGTGCCGGTTGTGGTTCGCAAAGAGCACTTCATTGTCTGCTTAACTTAAATATATCAGGAGCAGTTTACTATAATATTTTTATGGTGATGTCTATTCCATATTTAATAGTCGCTTTCACTTTGGATTTAGTAAAACACCGATCTACTAATTTGTCCAATATCAGAAACCTCGTTTTAGGGCAGATAGTGGTCAAATTTTTCCTAATACTTATCTTGTTTTTCTGGGTTGTCCGAAATTTCTTTCCTGAAAATTGGTATTTGTATTGAGGTAACCCATTAGACCTGACAGATTTTTGAAACCTGTCAGGTCTTGAGCATATAATTTGTATGTTTTTATTTTATAGAGCAGTCAGCAGATCTTACTACTACTCACACTCCTCAATATAAGCACTAAAATTTGTTAGTGGGGGCGTACTAAAGCCATTGTTTAACTGTATTAATTGACCGGCTTTATATCGTTCATTAGTAGTGCTATTGATTAAATTGGCAGAAGATTTAAGCACATCATAGGCTTGATGAAAATTGATGCCGTTCTGATGAAAAAACAGACTTAAGTTATTGGTAGATGGCTCATAAGAAAAGGCTTGTTCAGCAACCGGGATAAAACTGGTTTCTGCCCAATTCGCATCAAAACTAGAAGCTGCTATTTGAATGGTTCCGGTAATATTACCCAACAGATATTTTTGCACCGATAGCTCTATCCCATACTTTGAGGTAATCATATTTACGGCTCCAATTGGTAGCCAATCCCAACTTACGCCATTGCCTTGATAAACGAACAAGTCGCCCTGATCAATTAAATAATTAAAACCGGTTAAAGACCAATTGCTATCGGTATATTCATTATTACCTAAAGCATCATTATCCGTATCAATAAATACTTGTTGATATACATCCATATTGCCTTCTAACAAAATGTATAATAATTCCGATCCGTCTGAAATTTTGAAAGATTGTAAATTGCTACTACCCGTATGTTGAACGGCGTGATTGATATGCAACCACTGCCCGGTATCTCCATTAATGGTTAAGCAAGCTGGTTTAATATTGCAAAGGTCTTTGGTGCCCATTAAGTAATTTAAACTTGCGTTGCCTTCTGGTATGGCACCTGTTTCATGATAATCAACATTTAAACTAGAAGCTGCAAAACTTATACTATTAGATAGATTAGACAGTTGATTTTTTTGAACCGAAATTTCCAATACGTTTTCAGTTATAGAATGGCTTACCGTACCTATTGATGACCAACTCCAACTTACACCATCTCCATTGTAAACGAATAACTCGCTGTTTTCAATAAGATAGTTGAAACCGGCATACTCCCATTGGCTGTTGTTATAGCGATTTAAAGTTGAACTGTTTACATCAGAATTCAGGTAAATTTGATTATTCACATCTAAACCACCTTCAACATAAAATAAGAGTTCATTACCATTATCTGCTACTTTAATATGCGTTAAACTACCCGATTTTGCATAGGCATAGGTTGTCAAATTATTCCATTCATTCGCGTTTCCATCAACGGTAATGCAATTATTATTTGTGCGTTTATTGCTTGAATCTTTAACATTTTCAATTGGTGTTGATGCAATAACGTATTTTGTATTTAAATGAATTTCTTTTTCATTATTAACTGTTTTTTGAACTATCTGACCACAAGAATTATTACTTGACATTTGATAGGAAATGCCAGTTGCACTATTAGCCGGTAACTTACCTGCTGCTATCCAATTACTATTATAATAATACCCGGCAACCTTTATCGTAGAACTTAAGGGTTCTTGAAATGTAGATTTTGGAATGCGGAATTCTAATACATTGTTGTTGCCAAAGTTTCTTTCAATTTCGCCTAGAAACTGCCAGTCCCAACTGTTTCCATCTCCTACATATTTATGTAAGGTGTTGAACTCCATCATATAATTAAAGCCACTGTTGCTCCAATCGGTTGCTCTAAATTCATTGCTTCCGTTAGTATTGTTATCCGTATCAAAAAATATTTGTGGGGTATGATTTAAGATGCTTAAGTTTCCTTCAATTAGCACAAATAAATCTTGCGCATTATCGGTTACTGTTAGTTTTTTTAAAGTTGCAGTATTGTTTGAATAGGTAGTAGTTAAAGTTTGCCACTCATTACTATTGCCATCTATCATAATACAAACATCAGGTTCAACACAAGGGTTTGAGGAGAACGGTTGATAAGAAGCCCCAAAATTACCAGAAGCAGGAAGGTAAGCCGTGCCACTCCAAGCAGCATTTAAAGTTTTGGCACCAATAGAAATATTGGCATTAGAAAGTGCATTAAACAAATATTTGGGAACCATGAGTTCTAATCCGTTCGCCGCTTCATTTTGAGGGATAGCACTAATGGGTGACCAAGCCCAATCCCACGAATTGGTTGAAACATATTTAAATAGCGTACCGTTTTCTAGCATATAATTGAAGCCGGTTTGCTGCCAGTTGCTGCTTAAATACTCGCTATCGTTATTGTTCGATCTGACGGAGTTTCCATCGGTATCTATAAATATTTGATAATGATTTCTTAATGTACCAGACAGATGCAAGTAAATATGACCGGCATCATCTGCCGCTTTTAGGGTACTTAACTCTGTGCTATTGGCTGTCCTCAGTTCTATAATACCATTCCAATCGGTAAAATTGCCATCAATGTCAATACAATTGTTGCCCATTGGTGGTGGGGGCGGCGGCGGTGTGTTTTGTATACTAATGGTATGATTTAAATTGTTGTAGCCGGTATTGGCATCCCAAACATCTATATTATTAGATAGTTTATTGGCTAACCGAATGCTGTATGCCGGGTTGTTTCTAATGCTTTCTGTAGTTTGATTTCGTTTAGATAAATCAGCAATATGCAAATACATACTATAATCACCAACACTAACAGAAGCCGGTAAATTGAACCTTAAATTTAAAGTATGATTTCCACTCGTCCATCTTCTGCTGTCCGCATCATCTCCATAAACTTCAATCGGATTTAAAAAAGCTCCAGTTGAATTGTTTTTTAGCATCATAAATAAAGTACGTTTATTAAATGGAGCGGCAAAACCATTGTTGTCTAAATTTAAACTAAAATTTACAATATCGCCCTGCTGCGCCACCTCTTGAAACTGCCCGTTGTTTAACACAAAACGGTAACCTAAGCGTGTTTTAATTTCATCTAGGCAATTGCCATCTTCCCAATCGTTATTTACATAATAACTATAAGCACTATTTAAGAAAGACCAATTCATGAGTTCCATTTCGGCAACGGCTTGCCCACCCTGCGAAGCACAATTGTTGTATGGATTGTTGCCATCTGCACAAGTTTCGCCACCAACAGCCACATAATCTCCTTCATTGTTTGCATAGGCTCTCCAAAAATCTTTATTGGTGCTATCGTTCATATCATAACCCAAATAGGTACCTACATCATCGGGCGATGATAAAAAGCAATCGTTTTGAAAACCAATTCGATTAGCATATTGAGGATGTTGTTGTAAAAACTTATATCGCATTTGCGGGTACCTTACTTGCACCATTCTACTTTCGGGTAAAGCATCTAACAAAGCTTTTAATACATTAATACGCGCTTGCCAATCATCACTATCTAAATAGCCTTTTCCATTTGGCGAGGAATCTCCAAAATAATCGGTATAGTATTGCTCCCCCCAAACACCTATAAAACCATTTTGAACCAGCATAATTACATCTTCATTATTGCGGAAGTAAGGTGCTAATTGTTGAATATGCCGGGTTACCCAAAATTCAGAGGCATCTCCATACTCGCAAACGCAGACATTAGCAGTTGGTATTCTACCATTACAATTTGGTGGACTTTCCCCTTCTCCACAAAGAGGCGTATTTAAGATGTATGAAAAACGCAACACCATACGAACGCCCGCATTTCTTGCCCGGTTAAAATCAGTTTGAATTTTGCTTAAAAAAGAACTATCAATATAAGAAGATCTAAAATCATCTAATACATAATGACGTAATATTACGCTGTTGTTGGTCTCGTAAGACGGGTTAATACTATTAAATCCCGGCGAAAAGGGGTTACCTGTTCTTCTGTCTCTTAACTGATTTTCGTTTAAGGATAAAAAATTGCCGGGTGTGTCGTACCAGTATTCGCTATCGTAGGGAAAATAAAAGCCCCGGTCAGGATTCATAAAATGATCATAAGATTCATTATAGAACACATTTTGAGTAAAACCCTGTAAAGCAGTTATTAAAAAGCCAGTAAGTAATACTATTTTGAAAATTGCGTAGAATAGATTCTGTTGAAGTTGTAGCTTCTTTTTCATGTTTAAAATATTGATCAATTAAATAAATATAAGTGAAAAATGTGCGTGGCGTTTAAATACTATCTTATGCAAGATAGGTTTTAGAGGTGAAAGGGTTGCTTTTAGATGGATATTTTTATTTATATATTATACTATTTATTTAGT
>CALHDG010000283.1 GCA_938023075.1 uncultured Chitinophagales bacterium
TACATTGCACCGAATTTATAAACAGACCAGGCGACTTAAAACGAATTAAAAGAAATGACCGGCTTGATATTATAAAAAAGTGTATGGATTGGCTAAACACACAATCTCAAATTAGAACATTTTCTGTTGTAGTGGATAAAGAAAATAAAGCTGATACAATTTTTGAGATCGCCTGAAAAACAATGATGATGCATTTTGAATACGCTATTAAACATAACAAATTTAAGCAATCGTCAAATGAAAACAACAAAGAAATTGTAATAGCTGACCATACAGATGTTGAAAAACTAACAAAATTTGTTAGGCAAATGCGACCTTATGAAGGTAGTGAAAACTTAAAACTGAATAATGTAATTGAAGACCCAGTATTTAGAAACTCACAAAACTCACTTTTACATCAAATGAATGATGTGATAGCTTATTGTTTACGTCAGCGTTATGAAACCAATAATTATATGAAAAAGAAAGGTGGACACAATTTTTATTTTAGAATACCCGATATTGTTCTAAAAGAAACCTTTAATACTATTGATTGGGGAATTATAGAGGTATAAAATAAAAAAAGGCAGTCTTTCAACCGCCGGGGGGAATCCTACTTTAAGGTCTTGCCTTATTTCAGATTCGTTAAAAAGATACAACATTTTTTCCATTTTCGTTGCAGTGAGCTTTCGTTTTGTATGCAATCATCATTACCCTCGTGCTGAAAGCTAATCACAATAAAGATGATTCCGTGGTGAAAACATGAAGTTTTGCCTCGGCTTTAAACGGGGCTTTTTTATGGCTCATACAACAGTTTAGCAATAAAAAGCTGCGATAAAATCAGCCAATATTCTATAAATATTTACAGAAAAAAGTGTTTTACAAGCCAAAAACCAAACCCAGTTACTGGTTTGCGGTGCTACAAACAGCACATACTTCAAAAAAAAAATGTAAAAAAAACACACAAATGCTTTTACAATCTTATCTGTTTTGCTATATTTATGTTGTCGTTATGCATAACTTAGAAAAATTATATCATCAAGTTCGAAGATATTTCATTTTTCACCCGCAAGACAAATATGGTATCATCGTGCTGCTAATTATTTGTGCCGTAATGGTAGCAGCACCAGAAGTGTATTACCATTTTTTTAGAGTTGAAAAAGATTATACCGCCTTTCAACAGCAAAAAATAGAACAATTTATTGCTTGGTCTAAGCAAAACGATTCCATAAATGCTGCTTTGGCTAAAACTAAATATATCAAACCAACTGAAGAGGATTATAGAGCTGAATTTTATGAAGCTACGGAATGGAATTCAGCCACCACTTCAAGTGATGACTATAGGAATAATGAACCCGTACAACCCATTGACATTAATACCGCTACGGCAGCTGATTTTAAATTATTAAAAGGTATTGGTAACGTTTTTTCTGAACGGATTGTTAAATACCGCGATAGCAAAAAAGGCTTCAACAACATAGCTGAACTAAAAACGGTTTACGGAATTACCGACAGTTTATTCAATGCCCTTTTGCCAAGACTTACTATCAGCAAAAAACCAGCAACTAAACAACAACAGCCGAAGGAATCTAATTATGCCTTTACGCCTAAAAAAACTACCAATCAAATTCCTTTAAAAGAAGAGAAACCTTTTCAAAAAATTGACATTAATACAGCCACTGCCGAAGAACTTAAAACCTTAAAGGGTATAGGCAACGTATTATCAGAACGGATTGTAAAATACAGAGACAGCAAAGGCGGCTTTGAAACTATGGAAGAATTAAACGATGTTTATGGTATTGAAGATAGTTTATATTTCGCTTTAGCCGACCGTATTGAAATGAGTACTGTTGAAAAACCGGTTACCAAAAAAATTGATTATAATAATGAAAAATCAAATGAAGATTTAAAGACTTATGCAAGTACCGACAATGCTGCCTTTAATACGGAAACCACAAATGAAAATTTTTCTTTTGACAAGAAGCTAACAAAAACAAAAGCTGAAGTACCACTTGCCAGTATAAACATAAACAATGCCACCAAAGAAGATTGGATGCAGTTACGTGGCATTGGCGAATTTAGAGCTAAAGCAATTGTAGAACACCGTTTAAAATTGGGTGGTTTTTACGAGCTTGAACAAATAGCCGAGGCTTATAGTATTGATGATAGTTTGTACCAAAGCATCTTACCCTCGCTAACATTAGGAACGCCGAATATAAGAAAAATTAATATTAACGAAGTAGAATTTAAAGCCTTGCTCAAGCATCCTTATATTGATTATAACTTAACCAAACATCTCATCAATTTTAGAGACCAACGCAAAAAAGGACTGAGAAAGAAAGGCTTAAAAAGTATTGAGGAACTTAAAGAATCTTTTTTAATTGATGAAGCGTTGTATCAAAAGCTTTCTGTTTATCTTACCGTTGAATAATAATTGAATACCGGTTTGGATAAATTACTATAACCTCTTTGCCCCATTTTTTGTAACTTTGAAAAGTGAAACCTAATAAAATTTTTCGAGCTGTAAAATACTGGTATTTGCTTTGCTGCCTGCCTGTTTGTTTTATGGCTTGTCAAAAAGGTGAGGGACCTGGTTTGAGTGGTTTTGGTAAGCAGCCGGTTTATCTTCCTGCGTCTGCTTTAGATGATATTAGAAGTTTGGAAGCACAGCCAATTGAAAACACCGGACCCATCTTTTTGTTAGATACCCTTTTTTTTATGACCGAAATGAAAAAAGGTATTCACGTATTTAATGTAAAAGACTCTTCCAGTATTAAAAACGTGGTTTATTTTAATATACCGGCGGTTACGGACTTTACAATCAATAACGGTTTGTTATATGCCGATAGTTGGACAGATTTGCTGACTATCGATATAAACGATCTCCACAATATACAATTACTCAATAGAGAAAAAAATGTATTCGAACCATTGCTTTTTCCTCCATTGTACCGGGGCATCTTTGAATGTGTTAACGTATCTTTGGGCGCAGTAGTCGGTTGGTCAGATGTACGATTACAAAACGTTAAATGCCAAACTTTCTTATAAAATTAATGAATGATGAAATACAATATACTTAGTATAACCTTTTTACTTTTATTGCTTGGTGCATGCAGTTATCAATCAGATTTAGTTTCTTCACATAATGACGGGCAGTCCGGTTCTATTACTCGTTTTGTTACGCATAACAATTTTATGTATGTGCTTAACCCTAATCAGGTTATTACTTATGGTTTAGAAAACCCGGAAAAACCTGCACAGCAAAGTGTACTCTCAACCGACTATGGTTTAGAAACCATTATTATATATGATAACACCATTTACGTAGGTTCAAGAACAGCTTTGTACATATTGGGTATCGACAATCCGGCAGAACCCGTGCTGCTATCAAAATCCGATCGTCGTGATTTTCCATTTGCCGGCGGTTGCGACCCCGTAGTAGTTAAAGGCAATTATGCCTTTTCTACTATTAAAATTATCGAGAACATATGTGGAAACATTAATGCAGAAAGTGTGTTAATCGTGTATGATGTCAGCAATAAAAATGCTCCAGAATTAATTAGCAGTTATCCGTTAGATGAACCCAATGGTTTGGGTTATAAAGGCGATTATTTGTTGGTTTGTGATGCCGGTGCAGATGCGCTTATCGTTTTCGACATTAGCGATCCGACCAATTTATTGCGCTTAAATGATTACAATATTCCAATTAACGATCCGGTTGATTTAATTATTAATCAAAATACTATGATCGTTTCAACAGCCAATAACTTCGAGATTTTTGATGTAGCAGACATTAGCGATATCAATCAAATTGGTTTTATACCTAAATGATTTATCATATATTAATCCGAAATCTTATCTACAGGATTTGTTTTTTAGTAGCGAAACAGTTGAACTTAGTTAAACTTTTGGTCCCGCTTTCCGCTATATCTTTCCCGACCTCCGGTACGGGAAAGGATGCCGCTGCAATCGGGGCTAAGTTGCTAACCTCGCCACTTCGTAGTAAGCTATGCAAATATACCATAACCGCATTGATAGGGCTATGTGCTTTAACCCAATTAACATATGCACAAAACGACACCATTGCTTTTGATTATCCAAAAGGCGGTGCCGATCGTTTTCAAATTACCGCCAAATTAGATTTTACCGGTTTACTCAATCCATTCAAAAATTCTACTGGTATTGTATCTGATTTTAGGCTTAATCAACATTGGAGTTTAGAAGCTACCTTAGGTAGTTATTTTCATTCTTCTCAGTCCTCTCCATTAAGTGGCGAAACCTATCCCGGTTTAAAAACAGCCATAGGTTTCAAAAAATGGACTAACCCTAAAAAATTACCCAGTATGTATTTGGGCGTTTTTCTGGGAGGTAACTATATTGTCAACAAAAAATACCGTGATGTCCTTCGCCAAAACCAATTTACTCAACTTACGCTAGTTAAACGCAAAATTTTAAGTGCCAGCTTTGATGCACGTTTTGGTTTTCAATGGCATATGGGTGAGCATAAACGTTTTATAATTGATTATTTTATAGGTTTAGGTCTGCTAACTTATCGTGTTCAAGTGGTAAGCCCAATTGAAGGTGAAGTATTAAACGATTTCCGCGAGTTTTTAGATTTAGAATTACAAGAAGGAAGCGGGCTTTTGCCACATGGCTATTTAATTGGCTTAAATGTTGGCTATGTAGTACGTTAAATTCATCTTTACATAAAAAATCAATAATTTCAACATTTCTAACTATTGCAAGGTTGTTCAACAAAATGGTAAGTTTACATTATAGTTATTCATAAGTGACAGATCGCACTGAAGTGCGAGGTTTTAGACCTAAAAAGGGAACCAATAAATGCCAGATTAATATATTGGAAGGAGATTTGAATTCTTCGAGCCAATCATTATCTATAAAAACATAAGTTTTCTACAATAATACTCATAAAACATATAAAAAAAGCCAACCTAAAAAGATTGGCTTTAAATATTTTATCGAGAAGATTACTTTAATCTGCGTTCATCTGAAACAGAAATTTTGCTTCTTCCTTTTGATCTTCGGCTGTTTATTACGTTTCTACCGGCTTTATCAGCCATTCTGGCTCTAAAACCGTGTTTATTCTTTCTTTTTCTCCTAGAAGGTTGAAATGTACGTTTCATCTTTCAAAAATTGAATTGCAAAGGTATAAATTTATTTTCAAATAGCAAGTGTTTTATGTATAAAAAAGCCCGATAATTCAAGAACTATCGGGCTTATAATTTTATTTTTAAAGCAATCTTTATTATTCGGTTACTACTATTTGTTTCGAGACAACCGAATTTTTATTGATTTCAAAAGCCATAATATAATTACCGGCTGCAAGGTTGCCTTTTTCAATTTCTAAACTGTGCGATCCGGCAGCATATTTCCCAAAATTATATTGTTGCATTAACTGCCCTGTCATACTTAATACTGTAATATTAATATGGGCAGTTTGCTGCAAAGTAAAATCTACCTTGGCAATATCTGCAATTGGGTTTGGATATACTGTTAAGGAAGTATTTTCCATATCTATACCATAGTCTTCAGTATCTAATACAAATCTAGGTAAGTCAACATCACATCCTTTATTACGGGCACCTTCTGCTGAACGGAAAGCTCCTCTACCATGAGTGGCAATATATATTACCGGACAATTTCTGGCATTCATATCTTCTTGTCGGATACGTAAAGTTCTAACTCTGCCTATTCCTTCATTGGCTTCGTCCCAAGCCTGTGCAGGCCTTCTGTAAGTCCAAACGCCTAACTCTGTTGCGGCATGAATAATATTACCGTTACCTACTGCCTGATCGAAAATAGCTTCGTAAACGGGCATAGCCGGTAAAGCGTTGTTTCCTTCTCCTTGAATAGACTCGAAAGTAGGTGAACTACTACGCGCATTGGTGGATAAATAAATATTTGAGGGATTTCCGAAACCTCCGGTAGTTACTACCACTTCATCAATGTTGTTAGGGTTAACATTTACCCCAGTAATATAATCTCCGGCAAAAGGAAGATCAGAAAACCTGGTGGTATATTTATCATCGTCCCATTCAAACTCGTCAACTGCTCCGGTGCTTTTAAATCGCCAACCTCTCCTAATTTCAGGTGTTTCAGGATTTAAATCAAGACCATTAATTCTAAGCAATTCACCACCTGTAGAACCTACCCATAGCGTTTTACCATCTTTAGTAATACCGGTTGAGGATAATAACCCATCAGTAAAAGTACCAATGATAAAACATTCTGAAACACCAGAAACATTCAAGGCATCTAAAGCTGCAAAAACTTTACTACCACCAGAATAAATAACGCCAACCGGACGAGGTTTGGTGGGCTCAATAGGCACATAAAGTGGTTTCCACATTTCATCCATAGTATCATTAAATCGATCTAAAGAATCTTGAAAAGAGATTAATTCATTTTGATATATGGCTAAATCACGGTCATAAATATTTACATCTTGATTATATTTGTTAAAATCTTCCCATAAATGGTAGGGTGTGATAAACAAATTATCTTGAAAAAACTCGACTTGCGTACATTTAGGATCTAAATAACTACCAAATGATTCTCCACTGTTTGCTGACCTTACAAAATTCAAATTTTGTGTGGTAGCAAAAATAACGTTTGGAGCGATATCTGAAATTTCAGAATAACCACCGTCACCACCAAAAATTAAGTTGGCACTTTGAGTGGAGGTTCCAATATAATCAATGTAAGAAGTACCATTATCTTGTGCACCTGCTACTACTCTTCCTTCAAAACTGGCACCGATACCATAAAATTGGGTAACGTTAAAGTTTTTATTTCTTGGAATAAAAAATGGATTTTTTTCACTGGCTTGGGTAGTTCTGAAAACACCACCATCACCGCCGACCAATAACAATTCAGGATTTCTTGGATCAAATTCAAAAGTATGCTTATCTGCGTGGATGTAATATGGATTTACCGATATGCTGCCAAAGTTATCTAACTTTCTCCAGCCGTCTGTTTTAGACCAACTCCATAAGGTAACTCCTCCAAAAAATATTCTGTCAGGATTTTGAGGATCAACAATAATAGCATGATCATACCAGCCTTGCCGGTTGGGTCCGAAAGGATCAAAAAATTGTGGATCGTACACACCAATTCTCTCCCAGGTTTGTCCACCGTCTGTTGTTCTTATAATACGGTCAATTCTTCCAGTAGGATGGGTAAAAGAAACATATACATAATCACTGTTGGTTGGTGAGATCGCCAATTCCGTTCTACCTTCTCCTCTTAAAGAAATTTCTTCTCCGTCGGGCGTTACTCCGTCTTCTAAGCTTTCAAACGAACTGGCATTATTGTCAACCGAACGGTATATTCTGCTTTCAATAGAAGCGTAAACGACCTGACCGGTGGCATCAAACTCAATATCAAAGGCATCAAATTTGGCATTGTTGCTGCCTACCGGTAAACCATCGGGTATCGACCAGCTGTTTCCTCCATTGGTACTTCGTTGAATTCCATAAATATCTAAAGCTGCAAGCAGTAACCCTGGATCGGTTGGACTAACAGATACGCGGTTTATTCTTGCCCATTGAGAAGTAATACTATTGGAATCATCTGGTATGGTCGATTCGATTTGCTCAAACATCGCATCGGGACCTGATAATTTAAAGATTCCTTCACCCGGTACAAAACCCCCACTCCAGGCACTTCTTTGTCCATGTGCCGGTTCGCCGGTTGAGAAGAATATTAATCCTTCTGTATTTTGAGTAATAGTACCAATAGACATTACGGGTAATTCTTCATTAAATGCATAAGGTTGCCAAGTGTCTGCACCATTTCTTGATATCCATAATCCACCGGCTACACCGCCTGCATAAATCAAGTCCGAATTGTCTTTATCTACTAATAAGGCACGGGTTCTCCCCCCAACATTATTTGGTCCTAATTCTTCCCAATCTAAAAATTCATTTTTGGCAGTTTGATTTTTCTTTAAAGCATCTGCCTGTTTACGGGCTTTGTTGTAGTAACTATCTTTTAGTTCTCCATTTTTATCTGCTAAAATCGGCGAAAAGTGAACTAATGATTTATATATGCCTCTTACATCATAATCAGAGAGGTCTATTTGGTAATTGGAATCTTCTGTAAAACTAACATAGGTAACAAAACCGAATACTACAAAGAGCATTGATATAGTTAGTAGCAACAATTTTTTCATAAAAACTAATTTTGAATTTATCTTCTCCATACAAATCTACAAAATAATTGAATTAAAGAAAATTTACGTTAATTCTTTTGACAATATTATGATTAATATACATCAAGTGAGCAGTTAAAAGGCTTCATTAGTTTAAAAAGAAGTGTTTTTTGAGTTTATCTAACACAAGTTTACTGGTCTATTGTCAATTGCCAAATGTTATAATTTCAATATTTTCACTGCTTTTTTAGTCTGTCCATCCTCAATTTGTAAAAAATAAAAGCCTCTTTGGGCTTCGGGTAAATTAATTATTTTGCTATTGAAACCTTTATTACTGGCTACCCTACCCTTTTTAATGAGTTGTTCGTTACTGTTGTAAATATTATATCGAACGGCTTTATCTGCTAAAATGATAAAGCTGAATTGCAAGGCTTCATTTACCGGATTTTGCACCCTTAAATCCGTTAGTTTTTCATTAGGTATGGTGCAACTATTTTCTTCACACAGTGTTTTAATAATTTGTTGATCTTTTATACATGCTGATCCATTCGAAAATATTTCGATATCCATCCTATCATCACTAATTAATTAGGCCTTCATTATACCGACAGTTTACTAAACAACATTGGTTAAGCTGAGGGTTTGCTTTTAAAACAAACCTATCTTTAATTAAACCAATATTAAAAAAATTATCGATGTTTCTTAAATGAAAGTTATCATAAGTTTCTAACCTACTTTATACTTTCAGGTTGTTAAAAGCATCTATTTGTCTTAAGTTTCTGTTTTCTGTTATTATTAAAGATGTTAAGTTTGGCAGAAG
This sequence comes from uncultured Chitinophagales bacterium, assembly GCA_938023075.1. Lineage (GTDB taxonomy): Bacteria > Bacteroidota > Bacteroidia > Chitinophagales > JAHDHT01 > CALHDG01. Next base: position 8,973 of record CALHDG010000283.1, read on the forward strand.
ATTAAAGCCATCAATATGTATTAAATTATTATTACGCCTAATCTCTAATACATATAAAAATTCAATATTTGTAAATATTTTTAGTTTTTGTAAATTTGTATTTTTATTGATATCAATATATTTTGCAACTGTTAACTTTGTAAATTCAGGCAATTGAAGTAAGCTATTATTACCGGTGATATTTATATCTTCTGCAAATTTCAAATTTTCTAAGCCATTAATTTTTTGCAACAGGTTATTACCCGAAATAGATAAGCGTAACTACCTTATACCTAATACTTAATATAAATTAAAAGTATTATCAAATAATATATTAAAATTAAACAAAAATGAAACAATCAGGCATTTTATTCATTGCTGCATTAATAAGTTTTACTATTAATGCTCAAGATTCAACATTTGAATCGGTAATGAAAATATTTGAGACGAGTTGTAACAGCGAATCGTGTCATAGTTCCGTCTCCACGCATCCTTTAAAATTGGCGGGCAGTATAGATGATGTTTATTCAAATCTTATAGATAAAAATCCAACAAATCCGGCTGCACTTAACAGGGGCAATAAACTTATAGTTCCTGGTGACCCTGCTGCCAGTTTTCTATACCGTAAAATAAATAATGGTTTATACACTTTTGATGAAATTAAAGATCAAGAAGGTACACCTATGCCAATTGGTGGAAAAATAAGTGAGGTAGAAAAAGAGACAATACGGCAATGGATTTTATGGGGAGCACCTAAGGAAGGATTAGTGCATAATGAAGCTTTGCTTGAAGAATACTATGTTGACGGCAATGCCCTTGAAAGGGTTGAGCCACTTGATAAGCCTAAAGAAGGTGAAGGGTTTCAGTTTTATTTAGGAACGCTGTTTTTGTCTCCCGGTGAAGAAATTGAGATAATGAAATTAGTTGAAATCCCTCTTGGTGATAGTCTTGAAATTACAGGCTTTAAAGTGAGAATGAATGAATTTTCGCATCATTATGGAGTAGCAAGAACTATCAATGGTTTTGAAGATATTATAAATCCAGGCATAAACATTGTTGACAATTTTTTTACTGCTTTCGACTTTTTTAATAATTCAGAATATATAACAGGTTCTCAGTTGCCTGAAAATAATTATGTTCTACCCGAAGATGTTGCTTTTAGATGGGAAGGATCCAACTTTTTAAACTTTAATTACCATGTTAAAAACTATTCTTCTTCGGCTATCTTACCAGCTGAAGGGTATGTTAATCTCTATTTTCAATCAAAATATACAGCTGAAAAAGAGATGAAGGCAAAAACTGTAAACTATCAACCTGATAATAATCCATTTGCGCTTGAAATTTTTCCTAACGGAAAAGATACCACTTTTGTGATGGAACACTATGAAGAAGGTTCGGACGAATATATTGATATTTGGAGATTGGTACCTCATACCCATTCTTATGGTGTAGATTATGATATTTTTATGAGAAATGAAGATGGTTCAAAAGGAGATCAATTGTATGAAGGTTTTTATAACTATGACTTAGATTTTAACAGAGGCTACTACGATTATAGCCATGCAACAACCCGTACATTTGACGAACCAATAAAAATAAAAATGTCGGAAGGATTAATATTCGAAGCTACCTATAAAAATACTACTGATAAATTAGTAAAATTTGGTCAAACAACAGATGATGAAATGTTTATTGGTTATTATTTGTACACCAATGTAGATTCATCTGATATAATAAATAGTACGCCAAATAATTTAGCCGTAGATAATCAAATTAAAATAAATGCTTTCCCCAATCCGGTAAAAAACAAATTACTAATTGAAACAGAAGACATTAATACTAAAGCTTCAATACTTATTTATGATCTTAACGGCAAACTTGTATTGAACGAAATTATAAATACGAATAATTCAATAGAAGAAATTGATGTTTCCACTTTAATGAATGGAGTGTATTTTATTGAAATAAATGATGAAGAAAATATTTTTTACACAGAAAAGATAATTAAGCAAAACTAAAATATTGGTTCTTGGTAGATAAAAGAGTATCTACCAAGAACCTTAATAAATTTATTAATTCCGTTCCAGCCTTAATTTTCTAACCTCAGCACCAGTTTGCCACATTTCAGATTCTCTTATTTCTTTTAACTCACTTTCTAATTGACTACGATAGTCTGCTCTTCCATTAGCTTCAATTACTCTATCAGCTTCTTTGCCAGAGGCTACACTATTATATAACTCATCAAACAATGGTTCATTTAAATCTCTAAACTTATGTCTCCAATCTAATGCTCCACGCTGTGCCGTGGCAGAAGTGTTGGCGTACATCCAATCCATTGTTTGGTCTATTTCCAGAAGTCCTATGGTATGCACCGATTCAAAACCACTTAAGGTGTCGTTACATAAATATTCATCTACAATGCTTAAATGACCAATATGTTCTAATGCATTGAAATTTGTTATGTTAGATCGAAGTATTCCATTTACGCTCTTTAGATTTTTCAAAAAGACTTGACTTAAAAACACCTTAGGTAAGTCAAGCAAACATCCTCCAACAATGGTGTCAATATTATTGAAATCTGGCATTGAAATCAACTTATCGTTAGCAGCAATAATTAAATTGGCATTTAATTTTTTGAGTTTTTCAAAACCTTCAATAGTTGCTAAATTTTCATTACCAGCAATAGAGAGTGATAGAAAATAGGAATAATTTCTATAAACAATATCATTTGTACCCAAAAAATCTACCTGATTAAAGCCTTCAATTTTACGTAAACCTTTATTATTATTGATGCTAATACTGGACACTTTGCTAGTAAATCAAAAAATAATCAATTACTGATGCTTCTTGCCATTTCGAGTGAAACGAGAAATCCTACTAATACTCAACAACCACCTACTTCGAAGTAGGTGGGTTCGTGAGAAACAACTTGAAGTCATTTCTGTAAAAAAGATCCTGCCGGGGTTTTCCAACAGTCCGTCATGCTGCGATTCATTGAGTAGCTTTGAATGCGCAGTATCTTCCAGAGTAATAAGCCCATCGAAATTTATTTTTGTCCGGTTTTAGACGGGTAGCCGAAATTTGTATTAAGTTTCTGATTTTCAATCTTTTGTAAAGATTCAATTTTCATTGTTTTACTTAAAATTTTGTTTTTGTGATGCTTTTCAAGTAGTTTAAATAGTTTATGCTAAAACTTGTCATCTCGACTGAAGGGAAAGATCTTGCATAAATACCTGATTTTCTTTGAATTGAGGGAAGATTTCTCATTTCATTCGAAATGACAGAATTTTAAGGACCAAATTCAAAGATTACTTAACTGCCGTAACTTAAGTAATTGAATTAAGTCCATCAAATTGCTCCCGAAACTTGGGTCTTATTGAATGGTTTAGAGCAGTCTTTTATAAGTTTTAAACTAGCCCGAACTTTTCTTTCGAATAAGCCCACCTACCGGTGCATCGGTACAGGCTCTTCAACATTTGAAAGGGAATTCGTCCGGCTTACCTGATAAAATAACATACAACTGTTTCCGCTAAAATGTTAGAAGTATCATTAATGTTATATATAAAATAGTAGATAGGATAATGTTCAAAAATAATAAAGTCGAATTGTAATTGTATGCATATCAAATTATTGATGTGCTATGAGCGCTAAACACAAGATTGTTTTTAATAACCAACTGTTTGCTAAATTTATAAAAAAATCCAGATGACGAAATCTAATACGCCACCTGGATTTACTTCATTCATTTAAGTGAAACTACTTAATGAATCTAATTTACCACAAATACACTTTTATATAATCTATCATTTGCCTCGGCCATTATTAAATAAACGCCGTGGGCATAGTTGTTTACTTCAATTGTTGTTATACCAGATTCATCAACCTTGGCATATTCAATTAATTTACCCAAGCTATTGTAAATAGCTATTTGTTGAACCGCTAATTCTGTATAATCTATACTAAGCAAGTTGCTTGCCGGATTCGGAAATACATCAATACCATTAAATGTTATATCTACAGATTGATTTACTCCAATTGCTGCCGGATTGGTTAACCTATTATAACCGCATTTACCTGAAGTTTTAAAGGAGCTATAGTCAGAAATATCAGAAATTACCCAATTGCTGCATGTTACACTTATCGCCCATTGGTAAGTGGTACAAGGTTCTAAATGAGATAATTCAACTTGTGCATAATCAATATCAAATTCTTGCCATTTATGGCTTCCTTCTGGTCTAATGTATAAGGTATACTGTGCATGTTTATAACTTGTCCATTTAATTGTTGCTGTGTTTGAACCAACTGCATATTCTTCTAAGTGAATATCATTAATATTACAAGAATGGTGGTAGTCATCAACTTCTACAGTTATATCAGCATATACATCGCAACCATTTTTAAAACCGACTACACTGTAGGTAGTGGTTTCGTTTGGACTTACGGTAATACAAGCACCATCTTCACCAATTCTCCACCAGTATTTATCTGCTCCGCTGGCACAAAGTTTTACATATTTGCCATCTACAATTTCGCTACTTATGTGTACGTTAAACGAATCGTTTACATATACAGTAACTTCACCAAAAGCTTCACAACCATTCTTTATACCTTTAACGGTATAGGTTTCGGTATGCGATGGACTTACGGTAATACAAGGAACATCTTTACCATTGCTCCACCAATAACCATCGGCACCACTGGCACAAATTTCTACTGACTCACCCGAACAAATGGTTTGGTCGTCGCTGGTGTGTAAGTTAAACGAATCATTTACGTGCACCGTAACTTCTCCGCTTCCTTCGCAACCATTTTTTGTACCGGTTACTGTAAAAGTTTTGGTGTGCGCTGGTGATACGGTTATACATTGGCTACTAGAACCATTACTCCAAGTATAATGATCTGCGCCATCGGCACATATTTCTACCGACTCACCTTTACAAATTGTTTGATCATCGCTGGTGTGTAAATCGAATGGTACACAAATTTTCTCTTCTACAAAATCATTGTCTCCATCATTTTCACCTGGCGTTAATATTACCGTTATTTCGTTGTCTATTGGCGTATCAACGGTAGGTTCACCGTCTTCTGGTGTTTGATCACCTTCAGTTACATCATCAAAACCTGCTGGTTGAATTTCCACTACCGTATATTCGCCCGGTGGCAAATTGGTAAATTCAAAATCACCATTTTCATCAGTCACTACGGTATCTACCAAATTTCCATCTTCATCATAAAGCTCAATTGTGGTACCTGGAATTGGCTCATCCGGAGCATCATCATTATTGGTATCTTCTCCTACATTACCCGAAATACTTCCTAATGGTACAATACCTGCATTAACATGTTCGTCATCATCTCCATCGGTCGGATCATCATTAGATGGATCAAAACAACTTTCTGCAATACCGGTATCAAAATCTACGTCATCCTGATTTTCCAAAGCACATTCATCCGAAGCATCATTTGAACTAAATACAGCACCAGCATATTGCGACGTTTCCGGTATATTAAATTGTATTGTGTAAGAGGCTGTTGGATCTAACAAACAAGCACCAGAATCGTCTGTACCTTCAAATGTATAGCTTCCATCCGCACCTGTTGTAATGGTTGATACCGGAGTGATTGGACCGCTTGCTGGTGAATCACATTCCAATAAGGTGACTTCTATACCGGCTGCCGGAGCTTCACCTGCATCTTGACAACCATTATTATTAGCATCAATAAATACTTCTCCACTGATGCTTTCGCACGGTGGCGTAATACCTGCATTTACGTGTTCGTCATCATCTCCATCATTTGGATCATCATTTGCCGGATCGAAACAATTCTCTGCAATACCGGTTTCCGGGTCAACATCATCAGCTGACTCAGCATCACAAGCAGCCGTTTCATCACTAAATGCATGGTCTGCAAACTCTGATGTTTCTGGTATATTAAATTGAATGGTGTACGTTGTTTCAGGATCTAAGGTACATTCGTTTGGTGGTGTTCCACCTCCGAAGGTATAACTTCCATCTGCACCAGTAGTAGTGGTAGAAACTGGTATACTTGGTTCACCTGTAGCCGGATCACATTCCCATAAGGTAACTTCAATACCAGCAGCAGCTTCAGTTTCATTTCCATCTTGACAACCATTATTATTCGTATCGATAAATACTTCACCTGAAATAGATTCACAATTACAATCTATTGGTGTACCCGCGCAAGGAATACATACTTCACCTGAACAAGCATCTAATGTTTCCACATCATTCTCAGTACAAGGATCACCATCATCACAAGCACTTGGTGCTTCTAATTCTGTACAAGCCACAACTGGTGTACCAGCACATGGAACACATACTTCGCTTGTGCAAGCATCTAATGTTTCCACGTCATTCTCAGTACAAGGATCACCATCATCACAAGCACTTGGTGCTTCTAATTCTGTACAAGCTGAAACTGGTGTACCTGCACATGGAATACATAAAACTTCTGTTCCGTCAGGACAAACAATCAAACTTTCCATATCGTTTTCGGTACATAGATCGCCATCATCACATGCGGATGGAACTGCTTCGTCACAAGTAGGACAAGGAGCTTCTTCTACAAAATCGTTATCTTCATCATCTTCGCCTGGTGTAACAATAACTGTAATTTCATTATCTATTGGTGTATCAACCGTTGGCTCCCCATCTTCCGGAGTTTGATCACCTTCTGTTACATCTAATAAACCTGGTGGTTGAACTTCTACTACTGTATATTCACCTGGAGGAACGTTAGTGAATTCAAAATCTCCATTTTCATCCGTAGTAACGGTATCTATCAAATTCCCATTATCATCATATAATTCAATAGTTACACCTGGAATTGGCTCGTTTGGTGCATCATCATTGTCTGTGTCTTCACCTACATTACCGGAAATGGTTCCTAATTGTTCTTCTACAAAATCGTTGTCTTCATCATCTTCACCTGGTGATAAACTTACTGCAATTACGTTGTCTATTGGTGTGTCAACGGTTGGCTCTCCGTCTTCTGGAGTTTGGTCACCTTCGGTTACATCGGTTAAGCCTGGTGGTTGAATTTCTACTACTGTATATTCACCTGCTGGTAAATCAGTGAATTCAAAATCTCCATTGCCATCGGTAACTGTGGTGGCTACTAAATTGCCATTGTCATCATATAGTTCAATGGTTACGCCTGGTATTGGATCATTTGGTGCATCATCATTATCAGTGTCTTCTCCTACATTACCGGAAATGGTGCCTAATTGTTGAATGGCAAGCAGTGCAATATCATGATCATCTTCATCCGCATTTGCATTTGGGCCACCTTGGTTGATTTCATTATCCACTACATTTGTTTCATTGTTTTGATCATCGGGTTGAGAATCAAAATCTGGCAGCGGCAATGGATTACCACTTAAATCTACAATGTCAGGATTGAAGGACTGTGTGATTTCTGCAGTATTGATTATAATATCTTCCGTTGTAGAATCACCATCACCTACATAAGCTGGGTCTATCGTAAAAGTTATCGGAACAGTATTTGAGGCTCCACTTTCTAAAGGACCGGGTATCGTGATGTTTGCGGTATTGTTGGCTCTTAATGTCCAAGCTGGATCATTTAATATAAGACCATCAGGAATATAATCGGTTATGGTAATATCAGAATTCGCAAAATCTCCTTGATTATAAACGGTAATAAAAAATGTAACCTCATCTCCTGGCAACACTGGAGGAGTAGCCGGATCTAACACTTTATCTAAAGCTAAATCATTGAAAGCGGTAAAACAATCAAAACTTTCAAAATCTACATTTGGTCCGTTTTCATCTATGAAAATTAAGGTTTCCGTTGTACCTGCCTGGAGATCAATAAATATAAAGGTATTACTATTTAGTTGTGTTGAACCATTATCTCCGGTGGTTGCATACAACTCCCCTAAATAAGTAAATCCAAGACCTTCCACATCATCATCTGGTAAATCATAAATTACGGCTATTATTTCGCCTGTTAACACGTCCAATTCTGTAATTACACCTGGTCCATCTTGGTTTTGAATAGCAACCATTTGCCCAGAATATGGATTATAGGCAATATCATCTACATCGTAAACATCTCCGCCGAAAGAACCATCAAATACTTCTGGAACAAATACGAAGTCTACGGCGTTCAAACTCTCCGGGTCTTGCATAGCGCCCGGAACAAATGTACCCGTTGCTACATCAATTTGAAACAACAAATCGTTAGAACCCGGACCGGTGCCGGTAACTCTGTGAGAGGCATACATAATCATATTCACCGCATCAAAGGTTAAGCCATCTACGTCATTAAGATCAATAGAAACGCCTCCTGGTCCGGTAGCTGTTCCTATACCTGTACCAATAGGTGTAAAAGCACCGCTATTGGCATCAAGCGAACCAAACTGCCCCTCATCAATGGCATAAATAATGTCGGTTATGGGATCAGTTGCAATGGCTTCAATATTAATGGTTGTTGCCGTTCCAACTTCGCCCCATTCATTAGTTACCGGATCATAAGCAAACAAAACATTAGCCAAATCATCCTCTGAAACCGAATAACAAGGGAAATCAGTAAGAATTTGGGCATGCATAGTTATACTACCGACAATTGTAATAAAAAAAAGTAGTAAGAAGCTCGGACAGTATTTGACGAATTTGTTAGAAACTTTTTGTCTTTTGTCGAAAAAACACTTGATAATCGTGTTAGTTTTAAGATAACACATATTGAATTGATTTTTTATCATAAAAATGAAAATTTTAATATTAATACAATTAATAATTATTTAATAAAGACGTTTTTGCAGCAATACTTAATAAAGTGGTATGATCTATAGATACTTTACTTATTATAAATTTTTACACTAAAAATCACATTAATGATTTCTTGACTTGTAGAGTAAGTTTGCCTTGCAGGAGTTTTTAATAGGTTTTTTTTGAGAAAAAATCAAAAAACAACTATTGACTATAAATTTTTGATATTTCCAATCGTCTTCCTAAAAAAACGATAGTATTGAGTCTATTTCAATAAATGTCAACTATGTATTTTCACCGTGTTTGCCTTTGAAAATAAGCGCAAATGAATCTTCATCAACCAATATTAGATTTCTGTGTGATACATAGTTTTACTAATGATTTTATCAATAATTTTTATTTTGATAATATTTTTAAATTTGTTAATTTTAAATAGTCGCAACTTGTACTTAACTACCTATATGTTGTTTAGCTTAAATGTTTAGTTAATAGGTTATTATTTAATTGTTGCAAATATAGATTGTTTTAGAACTGTAGAAAGGAAAAAAAAGAAGATAAATGTAAAAAGCAAAAGGTGCGTAATTTTGCTTTTCATCATATAAACCATTGAATTTTAAGGATTTATAAGAGAAAAGGAATAGTGTTTTAAAAGTGATAATTAGCACCTATTCTGACGCTTAAATAAATCAGCATTCTATCTTTGCTGTATCTTGTTTTTGTTGAAAAGCCTTGTCTCAGCTCTAGCAAAAGGTAGGTTTTCCTAAGCAATAGAATTATCTACTGCTATTTAATCAATTTATTTTCTACACATTCCAAAGGCACTAAACCCTATAATTTTAAAAATTTGGCTACTAATCATCTCCAATGATCATTCAATACGCTCTAACCAATCAAAACTATCAATTTTATCAAAAAGATTATCTTTTAATCTCAAATCAGTTTTAATTTTTCGAATACGTCGTAAGCCATAAAAGCCATTAAACTTAACAGTATTAGAAATGTTTAGGCTGCCATTTATATCAATTAGGGCGTACAAACTATCTACATGCTTAACATCATTACCCTTTATAATTAAATTACCATTAATGGAAGTGCAATTGCAAACACGTCTAAAAGCATCCGCATCTGCCTGAGATTTAATTACATAATCACCATGCCAAATGTTGGCAAAACAACAGTGTATACTAAACAGCCATACAACAATAGAATAGCTAATTTTCATAGTAATTTTTTTTTAGTATTACAATTAAACAATATTTCATAAATTTCAAAGCTTACTAATGGCAATAAGGCAATGCTACACCTTGCCAATAAATTTCAATTATTTCCAATATAAATCACTTCCACTGCATCGCTATTATCATAATCTGAACTCAATTCAATTTTCCGCTCATACTTGCCTTCACTAATGGAAATTGCCGCAGTATTTGGTGGAATACGTCCTAAATTTTCGGCTTTTAAAACAATATAGTTATGCTTTTTAGTTAGCTGAATATTCAACTCGTATTTTTCTTTTTGCAAACGGTAATTTTCTAAAATCAACTTATCATTCACCAATAACGAAACCGTATCTTCATCAACCTGCCCATCATCCCAAATTTTAACTAAAATGTTTTTTTGCTTTACGTTCATACTTTCTCTAGTGGTAATGTTAGCTTTGCGCCTGCCGGTTTTGTTTAAAATGCGTGTATCCCGATCGTTAATAGGGCGGTTAAAAATACACAATTCATCTAAACCACCAACTCTAAAAATGGTATCGGTTACTTCGTTTAGTTGATTTTGAATAAACGAAGCCCCCACAATTAAAGGACCGGGTGTATTAGGACTAACAACCGGTTTATTAATATAATTTCGCCGCATTAACTCTCCGTCTAAATAAATTTTAGCCTCGCGAACACTATAAGTAATTACCAAATGATGCCACATTTGCAGTTCAGCTTTTTTGTTAGAATACGTGCTGTTGCGTTCTAAATTGCTATCAAACAAATCAAATTTGATATCCTCTCTAATCGAATCTTGCCGTAAACTATCTTCTTTATTACACGAGTAAATGTTGTATTGATGGTGGTTAGTCATTAAACTATCACTTTCAATAACCGAACCTTTACATAAGATGGGGTTTTGCACACTCAACGAGTCATAAAACCAAACCGACATCGAAAACTGCTTTAAGTCAAAAATTTCGTGGTGCGGAATTTCGATATACGAGCCCTTGCCGGTAAACCACATAGCCGATGCTGGTTTGCTATACCGGTCTTCAATGTTAATTACTTCGCCGTGTACCTCGCCGTGCAAACTGTATTTTCCCTCGTCATTAGCATTGCCATCTAAAGGATAATAAGCCACTAAACCTATTAAAGAAGTAATTTTTTGCTGAGCATGTAGTTGCCCAAACATCAAAAAAAACCACCCAAACCATAAAAAACGACTTACCAAAATCTGTATTTATATTTTAAAGATAAAAAATTATTGCTGAAATACTAACGAATGTTAACGAAATATTATTCTCAATAAGTACTAAGTTTATTAAACTACTTATAAATAAAGTTTAGAAAACAAAGCACTAGCATCAATTGAAGGGCAGTCCCGCTATCCGCTCAAATACCATTTTGCAAGGCTTCAAAACCCGTGCGGCAAATGGTATAACCGCTGCTATCGGGTTTAGTTTGGTTAGTTTGCTGCTTCGTAGCCGGGTTTTGCAAAGCAGTTTATCAAGTTCATATGCAGCACTCCATGTTAAACCGAAATTTATGTTTCAAACTAATGGTCAATTTGCTATTACAACGCCTTTAATAATTGCCGGGCTTTTTCAAAATAGGTTTCGTTGGGTGAGATACTTTTCAACAGATTCTTCGTTTGTGTATGCTCTCCTTTTTTAAGATGGCATAAAGCGAGATACCAACTTGCCATATCGGTATAATCGTTATGCTTAGTGTATAATTGTTGAAAGGTATTCATCGCTTCATCTATTTGATTTAACTCCATTTGTGCGCAACCTTTAAAGACCAAGCCCCATGGATTATCAGGCTTTTCACTTAAAGATTTCTCAAATAACGGAATAGCTTTTTGGTAATTTTTACCTTTATATTGATTAATCGCCTTTTCAAAATCAGTTAAACTACCAATTTCATCATGGGTATTCAATACTTTTTCTGCCTCAAAATAGTTATCGAAAAGCCGGTCATTTTTATCAGGTAAAAACAAGAACAACAACAAGGCGGCTGCGGCAGCCAAAGTAGCAAAAGGTAGTAAACGTTTAATGATGGATGGTTTGGCAGCGGCTTCTTCGTGGGCTGTTTCCGGATAAAGGTCATTTTCAATTTCTTCTGAAAAATATTGATTGCCGAGCTTATCTAAATTAGCTTTAAAAGCTGTATCGATATTAGTGGTCTCTTTCGGGCTAGTTAAGTTATCTTGTAAAAATATATCCGTGTATTGATAAAAATTTACCTGTTTTTGTAAGGCTTCATCTTTTTCCATTTGCGTTTCAAATGCCTTTAAAGCCGCTCCCGAAAGTTTGCCTTGTATATATTTTTCGATAATTATATCAGTATTGTCCAATTCCATTTTTCCTTTATTTGCTCAATATTGCTTACTTGGGTATCAATTTTTCAATTCTTTATAATCAGGATGTTGTTCAAAAGAAATTCTTAATTTTTTTCTGCAATCCGACATCCGCTGGTAAACTGCATTTGGTTTTATGTTCAACTTTGCAGCAATTTCATCACCTTTCAGACCATCTTTATACATCATATTTAAAATATCCTGGCAATTCTTTCCTAACTTACCAAAACATTCCGCTAAAATCTTGTCCATACTTTCTTTAGTCTGTATGGTTTCGTTCTCATTAGCATCCTTACTTATATATCCAACGTCATTTAAAATTCTTAGCCAAATATTTCCTCTATTTAACTTGTTCAGCCACTTGCGCCTGTAAATTGGGTTCATATAGGCACATATAGATACTGTTAGAACTAATTCTTTACACTTTTGATATACAATAATCAAGGCTTCTTGAAAAACATCGCGAGCATCATCAAGATTGCCCTTATTTTTTAACACATAATTTTTGCATTGAGGACTGCATTTATCATAAATCTCCTGTATCAACACAAAATCATTACTGCACAAAGCCCTTATATATTTTTGATCTTCATGCACTTCCATAACACGGTCTACAATAATTTAATAAAAAAAATTTCAATTTCCACATAAGAATTTTTAAGGCTGTTGGATAGATAATTAAACAAGCAATAAATAACGCAAACTTATGAAATAAGTTAAACAAAATGGTTTCAGATTTAAGAAAAGCACTCAACTAAAGCCCTTCTGGTTAAACTGGGGCTAGAGAAAACACTTTATGATTCCGGCTTGTTTATGGCTAAACAAGGTGGCTAAAGAAAACTCAAATAGATAATAGTAAACGGCATAAAAAACAATTCGCCGCTTGCTCAATTATGTAAAATTAAAACAAATTGCAAATGAAAATAGTCATTATAAATATATACATATTATTAGCTGTAGTAATTTTTTGTCGAGCGCAGCCGCACCAAATCATACTACAATTGGATGAAGATATAACAATAGACCAACTCAAATCATCGCAAACAATATCTCCATTCGCCTCATACCAGCAACTATCTGAAAGTTTAAACATATGGCTTATTGAAATACCTGCAGCCTCAACAACCCTAAAAAAAGAAAGTATACTAACTAACTTAAAAGAGCATCCTCACATAAAAACAGCTCAATTGAACGAAGCAGTTGAATTAAGGAATACACCGAATGATATGGAGTTTGCCGATCAATGGCAATATAACAATACTGGCGAAGCCCTTGGCATAATGGATGCTGATATGGATGCCCTGAAAGCATGGAATTTAACAACAGGTGGTAAAACGGCTTTAGGAGATGAAATTGTAGTAGCCATAATTGATGGAGGTGTTGATCTGAACCATCTTGATTTAATCAATAATTTATGGACTAACAATCAGGAAATACCCAACAACCAAATAGATGATGACCAGAACGGATATGTGGACGATTATTATGGCTGGAATTTTAATAAAAAAAATGGTGATGTTGGCAATGGTGGTTATGGGCATTTCCACGGCACCCCGGTTGCTGGTATAATAGGTGCAGAAGGTAATAATTATAAAGGAGTTTGTGGTGTAAACTGGCAAGTAAAAATAATGAACCTGGCTGCTAACCGAACCGTTGCTAATGTAATAGAAGCTTACGACTATGTTTTGAACATGCGAAAACGCTACAGTGCAACTAATGGACAGCAAGGCGCTTTTGTAGTAGCTACCAATGCTTCTCTCGGTATTGATTATGGTAAGCCTGCCGACCACCCACTTTGGTGTGCTATGTATAATGCATTAGGTGAGGCAGGTGTTATAAATGTAGCCGCTACTGCCGACCTTTTTATTAATGTAGATTTGCGAGGTGACATACCCACCACTTGTAGTAGTGATTTTTTAATTAGCGTAACCAACACCAACAATCGAGATGAATTAGCGATTGACGCTGCCTATGGAAGACGGCATATAGATTTAAGTGCGCCTGGTAATGGTACTTTTACTACAATCAACAATAGTGGCTATGGAGGTTTTGGTGGTACGTCAGCAGCGGCACCTCACGTTGCTGGAGCGGTAGCCTTATTGTATGCCACACCAAATCAAAATTTTATGCAAACCGTTCAGCAAAACCCATCGGCAGCCGCCTTATTAGTTAAAGATTTTATTTTAAATGGTGCTGACCCAATTGCAGACTTATATTATAAAAGTGTTACTAATGGCAGGTTAAATTTATTTAATAGTTTATGCGAATTGGAAAATTATTTTGATAGCAACAGTTGTGTTGAAGCAGAAGAAGTTTTTCTGCAATTGGATAAATTACTTATAAACAATGCTAACCGTGAAATGCACATTCATTTTGAAATGCAAGGCAAAAGCAGTTTAAAAATCAGGTTGTTTAATAGTGCCGGAGCTTTGGTTCATCAACAAATTTTGCCACAAATTAACAGTGGCAGGCATAAACTTCAGCTTTCATCAGCTCAATTAATAAATGGAATATATTTTTTAAATATAGACAGCAAAAACGCCTCATTAAATCAATCCATTTTAATTCAATAATTAAAAAACAAAATAGATACGAAAAAGAAAATCAACTAAATCAAACCGGTTTCTCGCTTTCGAGGAAAGTTAAAAACCAAGCAACCACCGGCTAAACAGAGGGTGCTGAAAAAACTCCAAAAAAAAGAGTAAACAGCTTAAAAAAAATCAACCGCTGCTTACTCCATTTTATAAAATTAAAACAAATTTAATAATGAAAATTTTAAAATTAAAATCTATTTTTTTTAGCCTGATGGCTATTGTAATGGTAACTGTATTTTTAACTTCTTGTGAAAAGGACTACGTAAAAGTGAATCCAAATGAGAACATTAATGAAATTACATTGCAACAATTGAAAACATCTAAACAATTATGGAATGAGAAATTTTCTGACAAAATCACTTTACTTAATTACAAATATGTAGGGACGGTCGAAAATGAGCAAGACATGCAAGAGGCACTTAATAAAATAGCTGATGAAGCTAAGATAGTTGCGAGTGGTGATCTTGACCAACCGGAATCAGTAAAAGTTGAAGTGCTTAGAGAGAATAGTGCAAAAGCTGCTATAACGAAAGATAATTTACGCAACTATATTAAGGATGGAATTGAAATTAGTAATAAAGTAATCGCATTGAATTGGGATAAAAATGGAGAACAATTTACTACCTATTGTATTGCTAATAAAGAAGGTATTGTTTGGGATAATATATTAGGTGGTGTATTGGCTGTCGCCCCTGAAATTGAAGAAGAAAGCGGGATTGACAGCAACTCCAATAAAAATGGTGCGGGTTGGAAAAAATGGCAAAGAAGGGGATGGAAAATTAAGGCTTTTTGGGGAAGTACTATAGGAAAATTAGGATGCACATTAACCATATACTATAATACTGGAGGCCCGGTTACCAATTCAGATGTTGAAGATTATGCATGGATAAGTGGTGGTAAAGGTGTATCAGAAAGCAAGCTGCTTGTTAAAACTGGCTCATTCGCTAAGGCACAGTATGCTTTGGCTGTAGCTGGTATAACAGGTAAAGTTAATTTTGACAAAGGCTCTTTTACAGCAAGCGCCAGCGGAGCTTATGACGAGGTTCGTAATGGAACATTTTCTCTTTATCCTAACTAACCATAACTTACAATTGAGATTAAAATAGAAATAACAATCAGGCTCTGCAAAAGCCTGATTGTTTTAATCTTTAACTTTATTATAAAACTTCAAACAAATTTGAATATGAAAATTTATAAATTAAAATCAATCTTATTTAGCCTAATGGCTATTGCAATGGCGACTGTATTTTTAAGTTCCTGCGAAAAAGATTATGTAAAAGTGAATCCTAATGAAAACCTAAATGAAACTACATTAGATCAGTTGAAAAGTTCTCAACAAAGGTGGAATGAGCAATTTTCAGAAAAAATCACTTTGCTTAATTATAAATATGTAGGAACTATCGAAAATGAGCAAGACAAGCAAGAAGTACTTAAAAATATAGCTGATGAAGCTAAGATAATTGCAAGTGGTGAACTTGACCAACCAGAATCAGTAAAAGTTGAAATGCTGGATGAAAATAGTGCAAAAACTACTATAATAAAAGATAACTTACGTAAATATATTAAAGATGAAATTGAAATTAGTAATAAAGTAATCGCATTAAATTGGGATAAAAATGGAAAACAATTTACTACCTATTGCATTGCTAATAAAGAAGGTATTGTTTGGGATAATTTATTAGGTGGTGTATTGGCTGTTGACACTGATGGTAAAGAAGAGAACGGGACTATTAGCAACTCCAATAAAATGGGTTCCAGATATTATACTTGGTACAGCTATAATTTGCCAATTAAGTCTTTTTGGGGTGGTTCAGCAGGAAATTTGGGTTATAAAATAACTGTATACCATAATGATGGAAAAACGGTTAACAAAACTGCTACTGAAAGTTGGGCAAAGTTTAAATATGGCAGAAGTGTAGCAAAGTCTTGGGCATCTATTAACAGTGGTCGTGATTATGGTAAGATACAGTATGCTTTAGCTGTAGGTAATCAAGATGCATGGGTTGGTATTCTTGATCGTAAAGCCGACGCTCGCGGTCTATATACTAAAGTAAAAAATGGCACAAAAATTCTTTATCCCCAACTACCGTAGTTCACAATAGAGATTAAAGTTTTTTCTTTTCAAAAGATTTTACGCAATAGTACTATAATATACTTTGGCTGAATTTGTAATACTGTACTATACACTACGATAAGATTGAAAATTTGATTTTTATTCGGTTTAAGAATTTTATACCCATAAGAATATTAAACTCGTTAAAATGCGCCACTTCAAAAAAGCATTCAAAAAAAACACTAAAAGAAACGACGATGTAAATTATTAACAAATGAAAAACGGTGACCTTACTTCAAGGAGGTGAGTTAACCCAGCAACTCCAGGCTACACAGGGAGATTAAAAACTACCCAACAAAAAATGAGCAAAGCGATTTTTACTCAGACAATGAATACCGCCTTACTCATCATT
The DNA here is from genome assembly GCA_938023075.1 of uncultured Chitinophagales bacterium. Classification (GTDB taxonomy): domain Bacteria; phylum Bacteroidota; class Bacteroidia; order Chitinophagales; family JAHDHT01; genus CALHDG01. The sequence continues at coordinate 26,328 of CALHDG010000283.1, forward strand.
ATTAATTAAAACAAATTTTAAACAAAAATTTAATGAAAATTTTAAAATTAAAATCAATTTTATTTGGGCTAATAGCAGTTTTTGCTGTTACCGCTTTATTAACTTCTTGCGAGCAAGATGCACTTGATATTCCCGATACTGTAGAATCAGATGTAAATGAACTATCCTTTAAACATAACAGGGATATAGAAATTTTGAGCGAAAATGGACGTAGTAAAGCGACCATTACTGCTTCTACCAATGATGTATCTTTATTGAATGAAATTAAGCAAGGAGATTTTAAGATTATTCCGATTTTTGAGCAACCAGCGGAAGACTTAAATCAATTTACCGATGACGGGACTTCAAATATTTCCGAAGATGCAGAATCTTTTACTGGAGGAGTATCTATGGGTATTTCTGTAAAGAATGTAGAATTAGAAGAGGGTGCAATTGGATATTCAATTGACGTTAAGGAAACTATTTCCAGTCGTTCGTCGGGAAGCAAGATGTTTTGGAGCTCAGCTAATAATGTCGTGATAGAAAGATTCTTTGGATGTGTCAGAGCAGAAATTTGGCAAAAAAAATCATGGAACACTGGCTATTCCTATAAAAAGAATGATAATAAGTGTAATAGGAAGTGTACAATTTACTGTGGTGGAAGTTCTGATCAATTGCAAGTTAAAATGAGTGGTTCTGCTGCGTATAGGATTACCTTTGGTAACGACTGTGGGAAATTATATAGGCAAGGGTGTTAAACAATCAGGCTTTACCCCAGCTTGATTGTTTTTTATTACTATTAAATATGAAAACAATAACACTCAATGCAAGCAAAACTACTATGCGAATTATTAAAAACGGTGATCTTATTTGAAGGAGATGAGTAAACCAAGCTACCCCTGGCTATGCTTATAACAGAAACTGTCCGGTGTTAATTTAAAGCCGGGCAGTTTTTATTAATAAAAATAAAAAAAGTAATTTCTCCAGTCATCTAATACACAAAACTATAATTTATATGTTTGGCTTAATGAAATACAAACGACTCTTACGACCCTTACAAAAGAAACAACCCTCGCTTTTGTTAAAGCATCTATAAATAGAGATTGATCTCCTAAAAAACATTCATTTATTTGGTCTTAAACAATTACAGATAATACACTAAAATTAAATACGAAAAACAAATGAAAACAATGACTTTTTAAAACTGCGGATTATCATGAAGAATTACCCTAATGTCTATTCTAATTTTGCTACTAATCAATACCAAACTCAAAGTACCCAAAACAAGCCAATATTTAACGCTTGTTTAATAATTGAACAGTTTACATTTAGCAACCACCTTATTGTAACATAAAACTCAAAATTTTAATTAACCATAACGCTTTAAAATGTTAACATTAAAAAAATCAAAATTAATTACCATTAGTTTCATCCTATTATTTATTGGCTTCAATAATAAGCAAATACAGGCGCAATGCCATATTGATGATTGGACGGCTCTGAAAGCTTTGTATGAAAGTACGGATGGGGATAATTGGAAAAACAGAGCTGGTTGGAATGTAATGATTGACAATGAAAGTACTCCAAGTACGAATTGCAATTTAGAAGAATTGTATGGCGTAAGTATAGATGAAAGTGGAAGAGTTGATCGTTTGACAATGGGCTTCAATCAACTCAAGGGTAATATACCTGCTGAAATTGGCGATTTAAGTAATTTGACTCATCTGGTCTTGTACGCTAATGAGCTTAGTGGGATTATACCCGTTCAACTGGGTAACCTAAGCAAGTTAAAAGAATTGGATTTATCCAGAAATGATCTTAGCGGAGCCATTTTAATTGAACTTTCCAATTTAAAAGATTTAACAAAATTGAAGTTAAGTGGTAATGCCTTCAACGGTAAAATTCCTTTACAACTAAGTAACTTAAGCAATTTGACAGACTTAAATTTGAGTAATAATGATCTTAGTGGAAATATACCCGCACAACTAAGCAGCTTAAGTAATTTAACCTACTTAAATTTGAGTTACAATGCACTCACTGATGGCATTCCGCCAGAACTGGTTAACTTAAGCAGTTTGAAAAGCTTGAATTTGGGCAACAATATACTTGGTGGCAATATTCTTGCAGTGTTGGGTAATTTAACTCAATTAACTTATTTAAATTTAGATAACAATAATTTAAGTGGGGCAATTCCAGTTGAATTAAGCAACCTAAGTAATTTAACAACATTAAAATTATCAAAAAATCGGCTAAGTGAAAGTATTCCTGCTCAATTGGGCGGCTTAACTAATTTAATAGAGTTGGGTTTGGCTTACAACAATTTATGTGGTAGCATCCCAACTGAACTGGGAACGATTGAAAGTTTAAATATTTTATATCTTAATAATAATGAATTAAGTGGTACAGTTCCTATCTTACCAAAAACCATTAGTGGTTTAAGTCCGGTTTTGCATAGAATAGATCACAACTGCTTTTCTTGTCAAGATATTAAGACAAATTTTGAATATAACAATCTACAAAATGCTTTTAAGTTTTTCCCCCAGTTATACCGCCCAACAAATTATAATTCTATTCAAAGCAATATATTCGATACTATTGCTACTAGCAGAAACTTATTATTAGATATTGGTTATCCTTGGAGTGGTGATACCTATTATCAATGGTTTCAAAATGGCATTTCAATTGCTGGAGCAACTAAACCTACCTTAAGCATAGAAAATGTACAAGTTGAAAACGCAGGAGTTTATACCCTTCGTATTTATTTCAGTAATTGTTTGCCTAACAGTGGTGAGTTTCCTACTCGTGATGAGTCTCCTCCCGGTAGCGAGTCGCCTCCCGGTAGCGAGTCGCCTTCTGGTGGCGAGTCGCCTTCTAGTGGCGGACCTCCTTACAATGATGAGTTTCTTAATACGGATCAGTTTCCTTATAGTTTTGAGCTAATTTCTGAGCCTATCTATGTAATTGTAAAAGGCTACGATTTATTTGGACAACCCGTAGAATACGATCAAATAATGGTAGAGTTTGACCATGCAAAAGATACTGAAGAATATAAAGAAGATATTTTATACCCAAATGGCGGTACAGTAGAAAAATCTTGCGACTGCGAAAGAGAATTACATTTATGGCAATTTCCAAGCACTGAAGATGCAGTAACAGCTTTAATAGAAATTGATCAAAAATATGCGAGGGTTAAAAGAAAGAGCGAAACAAGAGGAGGGTTTAATAATAAGTTTACTATTGAAGAAAATAATAGCCTCTCTAAAGCTTTTACGGTGCTTAGTGAACCAACCAATGAAATCTATCCTGATAGTGTAAACATATTCATTTTAGATTCAGGTATTGATAGTTTAAGTTTAAATGAGACTTCATTCTTAATGCCTAATGCGCCTGTTGATAGTTGTTATGGTATTGATAAGGGATCTGGATATGGGTATGTTAATACCGATTCTACAGATGTATTTATATCAACCAACTATCAGGATGATCTTTGGCATGGAACATTTGGTTATCATAGTATTATAGAAAATTTAAATGAAAACCTCAACCTTAAAATAGTACCTTTAAAGGTATTTGACAAAAACGGAGAAGGTAATTTGTTTAATTTAACATGTGCTGTATACCATGCAATAGATCATAATGCAGATGTGATTAACATTAGTGCCAGTTATCAAGGACAGCCATCAGAAATATTAGAAAATGCTATCTTAACAGCATATGAAAAAGGAATTTTTATTGTAACTGCCGCTGGTAATGATACCCTTAATATTGATAGTTTACCACATTATCCAGCCTACTATTCAGGACAATATTTTACTTTAGAAACAAAGGATGAACTCGGTAATGTACAAGAAGATTTGCATCGCTATACTAATGTGATTTCAGTTGCTTCAATTGACACAACCAATACCTTAAGCCAGTTTTCTAATTTTGGCAAAGGTGCAACAACGCTTGCAGCTTATGGCGAAAACATTCATAGCTATGGTTTAGAAGGATTGGATGTAGTGGCAAGTGGCACTTCAATGGCTACCTACTTAGTAACCAAAGAACTGGCTTTAGAAATTGCTTCAAACAGAAACAGGCCTTTTTTGGAAATATGGGATGATTTTGAACAAGATCATTTGGTTGACAATGAATCAATTAGAGACTTTACAAGTACCGGTAAGCAACTAAAGGTACAATTGAAAGAATCACAAATTGGTGGTTGCACCGACCCGAATAGCTGTAATTACTATGAGTTTGCAACTTTTGATGACGGCTCTTGCGAAAATAGTACCTGCAATTGTGTTTACGCCGATTGGCTTGCATTAAAAGCATTATACAACCATACCGAAGGGGATAACTGGAAAAGAAATGACAATTGGAATTTGGTAAACCAAAATACCATGCCAGATGATTGCAATTTTGAGAATCTATATGGTGTGCAACTCCATGAAAATGGAAGAGTAGCAGGTATTAATTTGTATAATAACAATTTAACAGGTCCTATTCCAAAAGAAATTACAGGTTTAACTGAATTACGTGACCTGTACTTAGCTGCCAATAATTTAAATGGTGAAATTCCGGCTGCGTTGAGTAAACTAAACAATATTAAACATATAATTTTATCAGCTAATAATTTAAGCGGTTCCATCCCAGCCGAAATTGGAGCACTAACTAATTTAGAAAGATTATATTTATCTTATAATCAACTAAGTGGAGAAATTCCAGCTACAATTAATCAGTTGGAGCAGTTAAAGTATCTATTGTTAGATAATAATAAATTTCAAGGGAAGATACCTGAGGAATTTACACAACTAAGTAAATTAATCTTACTCAAAATTAATAATAATGATTTATCTGGATGTTATGAACCTGATCTAATCTCACTTTGTGATCAATTAAGGTCATCTCAATTTAAAGGCAATAGCAGTATAAGCACTGGAAATAATTTTGATGCTGACTGGGAAAATTTTTGTATCAATACCAATGGAGTTTGTTCTAACAATAGAACAATATTAAATGTTGATGCAGTAAAAGTATATCCAAATCCTGCTAATGAACAGTTATTTATTGAATTTATATCTGCTAAACAGCAAATAAAATCAATTGATATATTGACTTTGCAAGGAAAAAGTCTTTTACAATTATTTGATATTCCCTTTAACGATCAATTGTTTGATTTTGATATAAGCCATTTTTCTAAAGGAATGTATTTTGTTAAAATTAAAACTGAAAATAATAGCTACACACAGAAATTTATTATTCAATAATACTTGCTGCTTACTAAGGAATGAGAGATCTTGCTTTAACCAATTAAAAGGTAGTTAGTGGTTTTTGCAAGATCTCTCATTTTTGCTTCATACTCACTATAAACAATGAAATTTTAAATTCAATACTTCTAATGACTCCTAAGAAGTTCTACATGCCTGTTTTTGCAAAATTATTTCTATAATTGCAAAAAGTTAGCTTTTTAAAATTCAGTTGTTAAATGTACTATATCAATCACCAAATAATTCTTAGCGTATTTCTATTTTTTTGCAAACTTAATGTATTATGCTCACAGCCATTACCCATTGTATCAACATTTAATGATGATATGGGTTATACTTGTGAAAGGTTGAATAATAATGAACTAAGCCAAGAACAGATTAAGTATACTTTAAGGCTTATACAAAACAGCGAAATAAAAGACACTGCTCTATTAGCCTGCTGCTATCATCAAATAGCGCGTAATTATTACATTCATAATAATCTAATTGAATCCATTAATTTTTATAAAAAAGCAAAACAATTAAGAATTACCTTTAATGATAATTTGCTCTGGTTAAACTATTTAAATTTGGGCATAAATTATTTTGAATTAGGACAATATGAACTTGCTATACGTAATTTAACCAAGTCTCTTTATGAGCCGGGATTTAAAGAAAATTTAGATTCTGTAAACATTTATCGAACATTAGGCAACAGCTATGCTGAAATTGGAGATTATGAAAATGCAATTGATTTTGGAAAATTAGCAGCAAAGGATAATATCAAAACGGATACCTACAATCTTAATTATGCAAAAATGGATGTAGCCAATACATTAATTCGCACCAAAAATACAAATAATGTCAATAGTGCAATTGAATATGCAAATGAGGTTTACAAAACAGGTACAGATAAATCTAATGAAATATATGCATTATTTAATTTAGCAGAAGCTTATGCGCATTTGAAAAATTTTAATAAATCGCTTCACTTTTATAAACTAATTATTTCGTCGGTAGGGCAAGATACTTTGGAAAGAGCAACAGTTTTAAATAATATTGGAATTTTATATAAAAATAAATATTTGCACCAATCAGGTAGCTCCTTGAATGCAGCAATTGATACATTGAAAATATCGTTGAATTTGCATAAAGATTATTATGGAACCAACACAAACTACTTTTATTCACCTCCATACGAGAATCTTGCTGACGCTTACACCGCTCTGCAACAATTCGACACCGCACTTCTCCACTACCAAAAAGCCTTAATCAACCTAACCAACAACTTCCGAATAGAAAACATCTTCCAAAATCCAAACCCAAAAGACACAACCCTATTCCTCTACTCTAACCCAGATATGATTAGAGT
>CALHDG010000284.1 GCA_938023075.1 uncultured Chitinophagales bacterium
ATTTTAGAAGTTTGCTTTTGTTCTAAAATCTACATTCGTTAATCAATATTCGGTGTTCAATAAAAACTTCAGCATTCGTTAATTGATATTCATTATTCAATAATACAACTTCTCTTTTGAATATCGAATATTGAACACCGATTTTTGATTTCAGAAGTTGTTCTCTAAAAAAACAACGCCCTAACCTCATCCGTCACCATCTTCTTATCAAACGCTTGCCCCATCAAAATACTTTGTTTCAATTCCTTTTTCGTCATCTGAAAAATATATACCTTATCTTTATCTTTATTAATCAATTCCTCAATTTGCAATTGTAAAGTATCTAACTCATTGGCATTTACCGTACCCAAAAAACAACTATACTGCACCCGATACAAGCCAGCTTGTTTGCAATATTTAGCCACTTTCGTTCGTGCTTTATCCTTTTCTATATCGTATAAAACCCAAGCTATCATATGTTTAAAATTTCGTTAGCAAACTCGTGCGCCTTTAATTGCATAATATTTTGGCGACTTTGGTTTTTGTTTTTATACCGCACTTTATCTTCTTCAAAATATTTATTAAACGAGTTAATCAGCAACTCTTTGCCCGGCTTTACAAGTGTATATCCATTTTCAATTTTTTCGGTATGTTCAATTTTTACCTTTTTACCCGAAAACAACCGATAAACCGGCGCTTCGGCAAAAATGCGGAACGGTTCAATAAAATCGTACACCATACTTTTATGGTTGTAATCATCTCTGTGCAAAATACCAATATATTCATCTAAACCGGCAAGCGTTAAAACCCTCGTTACCCTCGCATATAAAATACCATAAGCATAATTTAAAAAGGCATTAAAAGGGTCTTCAGCCGGGCGGAAACTCCGTTTAGCAAATTGATATTGTTCGGGCAGCAGCTTGCTCAAAGTTTGAAAATAAATTCTACCGGCATTGCCTTCAAAAGCGCGCAATTGGTCGGCTACTTCGTTGGTAGAAAAACCCTCTAAAGCTTCAATTTTATCGATATACTCACCAGCTTTGGCAATACTTTCGTTTAGTAAATCTTCATGTTTCTGCCGGTGCTTTTTCAATTCTTTATAAAAGCTAATTTGATTATTAATTTTTTCGCTCAACCATTTTTTAATCACTTTTAAGCCATAATCATTATCGCTGATAATCAATTGCTTTTTTCGTATTTTGGTGGTGCTGCCCAACTTACTGTGCCAAAATCTGCCCAACGGATGTCCGTCCCTTTCTAACAATACAATATCAATATTGTGTGTAAGTGCCAACTTTATCGCATCGCTCGAAAGTGCAATTCCCTGCCCTATCCAAATGCTTTTTACTTTATGTGCTGCTATCGGATGCTTCTCCACCTTACCATCTTCTTGCTTGATTTTTATTTCAAACATATCATCTTTTACATGCAGGTAAGTTCCGTATGTGTTTAAATGTAGTTGCATAATTTTTTGGTTAATGTAATACCCATTTAAAATGGTTAGATAATGGATAAAATTTATTCCATAAAGCTACATAAATTATATTTTTCTTCGCCGAATTTTATTGCTGGTTATTGTAATAAATTCATGCTCCCTTTCTGCCATTGGTTTTAATTCATAAAGAATTTGATTTAAGTTTTGAGCAATAAAAAGAATTTCATCTGCTTTATAGCGAACAAAAATTATGGTCAATCCCTTTATTTGATGTGCAAAAATCCATTCTCCAAAATCTTTATCTTCGGTTAAAAGAATTTGTTTATTTACCTTAGCATACTCAATCACTTTTAAGTCAGTAATACCAGGGTTAAGTTCTAAAATCCACTCAACAACAAATCCTTTATTTCGTAAACCTCTAACTAAGTTTCCATTAAACCCCTCATCTGCCAGAACATTCACTATACTGCTTTAGGAATAAGAAAAAAATAAATTTACATTCTGACTTTGCAATTTTTCGATATACTTCGTTGAAAAGCCTCGTCTTAGCCCCACTAAGACTGCGTTTTTCGCCTCGTCTATCAAAAAATTCCTTTATCATAAATGGTAAATTTATTTTCTCATCATTCCTTAATCACTTTTTCTGATTGAATAACTTCTGCTGCATAAGCAATACAGGCTTGTATATCATCGGTTTTAATATGAGGATACATTTGCAGAATATCCTCTTTAGAAAAACCATCGGATAGTTTTCTCAAAATTATTTCTACGGTTATTCTCGTTCCTTTAACAAGGGGCTTGCCAAGCATTATTTCTGGATTTGATTCTATATGATTTTTGATTTCCATATTTCTTACTTCAAAGATAGTTGAATTAAATTAGAATTTATTTGGGTTTATTCTATTGCTACATTTTAAAAGTGCCAAAACCCCGCGCCGGCGATTTGCCGATACCCACAAAGTTGGGCAACCTTAAGTTAGTGGTGAAGCTGCCTTTAAAGCCCGTCATTTTTTAGTTGATTAATAATAGCCGTTATTTCGGCAACAGTTAAATCTACCAACTCGGCAATTTCTTCAACCGGCATATTCTTCTGCCAACCTTTTTTAATTACATATTCTTGCGTTTCCTGTTTTCCTTCTTTTTTAGCGGCTTCCAACTTTCCCCTCGCATCTTGTATAGCAATGGAAGCATTGTCGTAAGCTCTTAATTCTTCTTTGTTCCAACTGTGTTTGTCAGCATCTTGGTAAGCTTCTTTTAGTCCATCATCATTTACGTGCTTGGGTATCATTGCTAAACTTGCTGCATTTTTTATAAAAAAGACCCACTTTTCAATTAAGGTTTTTAAATCTTTTTCTGTAAGATGAAATTTCTTTAGCTCAATAAATGCAAACTGAATATCTTTTAATTTATGTTCATAGGTTTCTCCGTTTACAATAATATGATGCGACAAATAATGCGGACTATCGAAAAAAGGAAAATCTAAAATGCCGATAAAGTGAGTGGGTTTAATAAGCGCATATGTTTGCCGGCTATCTATTTCAGCTGCATAATCGGAACAAGCGTAATAGTTGATGTGTTTCTCAAAACCGTGTTTACTGGTAAATTGTAATTCAATTATATATTGCTTGCCTTTTTTATCAGTTGCTTCAACATCAATAATTGTAGCGTTTTCGCCAGGCACTCTAAGTAAATGCAAGTAATTTAAAAATTTCAGCTTAAGCAGTTGTTCCTCAACATCTAATTTTAAAATAGCATTTAAAAAGGAGATGAGGATTTCTTTTTTTTGGCTATTACCAAAAATTTTACGAAAAGCTACATCATTTTTTACATCTACAAATTTCATGCTATTCTGTTGAAATACAAGTCGCTTTCAAATTTACAAAAATTAGTTTAAATTAGTTTTGTAGTTGAATGGTACCAAAACCGCGCGCCGGCGATTTGCCGATACCCACAAAGTTGGGCAGCCTTAAGTTAGTGGTGAAGCTGCCTTTAAAGCCCGTCATTTTTTGGTTTTTAAAATTGATAGTAATGGGCTGAACCACCAAATTGACCAACAGTTGTTGCGCGAGCCGATAGCCTAAGCCGCTGGCGCAAGTCAGCAAATTACCGGTAAGCGTTTTTTTAAGCAGTTTGCGTTTAGCTTCTTCATCGGCTTGTTGATAGTTTTGATGGTTGAGTTGATTTAATGCCAACCAAGGCGTAACAAATTGGTAAGTAAATAAATCGTTATGAATAGCCACTTCTATCGTTTCGCTTTTCAGGTTTTTTTGGTGGAGAGGATATTGCTTTTCATTAATCACAATTTCTTTAAGGCTTAAAAAACGGTTGGTAATCAGTTGCGCCCCTTCGTTAATGCCCACTACCATAGGATGTTTATGCACCACTTTATATTGAATGAGCGGGTAGCGGTAAATCGTTTTTCCATCGCTTTGATGGTTATGAAACAAGTCGGATTGTTGCCCAAAAGTTTCGGCAAAGTAGCCACGCAGTTTGTGTCCGTCGCTTTGGCGGAGGTTTATTTCTGGGAAGGTTAAGATGGTTTGGTGCATGGTTTATTTTTTACAAGTCTTTCTAATCTTCATAATGAAGATTAATTAAAGATTGAATTTTTGATGCACTTACACCTGATTTTTTCGCAATCGTTTCTATGGAACAGCCTTTGAGGTTTAATGCCATTATTTTGGCACCCAAATCTATACCTTCTGCCATTCTTTCTTTTCTAACTTCCTCTATACCATCTCTGTAGCCTTGCTTGTAAAAATAATCCTCTTTTATATTAATTTTTATTGGCATTTTACCTAACTTTCTTTGTATTCCTTGCTAATCTTCAGAAGCATACTTTTCAATAATAGATTGAACTTGCGAAACACTAATATCTAACTTATCTGCTATAGCTTTTGCTGATTCTCCTTTGTGATGCAAGGATAATATTAACGCACCTTCTTCTCTACCTTCTCTATAAAAATAATCCTCTTTTATGTCAATTTCAATTAGCATTTCGTCTAATTTTTGTTTGGTTTGTTGTTCAAATTTACGCAATCTTGACAAATAAAACAACTGGTTCACAAAACGATTCATTTCATTTTCTGTTTTTACAAGTGTTCTCAGTTTTTTTACGATAGCACCAAGCACAGTGTCTAATTGCTCTTTAGGGTAGTTGCTTAATATCGCCAAAATAACTGCGCCCGGCATTTGAAAGCTCAGCAATAGTTCGGTAGACAAGCTGAACAAATCAATCACATCATAGCCTGTAAATATTTCATCTTTTTTTAGTTGGGTTGGAGCAGTAAATGGCTTATCGCCCAAATTTAGTACCAAAGGCCTAACCGGAAGTTTGTATTGTTTATAAATTTTGGCGTGGTATTCTTGCATGCGTGTTAACATTTCGGGGTCGTTGGCAGCTTGAAATTCGACGTGTACAATATATTCGGTTCCTTTGTTTGGTATGATGTGATACAGATGGTCCACCTCATTATCGGAGGTGCTGGGGAATTTCGGATTTAATATGCGAAAGCTTTTTACATCTAACTGATACAAATGTTGAATTAAGGCAACAAAAATTTGTTTGGCATTTTCGCGGAAAATACGGTCGTAAATGTTGTG
>CALHDG010000285.1 GCA_938023075.1 uncultured Chitinophagales bacterium
GGCTTTTACTTGTTTTTCAACATCTATATCTTGTGTAAGGATGGTTTGCATATTACTGATGTACAAGGCGCAGTTAAATTCTTGTTGAATAAACTGATGATTCTTTCCAGAAAACCGCTCTACTTCTATTAAGTTTTTAAATCGGTCATAAAATGTTTCTACTCCCCAACGTTGAAAATATAGTACCTTAAATTCATTAGTTGGATACTTTTTTTTTAACAAGGATGTCATCAGTATTTCTGTTTCTCCACTTTCTAATTCTACTTTTAAAAATCTTACTTTTATTCTTTCATTTTTATTGTAAGGTAAATGCTTCAAAGATTTATGCTGTGATGGCTGTAATTCGGTTATCCATTCTTTTTTTGAAGATGCTGAAAAGCCATTGGTTAAATTATTGAAAGTTGTTCTGCATCTTGTGCGGTCACTTGCCAGGCATTATATTCATCTAAAGACGTGACTACCACGTTTTTCCCTTCTTCGGCATTTACAATTAAGGTTTCTGCATCATTACATACTTGATTGATGTACTGATCGATATTATTTTTAAAATCTGCTTTTGTGGTTATTTCCATTGTTTAATTTTTGTTAAAGATACAGCATATTTTACTTATTGAAATGCAGTTGCCCGAAAGAAAATCTGAACGCTTACTTCTTATCAATAAAGCAAACAACATCAAACCTTTTTCTTTGTGGCAATATTTCAGGCTTTCTACTACCATATCTTTATAAGTGTTTCTGGTAAAAACATCTATCCAGCCAACGGTGGCAACACTGATAAAGTAAAGGCCTTCTGGATTGTTGAATTTGTATTTACGGCTCATTGGTTAAAAATAGCTTTTATTTTATAGCAGCTTGTGCTTCAAATTAGCATCAATAAATCCGGTTAGCTGCTTGCAAATGTTGTCTTTTTGTTTGGCTGAACTTGTGCCTAAACAATCAAAAATCTTCAAGTTTACTTTGCCGTTTGATATTTGTTCATTTTTCATTTTTATTTTTTAAAATATGAAAAAACAAGGAGAGCATAAACTCCCCTTATTCTATAGGTATTTGGTAAATTTTTAGATGCGCTTTTTTAGTCGCAGCTATTCATATTGGGATTGATAATTGCTTCAAAAAATGATCCGTTGCTTGCTCGAAAGCCGGGATCAAGCATCACTCTTCTGCCAGCAATGGCTTTTACATAACCCGAATTGCTGATTTGCCGCCCTAAAATTATTTGATTGCTAGCTGTATATGAAGCCGTATTCGTAATGGTTCCTCCAATTAAATCACTTGTATTTAGTGGTACAGTAAATAATGAACTGTTGTTGTTTAAATAATTCGATATTTGATTGACTGAACTGAAAGAAAAACCACCAAAGCCCACATAAGAACACATCGTACCGTCGTTGGGCCGGTTATCCCCACCAAGGCAATCACCACCAGAATCGTGACCAGCAGACAAAGTATGACCTATTTCGTGTGCTATCAAATGTTCGTTTACAGGAGTGGCATCGCTAAATTCCTGCCCAACTGCATAGGCATTGGCAGAGTTACCAGCGCCACTAAAAGCCGCACCACCTCCAGTACCTGTTTTACCTGAAACCATATAACTTACATCTCGATGGATAGTAGAAAACCCGTTGGCGGCATTATTCCAAACATCTCTAAATTCGTTTCGCATGGCAAAACGCTCATCCTCAACATACGGATCGTTAACAGTACTCCATACATTTTGATAAACTAGGGCAAAACTTAAATCAATACCACTGTTTTGATAAATACCTTCTACTAAATTAAACTGATCAACTATCCGTTGCAAAGTGGTATTTACATCACTACCATATTTGAGGTACAATTCGTAATCGGCTTCGGTAGCTACTTCAATTACATAACAAGCAGCAACACCGTTACTTTTATACAAAGCTGTGTTATCTTGAAGATGCTCATCAACAACTACCTCACAAAGCAGTGAAACTGGAGATGTATGGTTTTCTAAGGCAGTAAACATATATTGATTGGTATTTAGAATTGGACTATCAACTTTGTGTAAGCTATACTTTTTGTTGTTTATAAAAAATAAACCTTGCAATGATTCCTGTTGTACATTCAATCTTCCAATTTGCTGTTGTGTCTCTGCGCTTTTCACTATTAAATTTTGGCTATAGGCATCCAATTTCACTTTTTGATTTCCATTAGTTGTTGCTGTATAATTCGCTCCGATAATATTGACTTGCTCAAAATACACTACCTGATTGACTATATCATCAATATTAAATAGAACAGTTTCATGCTGTTGGATAGCGAGTTTTAACTTCATAAAATCAACAGTAACAACTTTCGAATTATTATACTTTTCGTTAGAAGAATAATCAGCATTATCATTCAACTTAAAAACTTCTTGAGCCGTAAGTGAATACAATGTTACAATTATCAACAACGACGATATCAATTGCTTTTTCATATTGTATTAGTTTTCAAGGTCTTTAATTCGTTTTTCTATTTGAATTATATACAAACTCAATTCTTCAATTTTTTCTATCATTCGCTTTTGCATATCACCCATATTTAAGCCCCGTTCTTCAATTTCTTTAGCAGAAGGTATGCCAGGCAAATGTCCATTTTCATCAATAAAATGAGCTAATTCATCAATGCAGGGCAAATCATAACCTTCCTCAAAAACATAATCTGGCCAATTGCCCGATAGTTCTACACGAACTTCTTCGGCTATTATTCTGCCATCTACCGCAAGTAAATAACCAGCCGGTATATTATTTGAATTTAAAACACCAATTCCAACACTGCCGTCTTCCGTTCCGCATAGTAATAAATTTCCGCCCTCCCGTTGTATAGACAAATCGGCTCCAGCACCATTATTACGAGCCATAATTTCATTATCATCCATTACTACATTTTGACTATCAATCGGACCTAACTGTAAATAGCCATTTTCGTTATCCGGTTCTGCATCTGAACCTCCGGTTATGTTAAGTTTTACTGCTGGGTTGCTTGTTCCTATCCCTACAAAACCATTTTCATCATCAATTGACATGTGGGTGGTACCATCCCCAACAAATTGCAAATCACCCGTTGCACTTCCTGGCGGTGCAGTTCTCAATTTAAAAGTTCCGCCATTGCTGCGAAGCGTCAACTCTCCGTCAATATCAGTGTCGCCTCCAATGTCCAGTAATCCACCTCCATTTTGCAAAAACAAACTACTTGCTGCACCATTACTTCTTGCTTGAATTTCATTAGTATCAAAGCTTAAATTAGCAGATGAAGAACTACCCAACTGAAGATAACCGCCAACCGATGCGTTAACATCAGTACCTCCAATTACGTGAAGTTTGGTAGCAGGATTAGTTGTTCCTATACCAACTTCTCCATCTGTGTTGATAAACAAACGGGTTGTACCAAGATTGGGACCAGTTGCTAAATAAACATTATCATTACCAGTAATGATGGCATTGTTTCGCGCAGTTACTGTAACATCCAATTCAGCTGCGAGATAGGTATCACCATTGGCTTCATTGTTATCAATCACCAAATCTTGTCCGTTAAACCTAATTACTGCTTTTTCTTCCTCATCTTCGCAAAATGATACTTCGTCGGTTTCAACACGTACTTTTTGAATGGGTGGATCACTGCCGTTTCCACCAGAAGTAATTACTTGTGCAAGTGAAAATTGTGAATAGACAATAAAACTTGCCATAGATAATAAAATCGTTTTCGTTTTCATTTTAAAAATATTTAGAAATTTAAAAAATATTATAATTAATAGTTATTTTGTTTTTGGGCATAGTACTCTCTACACATCAGTTTTAATGTGATAAAATGTTTAAACTAATTTTGATAAATATAAAGTCAATAAAACCGGCGATTTTCAACTCTTAAAATAATAAGATGAAAAGCCGTTCAATACATTAAGGAATACTGAAAAAATAAATTTACCAATGCTAGGTAGTGAAGTTACTACTAAGTGCCATATTAAGCCTATTTGTTAAAACAGCTCCCTTCACAATTATAGTTGAGGTTTTTACACCATTACTAATAGTGATTGATTTTTCAAAAGGTGCTCCAGATTGCCAATTGTTTATTGATGTTTTATTAAAAGAACTAGTACTAGTTAAACCACCTATCATTCTTCTTATGGGTTCAATACTTAACACCAAGTTGCCATTTAAATTAGAATCGTTATCAATTACACCTACCGGAATCTCCTTAGTTATAATACGGCTATTCGCATTATCAGGAATGGTTAGGTTAACATCGATATTATTACTTATACTGTTTCCGATGCTAAATTTAAGTCTGAAGTTGCCTGCAACAGCCCCTTCATTTAATGAATTGTGTTTAATGCTGGTAAAGTTAATCGTTATCATTGTAGTTTTATTTATGTTAATAAACTTGAGTTTTACTGTTGTAATTTTTAGGTGCTTATAAGAAATATGCTATTCTTAGTAAACAAATACAAGTACAAAAATGGGATAAAAATTTGTATTTGGCATGACAAAAATTTAAATCAAATTATAAAAGCTACGGAGTGTCATCCAACTTAAATAATTGATAATCATAATTTTATCACCATAAAAAATTAAACAAACAATACAGTTGGCTTACTATAATAATTGTTGTATTTTTAAGTATGCCAAGCGTACCCCTTTGTTTCGAATTAATCAAGTCGTTGGATAAGACCGAGAAAATCCACTTTAAGCGATATCTTTCTTACCAATCAGAAAAAGGTGAGCCCACCAATTATTTGAAGCTGTTTAATGAACTGGATAAAATGCCGCAATATGATGCAGAGCGACTTAGGCGTAAGTTTGCGAAAGAAAAGTTTATGAAACACTTGCCGGTATCGTTAAATTATCTAAATAGTTTGCTGCTTTCAAGCTTGGTTAACTATCATACCAAAAAGCAAGATTATTTTTTAGCAGAAGCGATGTTGGGTGAAATTAGGGTATTGTTTCAGAAGAAATTATACCGGCATTGCGAACGGCAAATTAAACGTGCCCGTAAGTTTATGGAAGAACGGGAGTTTTTGTTACACTTATACACACTTGGTGCTTATGAGTATAATTTGGTGGCAAGGCAAATGCAAAAAGATGAAATTAGTGACCTGAATCGCATCACTAAAGAACGAAGAAGCCTTTTAAAAAAATTAGATGAAGAGCTGGTGGTGTTTTCACTCAATAATACGATTAATCAATATGTTCGTGAAAAACAGTTAAACCCTAATCGCGATTTTACAAAAGAAACCGAAGTAATTGAAAATGAATTAGAACAGTTAAAACCGGCTTTTGAAACCGGTCGTACTACCTTTAAATTATTTTATACCTTATCTGTTGACCGGTTGTTTTACCTCAAAGATCAACCTGTTGAATCTTTGCGAACTGCCCACCAATATCTTAGCATTAAACTTAATCTACCAAAAAATTTGCGTTATAACGATGAGGCTGATCTTAGCTCTTTAATTAATCACTTAAGCAACGCCAACCAGCTTTGGTTTGTTGACGAAATAAAATATTGGTTACCGCATTTTGACATTATTAAAAAACGTGCTTCCGGTTTAACGCATCGTTCCAATTTGCTCAAGTATCATTTCACTTTTCAAGTGTTGTTACTTGAAGGAGCGTTTGATTCGTTAAAGAATTTAATAGGCCAACTGATGAAAGAACTCGATGTTTTGCTAAACAACAATGTTGCGTATTTTCAATTTTTAATGTTTGAAAATTTAGCTATGTATCATTTTTTAAATGGAAATTATCACGAAAGTTTACAGTGGATAGATCGTATTTATAAGCAAAAAACTACGGACAATTGGATTCAACAAAATGTATTAAAAACAAGAATCATTGAAATGATGGCACATTTTAACCTGGGTAATTATCAGTTAATCTCAAGTTTGGCACTTAGTTTTGAGCGTTTTATTAAAAAGCTGACAAATGGAGCCTATGAATTTGTAGAAGAACTCAATTGGACAAGAAAGATGAAACGCATAGACAACTATAATTTACCTAAACAAATGAAAGCGCTGATGGAAACGCTGTTGTTGCAAAACTATTTCTCGATACCCATTAATGACTGCTTGGTGTTAATCGACGTTTGGACAAAAGCCCATCAGAACAATATTTCCTTAAAATTCATTTGGCAAAAAGTAGTCGTTGATGTTTTAGATGAAATGAAATTAAACGCTAACATGAAGGAGCTTAGTTTTGAACCAAAGTGGTAATCAATTTATAAACACACCGTAATAAGTACACTTTAAAGTTGCATCACATTGCTAACTTCACCTATTTCAAAATTGAATTAGCCAAAAAATTGTTTTTTGGTGCATCAGTAAATGGTTTACCTTTTTCAGTACCCAAAAACTGAGGACAAACTCTCCTCCCGTAATCATCGATTTTTAAAATGTCTTCTAATTTCAGTTTGGTCTCCTCTTTTTCAGGTTCATTGTACAATTGAAAGGTAATCACACCCACTCCGTTTTCATAAAAGTTGAGCAATACTGCTTCAATGTTCAGTTCATATTTTTCTCCACTTTTAAGCTGAATCACATATTTTGAGTTTTCTTTTAACTGCACATATTGATATTGTAAACCTGCTATTATGTTATGCTCTTGCTTGTTTTTTGCCTTATTCTGTTCAAGGTTTAAAACATCTCTTACGGCTTCGTAAAAATAAAAATAGTTGTTATAAGTTTGGCTATCATTGGCTACTTTAAAATCAAATTCGTGTTTCTGCCAATAATTACTGTCAACTAATTTTTTATTTTCAATGGCTTCAACAGGTGCTCTTTTCGCTAAGGGTGTTCTTTTCGATTGCCCCGTTAACTCCCATTTAAAGGGAAACAAAAAATTATGGTAACTTTGTATTTTGTTTTTATCCATTAGCTACTAATTCAATTACTTTTTTAACAAATAAGGTAGATTCTTCCTCGTAGTCACAAAAACCTAAATAGCCGTTTTCGCCTGCGCCGTGGTAGGCTTGCTTTGCTTTAATCATATCAGTAACGCCTTGTGCTTTACGGTCGGCTTTTCTTATGGCTTCAATTTCGTTATTGGAGGCATCCATTTTTAACATTGCCGGAATGTAACCACAATCGTTAGCGGCAATTAATTGTTGCCATCTGCTCAACTCAATATTAAGCAGCTCGGGTATTTGCATAATAGCTGCCGGCAAATGTGCCAATTCGTTATGATGATCAATAGCAACATAATTTTTTGGAGGGCAAACATCTTCTATTAATTCAATGCCATAAATAGTTTCATAGTTTTCCGAGTGGTTTAAAAAAGTGCCGTAGCTTTATAATTTAGCTCCCTAAGTCAATTCCTTATCAACTAATTCAATAGCACTATTATGTTGCTGTTGATAAGCCAGCAGAATTTTTTTTATCTCCAACATTTCTAAATCGTAACCGCGGAGTAGAAAGAGTTTTGTCTTCATGTAATTTTTAAAATTTGTACCATAAATATATTATAAGTGGCTGTTTTTAATCATCTACATATTATATGGCTAACAAACGAAAGGGGCAGGTCGCTTGAATGTTTTGATTGATCAGCACAAATATAACAAAGTATATATTTGTTGTAGTTACGGAAAAGGATGATTTTTTGAGAATAGTGGTTTTTGGCGAGGCTGAAAAATCACGTGCATCCGTTTTCTATCCATTAGACCTGACAGGTTTTAAAAACCTGTCAGGTCTAATAACAAGCCAATACATTCGCAACATTTTTTTTGAATGCTTTAATTATTTTTTATATATTTATACAACAGTTCATTGACATATTGAGTGAAGTAAATTACAATAATTTTATGCGCTGCATAGGCTGTAGGTTGGTTACCTAATGCATACGAGCAGCATTATTTCATTAAAATTAGATCAAAATTATTGTAAGAAAAAAGAGCGTTAAAAATTTTTCATTAAAAAAAGTTCAAAAACGAAATGTTAAAATGATATGTTATCGAACGTTAATTGCATATACTAAAGTGTTGATAATCAATGAACAAAATTTGCCAAGCCTAAGAGAGTTAGTCCATAAGAAGTAGGACCGAGACGATCATGTCTTGCGTAAGGGTGCATATGCTTTCAGTAAGAGAGTTAGTCCATAAGAAGTAAGACCATCATTTTCCGTCATACTAAGAAGGCTTGGAATGTAATGGAAAGGCTTGCTCAGCATCTGTTTATTTTGAACACGGATGTTTAAATGACTGTTCGTTAACTGATAGACAGAGGCTGCGCTATGCATCTCTAAGTATTGCAATATGATGGTGTGGAAACTAATCACAACTACTAATAACAGCCTCAAAACTGCCACCGTGTTCTACTTCAAAATTATTGAGTAACTCAATTAGTTGTGTGGCTTTAAAATGGACATCATAATTGGCTTGAACCGACCCATTGGATTGTACATAATTATTAGCCTGAAATAAACCGGAGGCAATTGTTGGATAATTGAATTGAGTAATGGTTGCTTCACAAGTTGAACTTCCAATCACCACTTGGTTATTCACACGGCAACCATTGGCATCACTAACAGTCAATTGATAATTACCCGCAACTAAATTATTGATGTTGGCGTTAGAGCTGCCATTAGACCAATTGTAGCTAAATGGTCCATCACTGCCAGATACAGAAACCAATGCTGCTCCATCGTTAGATTGGATAGAAGAGGCATTGATCGTATTAATTTCTATTTGGAAGGGAAGTATACCATCTTCAATATTAAACATTTGATAAGACGCACAACCTAGCGCATCAATTATTTGAACGGTATACTTACCCGGACTTATATTATTAATTGATGCTGAATTGGTTCCATTGTTCCATTGATAAGAGTAAGGTGGCGTACCTCCTGAAATATTGTTACTGATGAAGGCATCGTCCGATCCGGCGCAACTGTTATTGGCAACTGTTGCATCATTTATTAATGGAAGACAAAACTCATTTTCTGCTGCAGGTGTATAATGCACAGTTTGCTTTTTCCAATTTAAGGGATCATAGTTATCTGCCTCTGCATTAATTAGAGCCAAAGAATATTGCCCAAAATCGGGTATGGTGTCCCAAGGCAAGGTATCGTCATATCGAATACTGTCAATAATTGCTCCTACAGGGTTAGTCAGCCAAATTTTTTCTCCGCCATTATCTAACTTACCGCTAAACGTTCCGTTGGGTGCGAAGCCGTATTTTTCTGTAAACCGTTGCTCATCTTCAGCCAATACAATAAAGTTGTTGGGTGCTATAGAAATATCTTCAAACATGTAATTTACTCCTTTAGAAAGGGTAACATCTTTTAAATAAATCGTTTCATTGCCGGTATTTTTCAATTCAATAAATTCAAAGTTTCTTCCATCTATAGTGTCTTCAGGAAGTATATTGTTGTAAATACTGTCCGTAGGGTTATAATGAATTTCATTGATTACTAAGTTCTTATATTGTTGATTTACGTAAAATGTACGTGGACACATTGCCGACCATTTTCTAATATTGGTATTGGTATGATTGGTGTCTCTAATTCTGGCTTTTACCGTAACTACACCATCGGGTAGTGTAATTGGTCCGGTATATAAAATTGCTGTACTTGAAATTACGCCTTTCACATCTCTTGGGTCTGTTCCATCTAAAGTATAATAAATATCACTTGCAATATTATTGTTAGTTAGGCTTAGCGTAAAACCACTCGATACCAAACCGCCGTATTGATTAAACTCAACCCCAAGCAAATCAGAAGCCAAACCTTTTGCCACATAATGTTGAATCATTTTATCTGTCCGAAAGGGGATATACTCATTTCTTACTCTGTCCAATTCTTTCATAAATTCATCGTTTACATCCCAAGCTGCTTTTGGAATGTGTAACAAACTGTTTCCACCAACATAGGAAAAATCAAGATCACCCCAACGGGCAGATTCTGCAATTAATGAAGTTCGAACTTGGTTAATTCGGTGCATATACATCTCATCAATAATATTAGGGCTTAATATACCATCATTATAACAAGCGCATTCCATTCTATCTGATAAAATATATTTAAATTCTAATTGTTTAATCAAATTATCAGGAACGGGTCCATCTTCTAATAAAGGAGCGTTAAAATAGTCTAAGTCTCCACCATTGCCCGGATGAAAATTACCCCCATTTCCGAAGGAGTAATCTACATCCCATAGTAAAAATTTATAGCTAAGCTCAGCTGGTAAAATACTGCCACCCGAAATACAATTATTTACCTCCGACCAATCGAAACCTCCTGCATACGACATGAGCAAAAGATAATCTGCTGCATTATTTAAATCTAAATAGGTATTTGTGTTTGCTATAGTAGTGGTTGTTCTAAAATTTGCATAGTAGCCAATGGTGGTCCAAATAGAATCTTCGCCATTCCAATATTCACCGCTTTTATATACTTCATATTCATCGGCATCTCCACCATAATAACTTTCAAAAAATTCAGGATCAGGTCGTTCGGTTAAATGATATTGCCCATTGTATTGCCCATTTACAAAAACATGAACAAACCTGCCGTGTGGCACAGCATAACCCATCTCCATCTGCATATCAAACATAACCCGGTTACGTACATATTGTGCTAAGTTTTCATTGCCAAATTCTGAATTAAGCGCATCTTGACTACCCGATCTCAACAGCAACACATCAAATTCTTCGGCAGGCTTTATGTTGTAATTCGTGTCATCATAGCTATCGGATTTAAAAACATCATAATTTAATTTTTTAGGTCCGTATATTTTCTTGAATTCTAAGCGGTAATTTTTTTTAGGATTTGTTGGCGAACCTCCCCAAGTTTGTATACCACTATTTATAACAAAACCTTTTCTGCTTTCATCGGGAAAAAACAGTTCAACAGCCGTTTCGGTTTCAAGCTCAATATCCTCTTGATGATTAATTGTAGTAGAACTTAAGCTAATAACCGGTAACGCTTTAAAAGCATCTTCCAATTGGTTAGCATAAACCGGATTTTGGGTGATGTAGGGATATAAGTTGTTCTCATTAATAATTTCATTTATAAATAAGTAAGATTGAGTGACCAATTTAGAAGTGTCGCTTACGTTGTAGGCAATCACTTTTAAAATCGTACTTTGGTTAATAGAAAGCGGTGTAGAATAAATATGTCCACTTTTGATATCGGGTTTGACTAAATTGGTACTGTATTTAATAACCGCATTGGCATCGTTGCAAGCGATGATTAATTGAAAACCGGTATGGTAATAACCTCTTTCATAACTAAATGATAATTCTAAATTAGCAGTTGCTGTGGTGAAAATGAAACAAAAAATTAGTTGTAAGATGAAAAATATCGACTTCATAATTTGAATTCAAGAATTATTGTGTTAGAAGATTGGTGCTAATAAATTAAATTAAAGACTAATATGCGTGTAAACGTAACATAAAAAATAAGATAATTTTTTCGATATAGCATATATTCACTAATATTAATACATAATCAAGCCAAAAGCTCATTTTTTTGAATAAAAAGTCTTAAAAATTAGCTGGTCCAATTTTATCAACTTGTTTTTGTTAATTTGCACCCTCTATGTGGCTTCGATTAGCAACCTTTATTTTACGATACAAATTTATACTACTGCTTTTAATTGCTGTATGTACTGTTTTTTGGGCATGGCAAGCCACCGGTGTTCAAATGGAACATAATTTACCAAAAATAATACCGCAAGAAGAAAAAATCATTCAAGACTTCCAATTTTTTAAAAATCAATTTGGCGATGATGCCAATACCTTAGTGGTTGGATATCAAAACAGCAATATTTTTGATAAAGATATTATTAATGATTGGTATGAAACCGGCGAGACGATTAAAGCAATAGAAGGCGTTACCGCAGTAACTTCAGTGGCTAATGCGGTATACCTAAGTAAAAATAAAGAAGCCAAACGTTTTGAGTTGAGCCCTTTAATGAGCAAACCCTGCAACAACCAAATGGAAGCAGATAGTTTAAGAACATTGTACCAACAATGGAAGTTTTATGATAATCGCTTGTTGAATGATTCTACCGGTGCCACCATTCTCGCCGTTGGAATTGATGCCGACATCCTTAACTCAGAAAGAAGAATTGAGAAGGTAAAAGAAATTTTAGAAGCCACCGAAGCCTTCTCTAAAAAATATCAGGTTGAGTTGCATTACTCTGGTATGCCTTTTTTGCGTAATTACCGCATCACTACAATGGCAGATGAAGTGCGCTTGTTTTTAATGCTCTCTTTTTTAATTGTTGCCTTCATTCTATTTGTTTTATTTCGCTCGGTGAGCTCGGTGTTATTGCCTATGTTGGTAGTAGCTATTGGAGTTATTTGGGCAGTTGGCATGATTGCATTTTTCGGCTATAAAATTGATTTATTGCTGGGCATTGTACCTACTTTAATTGTAATAATTGGCATACCCAACTGTGTTTATCTCATCAATAAATATCACTTAGAATATTTAAAATTTGGTAAAAAACAGCGAGCACTTGCCAAAGCAATTGAACGAATTGGCAATGTAGTTTTTTATGCCAACATCACCACCGCTATTGGTTTTGGTGTTTTTTCTATTACCAAAAGTGAAATGCTTCAACGCTTTGGCGTTATTGCCGGTATTAATATTTTAACCGTTTTTGTCATTTCAATTATTGTATTGCCCGGCATTTTAAGTTATTTGTCTCCACCAAAACGATCGTCAACTGTTCACTTAGAGTCGGCATTATTTAAACGCATTATACAGGGCTTAAAACAAGTGAATGTAAAACATCAAAAATTAGTTTGGCTGTTTAGTGTGTTGATTATTGTAGCGGCAGTGTTTGGGTTATTGCGCTTAAAATCTCAAGGTTACATTTTTGATGATTTGCCTAAAAAAACGAAAGCCTACAATGATCTGCTTTTCTTTCAAAACAACTTTACTGGGGTAGTACCTTTTGAGCTAGTTATTGATACGAAAAAAAAGGGTAGGGTAGTTAAAGGAAGTACCTTAAAAATCATTGATAAAATTCAAAAAGGCATTGCTGCTGATCCTGAAATTACGCAAGCCCTTTCCATTGCCGAAGGGGTAAAAATGGCAACGCAAGCCTATTATGGCGGTAAAGCATCGCGCTATCAATTGCCCAATAGTATGGAAAGAAATCTTGTGTTCTCTTACTTAAGTAAAATGGAACGAGGTGAAAACAGTTCTTTATTAGATGCCTTTATGGATAAAGAACAACGCTATGCCCGTATTAATTTTCAAATGAAAGATGTGGGCTCTATGGCTTTCAACCAAAAAATGGATCGTATAGAAAAAATGGTGAACGAAGCCATTGGCGATAAAGATTTCGAAGTGATCTATACCGGATCGAGCATGGTGGCTTTAAAAGGTTATCAGTTTTTGGTAGATGGTTTGGTCAATAGCCTTTTAGTGGCTTTCGCTTTAATAGCACTCATTATGGCATTTTTGTTTCGCTCTTTGCGTATGTTGCTAATTGCGTTTATACCCAATATTATTCCCTTACTAATTACGGCGGCAATTATGGGTGCTTTCCAAATTCATTTGAAACCGGCAACCGTCTTAATTTTCAGCATCGCTTTTGGTATTTCGGTCGATTTTACGATTCACTTTCTCGCCAAATACCGGCAAGAGCTCAACCGGCATAATTGGAATGTACAAGAAACCGTTTTTGTTGCTTTAGAAGAAACAGGCGTTAGTATGTTGTACACCGCCATTATTTTGCTGTGCGGTTTTATGGTCTTTTTAATCTCTAATTTCGAAGGCACCATATATCTCGGTTTGTTGACCTGCATTACTTTAATCGTATCCTTATTAGCCAACTTAGTTTTGTTACCGGGCATTTTGTTAGCGGTAAAACCTTCTAGTAGAATACAAAAGATGCAACAGCAAGTTAAAAAGTAATAAACAAAAAAATTATTTGAAGCGAAACAGATGATTTCGTAGAAAGGGTAGTCCTGCCATCCGTTCAAATGCCATTTTGCCTGCGCTTCAATTGCCGTTCAAAATGGCATAACCACTGCTGTCAGGGCTAAAATGCTAACTTTTGTCGCTCGTACCATCATAAAAAGCATAAAAAAAAGTTAATCCAATTTGGATATTAACCTTTATTAATAAGTAAGCTACATCCGCTTTTTCTTTTTTGATATATTTGCATAGCGCGGTTATAAAATATCCACTATAAATCAATTATATGCCACAAGTTACTTTTACATATGTAGCCTTTGTATTATGGATGAGTTGCAGTAGCCTTTCATATGCACAACCGGTAGAAATAGATACCATAATTACCTCCAATGTTGAGAGCAATCATTTTAAAATACGCTTACCAAAGGTAGCCAATATCGAATCATACAAAATATTATTTCGCAACTATGGCGTTTTTAGTGAGCTTGAAATTGAAGGAGAAACGCAACAGTTTGTTGGGGATTATAACAATATACAACGCACCAAAACAATTGATCAAAAAATAAAAAAACAAGGAATTGAACCTACCTTAATCACTTTTTTTAGACAACCTGCTATTGAAATAAAAGAAGTTGCTGTTTCGCAACAAGCTATTACCGGTGAATTATCTAACAAAAGTTTGGCTTTTAGTAGAAAAGTAATGGAACTCCCACCGAACGAATACGAAATTGAGGTATTTGAAGATGCACTAATTGAGGAAAAGGACGATCAAGCTCTACGTGAAGAAGAGAAAAAGGAGACTGTAGATAATACTAATGAAGCCATACAAACTACAGAAGCAACAAAAACTGATACGGACATAGAAGAATCAACCGTCAAAGCCTCCTATCCTGATCGACCCGGCGTGAAAAATAAACCAATTGAAGAGTCCAATCCCGAAACAGAAACGATCAACACAAAAGATAATTTAGCAAAAATGGTTGATGAAAAGGTTGAACCCTTCATACCGGATAATTTGCCTGAAAAATTGCCAGAAAGCGGCAACTATGTATTGCTTTTACCTTTGGTAGATAACCCACAAGTATACCAAATTGTATTAAGAGATTTAGGACACGTAAGAAGTGTTGAACTAACGGATGGGAGTTTATGGTATTACTTTGGATTTTTTGATTCAGCAGAATCGGCATCCAAATTTATACCGCAATTAAATGAGCGCGGCTTTAAAAAGGACATGCCTGTTGTGCAATTTGAAGCCGTAAAACAAGAAGCTCAATTGCTATATAATGATGCACAAGTTCCGGTTGAAACGGAAGTCAATCAAATTGAAAAAGAAAAGCCAGCAAGCTCCAAAACCATCAATTTGAAAGGTGATTATTTCAGAATAGAATTACCTAAAGTCAGTAATCCTGAAATATTTTTTAAGGCTTTTGAAGACGTTGGAAATACCTACAGCGAAATTGCTCCCAATGGAGAAGCTATTTATTACATAGGTGCCTATGAAACTACCGAGGCTGCCCTTGAGCAATTAGAACGTTTAAAACCACGCGGATTATCAAATGCCAGTATCATCCGTTTTTCTGGAGATCACAGAATTAATCCATACAGAAATGATCAACTAAAGCCAAAGGAAGATATCAGTAAACAATTAAAAAATCTATTCCCTGAAAAGAAGGAACCCTTAATTAAAACCAATCCAAAAGGGAAGTATCAAATTCGATTAGGGCAGGTAGATAATCCTGAAGTATTTAAAGAAGTTTTTGGTGATATCGGAAAAATAAAAGTCGGTTATTTTGAAGATGAAAGCGAGTTTTTCTATTTAGGAAATTATTATGTAAAAGAAGATGCCGAATTTGTAGTAAAACAATTAAAAGAAAGAGGCTTAACTCAAATAAAATTAATTAACATACAAGCGGATACTAAATTAACTGAAGGGGATGCGGTTAAAGTTATTTCTATAAAAGAAAAACCAAAAATTACACAACCTATTGCGGACAAGGTGGAGTTATCTGAAAAGATGGAAGCTGCAATCGTACCTAAAATATCTGAACCAATAAAGGAGGAGCCACTAGTTAATCGTGCAGAAACTGCCAATATTGTGGATCAATCAACAAAGGAAATAACACGGTACAGAATTTTGTTGGGAGCTTTAGATAATCCAAAAATTTATCAAAACATTTTAAAAGAATTTGGAACCATAACCCAAGAAGCAAAAGCTGATGCTACTACCTTATATTACTTAGAAAGTTACCACACCTTACGGGTAGCTCAATTGGTGATTGAAGAAATTAGAGCTTTGGGTATTGAAACTCCAATGGAGGTGGTGGTTTTTAAACCTTAATTTAAGTTTTACTATAAGTTATTAGTCTTTGTAATGCTACAAAAATAAATCTACATTGCTGTCTTTGCCATTTTTCGATATGCTTCGTTGGAAAGCCACGTCTTAGCCCCAACCGGTGGAACAAAAAACTGAAAGTGGATAAAATGGTCCATAAATATCTGTAACAATCCAACCGGAAAAATCACCTGTTTCAAAGTCGCCATTGAGTAAAATATCGCCATCTGTACAATCCGCCATATTTGTACAATTGGCAATGGGTAAACAAACACTGCTGCTACCTGCGAAACAGACACTTAAGCCTAAAGGTTAAATATTATAAATTAGATTGTTTAAAGTTGTGATGGCTTCTTCAACTGAGGTAACCGGATTGCCTCATGCACTGGCAAAATCCAATATTTCTTGTAAATCATTTACAACGGGCACTCCATCATTGGTTCCATTTTGTAAATCAATAATAGAAGCAC
>CALHDG010000286.1 GCA_938023075.1 uncultured Chitinophagales bacterium
AAAAATACAATTATTTTATTGCCAACGTTCAAAAATTTTCTTCTGGATAAATTATTATTACTTGACATAAAATTATTTTTAGGTTTATCTGATAATGGCATAATCGGGTGAGATGGCAATGATGTTTAATGCCATGGCTACTTTGTTTTTTAAAACTCTATCGGCAAAGTCGCAATTGTTATAATAATTTTCATCAATTAAATTTAAAGCTTCTCTTATATAAAGCCGGGTTTGGTGGCTGAGATTACCGTGCGTAAAGTACCGGTCAATCTCATTAATTAATGCCTCTGTATCTTTGGCTAAGTTTACATAGTAATCCATATTTACCGTGGTGTAATTGATGTATTCGCCATTACTATATTCCTTCAGCAGTACAAGGGTGGGTTCATCTAAATTATCATCACAACTAATATTCAATATTCTATCTATAAAATTGATGTAATCAATGCTTGATAAGGAGTTGTGAATTTGAAATTCGGGTGCTACGAGATTTTGATTGGCAATACCACCATTAGGGGCATAATTCGGTTGAAAAAAATTAAATACACTGGGTGAATTAAAGATATATTGAGGAAACTCATCTTCTTTGTAAAAAATATCTGCACAACAATATTCAATAGCTGTACTCAATTTTGGCAGATGCCTTAATACGTGTATATATCTTATAAAAGGTTCTTTCAATTTACTATCCACATCCTGGTTGTTTCCATAACAATTTCTGGCTTCCTGGTCTAATAAGATGGCTTTTATAACTGCCGCCATATCTCCTCTCACTCCATTTCCGTTATTGTTAAAAACCTGTGTAATGCGTTGAATATATGGCGGACTTGGATTTGATTTTACTAAGAACTGAATCAATTTCTTACCTATAAAAGGACCTACATTAGGATGCCTGTACAAGTGATTAATCGCATCTTCCACATCTTGCATACCGCTTTGACCTGCCGGAATTACATAACCATCTAACAAATATTTTGCACCGGGTTCGTGATAGTTTTCTTCCATTTGCATAGGCATTTTTGCATTTGCCTGCCCTAAAGTAGAATTTATATGAGGAATACCCGGATAAAAATAATGCGTAGGTTGATAAGCCCCAATTCTTAAACCGGTAAATACTTTAGCAAATTCTGCAATATCTTGATTATTGTAGGTTGGCACCGGTTTTCCATTGGCATCAGTAATAGCAGAACCATCTGCATTTAGTTGGACTAAACCAATAGAAAATAATTGCATCACCTCGCGTGCAAAATTTTGATCGGGAAAAGTATTTTCTTGAGGATTCGCTTTTTTGTTACCCAAGTGACTTAGGTATGTACCCATTGCCGGGTTAAGCGTAACATCCAATAACAAATCTTCAAAGTTGCCTAAAGCATTTTTGGCTAACATATCGTAGTAGGCAGCCGCAATATCTCCGTGATGTCCGATTACCGGAACCTTTCTACTAATTACAAATATTTCTGATAAAGCCATCGCTACCCGGTGCCTCAACAGGTCTTCATTTTTCATC
Source organism: uncultured Chitinophagales bacterium (assembly GCA_938023075.1). Taxonomy (GTDB): domain Bacteria; phylum Bacteroidota; class Bacteroidia; order Chitinophagales; family JAHDHT01; genus CALHDG01. The sequence goes on from CALHDG010000286.1 coordinate 1,508, forward strand.
ATATAATCCCACCATGCCCGGTCAAAATGGCTGCGGGCAGGCCAATCAGAATAGGTGTATGTTTTATCCCACATGGTATGTTCATTATAAGGCATTTGAATTTGTTGGTCTATCCAGCCTTCAATACCTGCATTCACCACATCCTCCACATGCTGTTTTTCAAAGCCTAAGGTAGCTTGCATTAAAAAGCGGGCGGCTTCGTTCCGCTCAAAATCATTACCCGAGCCATTAATGGTGTTAATAGCATCAGCTCGAGCTGACCAATTCGGGTCTTGATGTTGGTGGCTGGTTTCAACCGTTATGCCGTTGGTTTGTCCACTGCCGATGTAAGTTTGGGCATAGGATTTGAGTGTGCTTGTTATTACGATGGTTAGGATAACTAAAGTTTTTCTCATGGTTTTAATTTGATTTGTTTAGGAGGGATTTTTAAGTTTGCAAATGGGCAATCTTATTAAATACAAAATCAATATAGTTTAATTATGGTGTATTGTCAAGTGTTGCGTTTATTTTCTAAAGAGCCGCAGATACTAAAATCAGAAATTATTATCTTTGAAGCAATGATCACAAAATCTCAAATAATTACGGCATTAGATCAATTGCCCGAATCAATGTCTATTGACCAGTTAATTGGTATGTTGAAGTTGTGATTTAAAAAAGCACCTAAATTTTATATCAAAAACTGAACTATTCTATCATAAATTGTGTAATTTAGCTTAAGAAATTGTGTGTAAATCATACTATGCTAATTCTGAAATAAAAACTTAATCGATGGTAAAAAAAGCTGAACCAAAACTGACAAGTAGAATGGCGAAAGCTGCTAAAAGCAAATCGAACCGGGTGCATGTAACTTCGCGGATAAATGGTTGGGTTGTTAAAAAAGAAGGTTACAAAAAAGCCTCAACCAGTGTTATTAAAACACAGAAGGCTGCAATTAGAGAAGCCAATAAAATGGTTCAGGCTGGGAAAGCTTCCGCCGTAGTTGTTCATAGGAAGGATGGGAAAATCAGAAAATAAATGGCTTATAAAGACAACCTATTTATTAATTGCCCTTTCGACCAAGACTACTTCCCATTATTAAAACCAGCACTTTTTACTGTTTTATATTGTGGACTAAATCCTAAAATTTCTCAAACAAAAGATAGCGATGATGTCCGTGTTTCAGAAATTAAAAAGCTCATTGAAGAATCGAAATACTCTGTTCACGATTTAAGTAGAATAGAACCCAAAAAGAAGGGAGACTTGCCAAGATTTAATATGCCTTTTGAACTTGGAATTGATGTAGGTTGTAAAACATTTTTTAAAAAAGACAAAAAGTACCTGGTGCTTGAAGCAGAACCATACAGGTATAAAGAA
>CALHDG010000287.1 GCA_938023075.1 uncultured Chitinophagales bacterium
AAAGATGACACCTTTCGTTTGTTCTGCTTTCAAAAGGTGTCACCATTGTTTATACATTTCGCATTTGCGGGAAAAACAATACATCTTGTATTGAATTCTGGTTCAACATAATCATTGCCAATCGATCTATACCAACCCCAATACCGGCGGTTGGCGGCATGCCATATTCTAAAGCATTTAAAAAATCTTCATCTAAAACCATGGCTTCTTCGTCGCCGCGCTTGCCCAATTCTATTTGTTTTTCAAAGCGTTCTCGTTGATCAATCGGGTCGTTTAACTCGCTAAAGGCATTGCACAATTCTTTGCCGTTGCAAATCACTTCAAAGCGTTCTACCAAGCCTTCCTCACTTCTATGCTTTTTCGCTAAAGGCGACATTTCAATTGGATAATCGGTAATAAAAGTTGGTTGAATTAATAAAGACTCAACCTTCTCTCCAAAAATTTCATCAATCAGTTTCCCTCTGCCCATATTTTCTTCAATGGGTACATGCAGTTTTTTGGCGACTGCCCGCATACCAGCTTCATCTAAAGTTGAAACATCTTCGCCCGTAAATTCTTTAATCGCACCATACATCGTATAGCGTTTCCATGGGCGTTTAAAATTGATTAGATTTTCACCTACCTGAATTTCGGTTGATCCACTAACGGCTTGCGCAACATATTCAACCATTTCTTCAAAATAATCCATCATCCAGTAAATGTCTTTGTAAGCTACATACAATTCCATCATGGTAAACTCCGGGTTATGAAAACGGCTCATCCCTTCATTTCTAAAATCTTTGGCAAACTCAAATACGCCATCAAAGCCGCCCACTATTAATCTTTTCAAATACAATTCATTGGCAATACGCAGGTAAAATTTTTGATCTAATGTGTTATGATGCGTGGTAAACGGTCTTGCAGCCGCCCCACCATAAATAGGTTGCAATACAGGTGTTTCCACTTCCAAATAACCACTGTCTGTCATAAAACTGCGCATGGCATTAGTTAGTTTACTGCGCATCTCAAATACTTTGCGTACTTCCGGGTTAACAATTAAATCTACATACCGCTGACGATAACGCAACTCCGGATCGGTAAAAGCATCGTACACTTCCCCATCTTTTTCTTTTACAATAGGTAAAGGTTTTAATGATTTGCTCAACAGTTTTAGTTCTTCTACATGTATAGAAGTCTGCCCGGTTTTGGTAACAAAAGCATGACCTTTTACACCAATAATATCCCCAATGTCTAACAATTTTTTAAACAGATCGTTGTACAAGCTTTTATCTTCGCCGGGGCAAATTTCATCTCGGGCAATGTAGAGTTGAATTTTACCATGCGCATCTTGCAACTCGGCAAAAGAGGCTTTACCCATAATGCGCTTCATCATCAAACGCCCGGCAATGTGTACATCTTGAAAGTTGTTTTCACTTAATTCATAATTCTCCACAATTTCAGTGGATGTGTAATTAACCGAAAAGGCTTCTGCCGGATAAGGATTAATACCCATATCAATAATTTTTTGGAGTGCTTCTCGTCGCACAATCTCTTGCTCTGATAGTTGCATATTATAATGTGTTCAGTTTTTTATGTTTAAAATAGGTAGTCGTTCTAATCTTATTTAAGTTATTATATAGATCAACAAAGGTAAGCAATTTTAACAGTTGAAGGACTTCGTAAAACCATAAATTGGAGGGCAAGTTGTTAAGGAATTTTTTATAATATTTTACTTGTTAATGTCCTGAGAAGTTAAGCTACAATAAAGCGTAACTCACCAAAGCCTTTTTCAAAATTTCGATGCTGCGTTTTAAATCAGTTTCGTTAAGTACATAGGCTATACGAACTTCTTGTGTGCCTTTGTCTTCAGTGGCATAAAAACCGGTGGCGGGGGCTAACATAATGGTTTCGTTATTGTCGTTAAATTTTTCTAATAGCCACTGGCAAAATTTATCTGAGTTATCAATGGGCAGTTGTACAGTGGCATAAAAGGCTCCGCCGGGTTTAGGGCAAACCACCCCTTCAATAGCTCGCAAACCATTAACTAAGGTATTTCTTCTTTGGGTATATTCTTGTAGTACGCTGTTAAAATAGGAAGCCTCTACATCTACCATAGCTTCTGCGGCAACCTGTGCCAAACTTGGCGGACTTAAACGGGCTTGCGCAAATTTGATAATCGCCTCCATTACTTCTGTATTTCTGCAAACTACCGAACCGATACGTGCGCCACAGGCACTATATCGTTTAGAAACCGAGTCAATAACGATAGCATTTTCTTCTAAACCTTCTATATTTAAAATGGAAAAGTGTTGTTGATCATCGTAGGTAAATTCACGGTATACCTCATCGGCTATTAAAAATAAATTGTGTTTTATGGCAATATCTCTTAAGGCGTATAATTCTTCTTTCGTATATAAATAACCGGTTGGATTGCTAGGGTTGCAAATTAAAATGGCTTTCGTTTTTGGCGTGATGGCTTGCTCAAATTCGTTGATGGGTGGTAAAGCAAAACCGTTTTCAATAGAGGCGGTAACCGCTTTAACATTTATATTGCCGGCATTCGAAAAACCATTATAATTGGCATAAAAGGGTTCAGCAATAATTACTTCATCTCCGGCATCGAGACAACTGAACAGGCTAAAATACAAAGCCTCTGAACCTCCTGTTGTCACAACTAAATTATCGATGTCGATATCAATGCCTACTCCTTTGTAATATTGCAATAATTTTTTTCGATAGCTTTCATTGCCTGCAGTATGGCTATATGCCAACACTTCCATCTTCATGTTTTTGATGGCTTGCCAAGCGACTGCCGGAGTTTTTATATCAGGCTGACCGATATTTAAGTGATATACTTTTATCCCTCTTTTTTTAGCCGCTTCTGCATAAGGCACTAATTTTCGTATGGGGGAAGCCGGCATATTTTTACCGCGTGTTGAAATATTTGGCATAGTTTGTTTTTTTGTGGCAAATATATTAAAATTGAAAACAGGTATTCATTAAACAATGAGTATATTTGAAATTTAATAGCTTATTATAAATGCCAAAAACGATGTTATAAAAGTATGACAATTAGAATTATTAACCGGTCAACCAATCCATTGCCAACCTATGCTACGGTTGGTTCTTCAGGTATGGATTTGCGTGCTAACTTAACCGAAAGTATAACCTTGCAACCTTTGGATATTCAATTGATTTCCACAGGTATTTCTATTGAACTGCCTGCAGGTTACGAAGCACAGGTGCGCCCACGAAGTGGCTTGGCTTTAAAGCGCGGTTTAAGCATGCCCAATACTCCGGCAACTATCGATTCTGATTACCGCGGAGAACTTAAAGTAATTTTGATTAACCTGTCAAAAGAACCGCAAACTATTCATCATGGGGATCGTATTGCACAAATGGTGATCGCTGCCTACCAAAAAGTAGAATTAGTTGAAGTTGAAGAATTGAATGACACTGAACGGGGTGCTGGTGGTTTTGGGCATACTGGGGAGCAGTGAGCGATTGACATAAATTAAGTTGAATATTATACGAAAAATATTAAAACGAGATGAAAAATAAAGTATTATTTATATTAACAGCCTATATGTTTGTTTTTTTGTTAGGCTTAAACTCCTGCGAAAAGTGTGGACCATTTCCAGAAAATTTTAAAGTGGCTGGATTTGATTTTGATAATGTTAGTGCCACATTTTCCGAAACTGATGAACCAAAATTAGCATTTTCTGAAATTAGTAACGACACTATTCTATATAACTTATTTTCAGTGTTGATTGAAACCAAAGCTGAAGCAATTGTGCATGTCGATCCTACTTTCAATTTAATAAATGCAGCTGTTGCATGTTCTCCTACCATACCTAGAACCGATGAAAAAATAGATAGTATATTGATCACTACCAATCAAGATTTTGATGAAACCCATCAATCAGGCACCAACTTACATGCTTTATTTGACATTGTGGTATTTGATGAAGCCAACAATATTTTTAACGAAAAATATACTCTAATTAACTACATCGAAACTAAACCATTTATACCTAATAACATGTTTTTGATATTAAATAGTCCTCCAGAAACAAGTATGCATGTTGAATTTACTATACATTTATTTTTAGATGGCATAGATATTGACTTTTTTGAAATTAAGACGAAAAAAGTTTTTATAAAAATAGAATAACCACATCGACTACTAAGGAATAATTCAAAAATAACTGTCCATTTTTACCTTTGAGATTTTCCGATCTACTTCAGTAAAAATACTCGTCTTAGCACCCCACTAAGCCTGGGTTTTTTAATTTGTATATCAAAAAATCTCTTTACTAAAATTTGAACATTTATTTTTTCTTCATTCCTAAGCACAAAATCCAGAAGTAAAAAAGCCAAAACTCAACCTAAACAAGTATATAAAAGAAAATCTGCTAATATCTAATTGATAGATTATCAATTGGCATAAATTAACTTGCAACCATAAGCCACAAATTCTCGTTTTTATAAGAGAAGTATTATAAAATCTCAGTAGATATGAATGGGAAAACTACAGCATGCTTATGCCTTTTATGGATGGCTTACTCCTATCTAAACGCTCAAAATTATATTGGTGGAGGCAACAACGATGGTATCAAAGTATATTCCAGTCATCAATATCAAAATCCTGATTGGATAAAAGCTGCGCAAGCTACCAATACCATTAATGGAGTAGGATTAGATGCTAAACTATTTGAAGCTTCTCGCTTTTTATCTCAAGCCTCCATTGGTTTTGATGAAGAGGATATTAACCGTGTAGAAGATTTAGGTATAGAAGGTTGGATTAATGAGCAAATGCAAATTGCCACTACCTACATATTGCCAAGAACAGAAGAGATTTATCAAATTATCACAGATTCTTTAACAGCAAATGCTCCGGAAGAGTTAAATGAAGATCAATTTAGACCGCGTTGGGAAGCCTTTGAATATGCTTATTGGGATATGATGATGCAGAACGACGATTTATTGCGACACCGGGTAACTTTGGCATTAACCGAAATATTTGTGATTTCAAGAAAATCGGACTTAAGTAGTTTTGGAGATGGCTTAGCCAGTTATTACGATATGTTATCCAGAAATGCTTTTGGCAATTATGAAAATTTATTGTTAGAGGTTAGCCTGCATCCGTGTATGGGTGAATACCTCAGCCACTTTCAAAATCAAAAGGCAAACCCTATTGAAAATATTCATCCCGATGAAAATTATGCCCGCGAAATTATGCAATTGTTTTCTATTGGATTGTATGAATTGAATCCGGATGGAACCCGCATATTAGATGAAGACGGCGACTTTATCCCAAGTTATGGGCAAGCTGAAATTAAAGAATTTGCTAAAATATTTACGGGCCTTGGAGCAGCGGACACCGTCCCAAATCCTTATGGATCGTATGAATTAAATTTTTGGCGCGGCTTTTGGACAACCGACGTTACCGTACCCATGAAAATGTACGATGACTTTCACGAGCCGGGTCCAAAATATTTGTTAAAAGGAAAAGTAGTACCAGCAGGTCAGTCGGGCATGCAAGATATTAAAGATGCTATCCATAACCTATTTCAACACCCCAACGTGGGTCCTTTTATTGGTTATCGTTTAATTCAACGCTTGGTAAAATCTAATCCAAGCCCAGCATATGTAAGTCGAATTACGAACGTGTTTAACAACAACGGAAAAGGTGTTAGAGGCGATATGGCGGCTGTAGTAAAAGCGATTTTGATGGATGGTGAAGCCCGAGCTTGTACCTTTTTATCCGACGAAAAAAATGGACGCTTAAAGGAGCCCTTAATTCGTTATAGTCATTTTGCCAGAGCAGTTTCTAAGTTTAACCCTTTTGATTATTATTGGAATATTAACTGGAATTTATCTTCAGAAGCGGGACAAGATATATTTGATTCGCCCAGTGTGTTTAACTTTTATTTACCCGATCATAGCCCAATTGGAGCTATTGCCGATAATGATTTAGTAGCTCCTGAATACAATATTCACAATACCCGTACCGGACCAGGCTATATGAATGCCGTACATCGTTACACGGCTGATTGGGGCGATATTATGCATACTTGGGAGCAATGGGGCAGATGGGAATTTATTGCAGAAGAAGATCACGATTATTCTTTAACCGAAGTTGTTTTAAAAACACAAGATTACCGGGTGCTATCGCGCGACCCAGAAGCTTTTGTGAATGAATTAGATCGAGTTTTCACACACGGCACCATGTCTGCCAATACCCGTTCGGTTATTACCAATACAATGAACCAAATACCTCCCAGCCAATGGTATGATTATGAAGAGAACCGAATTTATCTCGCCTTTTACATTTTGCTGATTTCACCTGATTACGCAGTAATGCGATAACAATTAATGATGAACAAGTATGAATGATCACAATAATTTATCCAGAAGAAAATTTATAGGACAGGCAAGTTGCGCAGGTATGGGTTATATGACTTTAATGAATTCATTACTCAATTTTAAAGCCATGAATGCTGCGGCGATTTCTAATTCATCTGTCAACGATTATAAAGCAATGGTTTGCATTTTACAAGCCGGCGGTAATGATTCTTTTAATATGCTAATTCCTCGCAGCAATGCAAAGTATAACGAATATGCCGCAACACGCTCCAACCTTGCCATTCCACAAAGCGATATTTTACCTATTTATCCGCTTAATTCTGATGGACATCAATATGGTGTTCATCCGGCAATGAGTGGTGTACAAAATTTGTTTAACTCCGGTAAATTATCATTTATCAGTAATATCGGAACTTTACTCGGTCCATTAAACAAAAATCAGTATCTCAGCAACAACCCATCTTTACCCTTGGGTTTGTTTTCACATTCTGATCAAATACAACAATGGCAAACGGCTATTTTAGATGAGCGCACCGTTACAGGTTGGGGTGGAAAAATAGCTGATTTAATTGGAGATCAAAATACAAATCAACGTATCTCTATGAACATTACCCTTTCAGGAACCAATATTTTTCAAACCGGCAATAATACTATTGAATTTGCTATCGGACCAGAAGGCAGCATTGGTATTGATGGCTATGATCCATCGGCAGATTGGTTGTACGCTCAACTAAAAACAGCCGCTATTGATAATATTATTGAGCACAATTATCAAGATATTTTTAAAGATACTTATGCCAAAACTTTGGTACGATCAAAAAACAATCATCAAGAGTTTACACAAGCTTTAAATACGTTTAACGGTTTTGCTGATGGTATTTTCAATGAAAGTAATCCGGTTTCGCAAGATTTGAGAATGATTGCTCATACCATTGCTGCCAGAAATGCTTTAGATTTTAAACGACAAATTTTCTTTGTTACCGTTGGTGGTTGGGATCATCATGATGAATTGCTAGACACCCAAGCAGGTATGCTCGGTATGTTGAGTGACGCCTTGGAAGAATTTAATACCGGTCTGCAAGCAATTGGTATGGATGATCAGGTGTTGACCTTTACGATTTCTGAGTTTGGCAGAACCCTAACTTCTAATGGCGATGGAACGGACCACGCTTGGGGTGGCAATGTAATGGCTATGGGTGGTAATAGCTTGATGAACGGACAACAAATTTTCGGCAACTTCCCTTCTTTAGTTTTGGAGGGTGTAAGCGATGTGGGTGATGGTGTTATAATACCTACTACTTCAACAGATGAATATTTTGCCGAAATTGCCAGATGGTTTGGGGTGCCCAATAGCGATTTGGGATTTTTGTTTCCACAGCTTTCTGAGTTTTACAATATTGGTTCTTCTAATCTTCCAATTGGATTTTTAAATGTCTAAAACGATTCTAAGCATGAAAAAAATTATTGGTTTAATTATAGTTTATGGCATTGCGCTAAGCACTGCATGGTCACAATGTTATCCCGACCGGCACAGCACCAATGCGCACGATGGTTGGATTTCTTGTACCAAATCTCCGAACCCAAATATTAGCTTAGGCAATACCCATTGGATTTTATATAATTTAGGGGAGGTGCGCAATTTGTATCAAACTACTTTCTGGAATTCTAACCATCCTAAGCACTTGGCTTGGGGGGTAAAACGAATGCGATTCGATTATTCTTTAGATAGTTTAAAATGGGATTATCTAACAACCTATGAATTTGATAAAGCTCCAGGAAATAGTTTATATGAGGGAGAAGCTGGTCCAAATTTTAATGGAGCTGAAGCTCAATACGTTTTAATGACTCCTTTAGAAAATTATGGAGGCAATTGTATGGGCTTTAGTGAAGTTAGATTGTATACTGCGCCTGCACAAGCCAATCAATTGAGTTTAAATTTAAACCCTTGCCTAAATGAGGGAATTATTTATAATATTAACGGTGGTGTTAATCTTGGAGGCACCTATACTGGTCGGGGAGTAGTTAATAATTATGACGACAAATTTGATTTTGACCCAGAAGAAGCCGGACCCGGTTCACATACCATTACCTATCAATATACACAAGGCAATGGAAATTTAGTGAGCAGAACTGAGACCATAGTAGTAAAAAATTGTGGTACAGCCGATTGCCCGCCGTGTGCACCTTGTGGTAACGAGCCGCTAAGCACGTTTAATGCCAATCCGGTACCGAATGGCTTGTTTTTCAAAAGCCCAAGCATTAATTCTGCTGGAACGATCAATACCGGTTTTGATGTAGATTATTTGGCAGGGCAATCGGTTTCATTGCAGAATAACTTTAGTGTGAAAAGGGGTGCACATTTTAAAGCAGATATTAGAGAATGCGATCCTGAACCTAATTTATTAGTTAATGGAGATTTTGAAAATGGAACGGAACCATGGGTGATGGAATTACATGATGAAGCCTATGCGCAATTATATGCCGATAGCAGCAACCCTTTTGAAGGGAATACTTGCGCCAGAGTAGAAGTAACAAGTGGCACTTCTTCTATATGGCATATTCAGTTTGAACAGTTTGGCATGTCAATTGACAATGGTAAAAGCTACACGCTTAGTTTCGCTGCCCGAACAGACCAACCAAAACCGGTATGGACAAACTTAGGCAGGCACAACACTCCATGGAATGGCTACGGTGGTTCTACCATCGATTTAACTAATCAATGGCAAGTATTTACCTTTACGGTTATACCCAATGAAACCAATATTGGACAAACCCGTTTTTCAGTTATGTTAAGTTACGAGGGGAGTGCACCCGCTACATATTGGTTTGATGATTTAAAGATGACCTTAAATGAATAATGATAAAGCAATTACAATGATGGTTCAGCATATAAAATTTTTAGCTTTTGGTATGATGCTTTTGTTTTACTTACCTTTGGTTGCTCAAAACAAGACAACAACAATTACCAACACAAAAGACACTTACAAGAGAACAGCATTTTCTTTAAAGGAAAATGTGCACAATTACACTTATGAAGTGTTAGAAGATGGAAACTATGAGGTAATAGTAATTGGACCGGATGGTGCCTTGTTGAGCAAACCAGTAAAAAAGCAAGCCTTTGCTAAAGAAGCAACCATTACATTTTCGGTAAATTCTAAATATTGGAAAGCAGGTTTGTATAAAATTATTATAGCAAAAGAAGAAGGTAAAAGTACCGTTTACAAATTGACCATAGCAAATAATAAACTACCACATAAAAAGATAAACTCAGCCGGCCCCCACAAATAACCTCCGTTTTATAGTCAGCAACATAATTTTTATAATGAATGTTGCTGATTTTTTTTTGGGATTGTATTTCCTCAATTACTCATACAACAACTCCATCTCTTTAGAGGGTACATAAACTCCCCGTTGAATACGTTTAAACAAAAACCGGTTATAAGGTCCTTCCCTCGTTACTTCATTTTTAGCAATTACCGAATTTACATATTGCCGTTTGCGCCGATACTCCGGTAAAATACTTTCTGGCATAAATTCTATAGTTAGCATAAAATCATCCATACTCATGCCTTTGCGTTCAAACCATTCTTTATTTTCTACAACGCTGTCAAAAACGGCATTTACATAATTGAGTAAAAAGTATTCCATTAGTTTCGAGTTAATTTTAATAATTCGATTTTTGGTTTTTATTTTAATAGAAGACAGCATTAGTTTAGCGTATAATAGCTTCAAAGTTTTTTCATCAATATCTTCAAAATCGAAGGCTTGTAACAAGAGTTGTTGTGCCGTTAATCCTTTTTTATTGGTTTTACTTTTCTTTACCCCTTTCTGCAAAAAGAAATCGACCAACTGAATATTGCCTTGTTGCGCGGCGAGCATCAAGCCGTTATTTCCATCAATAGAGCGAAAGCCGGCACCATACTTTTCAACTATGGCTTTAATTTCTTTGGTTTTGTTTTGTCTAAAACATTTTTCGAAACGCTTTTGCTCCTGCGCAAAGGTTTGCATATAGCTTTTTGCCGACTTATGGAAAACTTCATGCACCAAGCGTTCTAACAATTCAAATTGGTTGTGGGCTTTGGCATATTCAAACAATTCGTTTTGTGCACCTCTGCTTAAATGTGGGGCGAAGGCTTGCTCAATTAACTCAGTTACTTTTTCGGCACTAACATGCTTTAAACCCATTACACGGTCTCTTATTTGTTGAGCCTGTTCGTGCTTGCCTTGCATTTCTAAACGGCGGGCTTCTTCTAACCAATCTTCTTTACTCGAAAACTGTTCTTCAATTTTTAGGTCGGCTTTCGTTTCTTTCAGTTGCAACAAGTCCATTAGCGGATGCTTGCGCAATTCTTCTAAAATATACAGATTTTTTACTGCCCGCGTTATGGCTACGTATAGCGAATTAATATAAAATTTATAAGCCTCTAACTCTTTATTGCTCTTATCTTTTGAGCGGCTATACACCAAATTTTCATCGCTTAAATCTTCTACCCTTACGCCGTTGGTAATTTCCTTAAACTCCTTTTGATAGTCTGATATAAAATTGACCAGAATGATATTGTCGTATTCTAAACCTTTTGCTTCTTGTATAGAAAAAATTAAGGGCGTTTTAAAATATTGGCGCACTTTGGCTTTATCTTCATTATTCATCACCAATACTGCAAAGCGGGTACTTTCTTGTGTTTTTTTGTTGAGTTCTTTTTTAATCTTTTCATTGTCTTTGTAAAATTCAACTTCACCTTTGGTTTCGGATACGGTGTTAATTAAATAGGTACTTTCTTTATCAATTGAACCGAAGCGGGCATTTTTAATTTTTAATAGAGTATTAGATAATTGGGTAACGTGGTGCGAGTTGCGGTAATTGGTTTTTAAAATTCTTAAAACGGTACCTTTTAAATTGGTATTGAAAAACATGGTTTTAAGTTGCGCCCACGAAAAAAAATTGGGATGGACAATTTGGTTAGAATCGCCACTCAAAATAAAATTTTTTGACTGGTTTTTAAGCGATTTTAAAATAAGCATTAACTGAATGTTGGTTAAATCTTGCACCTCATCTATCACAATAAAATCGTAAGTTGGTTGTACTAACTCAAGTAAGTGGTAAGCAACAATGTTAGAGTCGTAGTATTTTTTGGCATCTAAAAATTTTAAATATTTCTCAAAAATTTCATACACTTTCCCTCTTTCATCAGCTAAAAAGATAGACTGCTTTATGCCGAGATTTAAATAATCATCTTTACTCAAATAAGCTTTATCGGTAATAGAACCGGTTAAAACGCCTTTAAATTCTTCAAATAGTTTATAGGTTTCTTTAATTTTATATGATTGCTTATGCCGCTCGTACCACTGCTCAAAAGCCCTGAATTGAATTTCTTTGCCTTTAGGTAGTTGTATGCTTTGCAAATATTCAGTAAACGATAAAAAGTCAACTTCTTGTTTTTCGTTTTCGAAGTTATTGGCATAATAAATGGCTTGTGCATTTTCTACCAAATAAGGGGAAAGCGAAATATAGCCTACATTGCCATTGAGGTGTTTCATTTTTTCTAAAGTTAAGGCAGTTTTGCCACTACCGGCAGAACCGATAATGATGAGCGGTGTGGGTAAACCAAAAATTTCGTTTTGGTCTTTATCTAAAGAAATAATTTTATCTAATACATGAAAATTTTTATTGCTTCGGTTTACATAAACCATTTGCCGTAGGGCTTCATCATCAAGGGTTTCAACTTTTGGTACAGACACAAAGTTTTTTTCCAGTATTTCTGCCCCTCTTAAAAAACGCGATTTTTCATAGGCGTGGTTATGAATTACTTCTAGCAACAAAATATATTTCTCATTTTGATATTGGGCAATTTGAAAAAGCAAGCGGTTTGTTTGGTCTAACTTAGCGCGATAAAAATTGGAGTTCGCCATTTTTTTAACGTCTGCCGATTTAAAATCACCCGATGCTAAAAACGCTTCCACTTTTTTAAACTGAGGATTTACCTTTTTGGTGTTAAGCCCGTTATAATATAATAGTTGCATATATAGTTGTGTTAACCTTCAAGTTGATACCATACAAATATAGTAAAGCCGAAAAATTAGTGGTATTAATCAATTGTTGTAATCTAAACATTTTATACACAGCTAGGTAAAATGGCAAGAGTAAAACAATCCAGTATGAGTTAGGCAAACTACATAGTAGTCAGTCAAGTTGGTGGTGTCGGATAAATTTGAGTAAAATTCGGACGAGTACGAGGCGTAGGTTATCAAGCATAGCCTTAGCTCTGTTCTCCAACGAAGTAATCGTTCTAATTTTGCCAAATTAACCGACAGTATGAGCTTGACAGACTACTTAGGTTTCTTCTGCATTAACCGCAAGGTTTTTTAAAGCATCTATTGCAGTTGCCATTTTATCTACTGCCAAATCAATTTCAACAAAATCTGCAATTTTTTCAACAGTTGCGAAAGGTTCAGCCAATAAATTGTTGTAATTCACCTTAAGATATTCAACATTTGGCTTGGCTTCTAACCATTTATCAACCCGCTTAGCAGTCATAACCAGTTTGGTATATTCCATTAAATTAGCAGCACCGGCTTTGGCTTTTTTTTGTGCTACTTTTACCTTATGGCGGTTTTCTAAAATTTCTTCTAGTGGTCGGTCAACAAATAGAATATCGTAATTATATAGGTTGGGTAAAAAAGGTAATTGGCTGGCATATACTTTTAGTATCTGATTTTCTGTAATTTTTTTTAAAAACTTTTTGTTGTGATGTAAATCGAAAGTTGCAGCTAATTCATAATTTCCGTTAGGCGTAAATTTATCTTTATGGTTTTCTGCGTTCATCACAACATCAGCACCGCCGGCAGCTAAAATGTGCATTAAATCACTAGTGCCGCTTCGCTTAAAGCCCGAAACAATGGTTAAGGTTTTTCTATCAGCAACAATGGCTTCGTGTTCTTTTTCTAATTCTGCTATTCTTTCGGGCTTATTTAACTTATGCTTATAAATTCGAATTAAAAAGTTGCGGGCTTTGTCATACTTTGGAAACATAGCTAAGGCAACTTCAAAGGCTTGTGCCGAATTTTCGTAATCTTCCATTCTAAACAATGCCTCTGCCAAACCATAATGGGCGTTTGGTGAATGATAGCGCAATCCAATTGAATTTAAAAAATATTCTACTGCATTATCAAACCGCCCGGCTTTACTTTCTATATCGCCTAAAATCCGGTGTGCTTCTGGGTTTTCGTAATTAATTTGTAATTCTCTTTCTACCGCTTCTCTAGCTTTTTTAAATTGTCTAAGTCTAAAATAACCTTGTCCTAATTGTAAATTTATGTTTGGTGATTTGGGTATTCTTTGAAAGGCTTTTTCAAATTCTTTAACAGCTTTTTTAAATTTCTTTTCTCTTAAATACAGGGTGCCGCTTAAAACGTTCAGGTTAGGTGTATCTTCTAACTTCAATTCAAAAATATCTTCCACAACTTGCCGGGCTTCTTTTATCATATCTAAAGCCATATAACAATTTGCCAGCCGTATACCAAAACGATAGTTATCGCGGTTTTCTTCCCAAAGTTGCTCAAATAAAGGTAAGGCATCTTCTTGTCTGCCGCCGTTTACAAAAGCTCGGGCTAAAAAGTAATTATTAAACTGTTTAGTTCGTTCAATGGCAGCTTCTTTGTTTGGTCCCGGATCTTCTATATAGCCCAAATCAATTAACTGTTGCAATTCGGCTTTAGCTACTTCCGGGTCAATTTTTAAATCTTTTGGATGTTGACCATCTTCGCCGTCTTCCTCTTCCCATGTATCAATTACATCCACTTCAATAGGTGTTTCAAACATATTCATCAAAACTTTACCATCAAAATCTTTAGCAACCGGTAAGCCTAACATGGCTAAAATGGTTGGACACATATCAATTAAACTCGCTCCGTAAATGCGTTCATCTTTTTTAATGCCAGGTCCTCGTGCAACGATAATGCCATAAGGACTATGCTCTAAAGCCGGAGCAGCAGGTTCTTCTTTTAAAGGTAATTGTTTGGGTCGTAAATGATCAGGATGGAAACCGTGGTCGGAAACCAGCAAAACTGTGGTGTCTTCATCAACCAAATCCATCAATCTACCCAACATCATATCATGAAAAACATAGCCACTAACTACCACATCTTTAAAATGTTTGTAAATAGATTCTGGAATATGCGGTCTTCGCGGTGGATGATATTTCATAAAACCATGGCTATAATGATCTAAGTTATCATAATAAACACAAGTTAAATCCCAGTCTTTTTCATGCTCTAAAATCCAGGTAACGGCATTGTGTATGCAAGCTGCATCTGCCGTAATTTTTTGTACCGAGTTTAATAATTTTTTATTTTTTTGATCTTTATAATCAAAGCTATCCAAGTTTCTGATAAACGGTTGTAAATGAGCATTAGTTAAATGTTTGGTATGAATGCGCATATCGGCAAACAAATCTACCATTTCTGGCGGATGAACTGCACCGGGTGCTAGGGGCCAATCTTTAGGGTTTTTGTTTGCCTTTTGGTACATATTAGAAATATAGATACCATTAGTAGGTTCAGCAGGATGACTGGGCCACCAGCCCACCTGATGGCATTTCATGCCTTTGAGTTTCATCATATTCCAAATAGCCCGTACTTTTCTGGAAGAGACCTGGCATGGACGGACGCTTTCTCCGCTAGGGTCTACTTCGGTAAAACCATGAATACCGTGTTTGTATGGTCGCTTACCGCAACTCATAGCCGTCCATAAAGTTGGCGACATAGGTGGATCTAAGGTTGCCAAGTTACCCATAACCCCTTCGTTGATAAATTTCTCTAAATTAGGCATATAACCTTTTTCAATCATCGGGTTAATGACTTTCCAATCTGCACCATCCCAACCAATCCATAATATTTTTTTTGCAAGCCTTTTTGCCATGGTTTGTATACATTTAAGTAGAGCAATATACGGGTTCTTTTAGGAAAGGTGTAATTATATAAAAAAGAAAACCCGATGCTATTAACACCGGGTTGAGATTATATTTTTCATTTGATCTTTATGATTCTTCTTTTTGCTGTAGCATTCTTCCAAAAGCAGTTAATGCTAACGAACCGTAACTCATTAATAACAACATTAAAGTAATTAAGCCCCATTGGCTTAAAGTAGGAATAGGAACAGCGTCACAATCATTTTGCGGATCAGGTTGTCCAACATCTATACAAGCACTTGGTATAAAACCCGCCATTGAAGCTACTTCTAAAGAACAGGCATTATAACCGGTACTTACACAAGTTACTGCACCTGTTGTTTCGTCATATTCTAACTGCACCCATCCGTTATGGGTTTCACCTCCAATATCAAATTGTACAGCTAACCAATCTGCATTTAAATTAGATCCAACAGCAGTACCTGTTGAGGTTACCGCACTAGCAATGGCAAATGGTCCCGAATATGTTGTAGTTGAACCAGGAAAAGTAGCTATAGGTAATGCAGCTGGAAGATATACACCGTAAGTCGGATAGCTTACAGTATAGCAAGTTGTTGCGGGAAATGGATTGACCGACGCCGGTTGAAATACAAGCTGAACGCTTTGCGCTGCTTGCACGTTAAAAAAGTAATAATACAGATCATATACACTGCCAATTGTTGTGGCATTTGGCCCATCTACGCCAGGTTCATTATCAATTAAACCACAAACGGCTAAGTTTGAAGCACCGGCGGTAACCCCAACTATATTATTACTGCCTGCTGCACTTGCTAGCACATAATTACCATTAGCGTTTAAAAATGTGAAATAATATTGAAACGTATTTAATGCATTAACTTGCAAGTATATTGGAGCTGTGGCAGAGATAGTGGTATATGAACCTAATGCGGGGTCACCTTGAAAAAAGCTATATCCATAAAATCCATAACCATATTGCCCCGGTATAACAATTGGTTGACATCCGTAATAGCTAAAGTTTGATCCGATAAAGGTAGTACCAGTTAAAGTGCCTGCTACAGTTGTATATAAAGAGGCACTCGCTACGCCAGGTACAGTAGAGCTGACACTTGCCGATCCTGAAAAGGTTGCGAAATTTAAGTTTACATCAGTTGTTCCGTCACCGTCAATATCAATAGCTAAAGTAGGATTGGTTGCGTCAGCCGTACCACATTGTGCATGAGCATCATTATCTACCATTAAAAAAGCAGCACTTAGGGCTGAATAAGATAGCAACTTATTGGCAATCTTATTATTTTTTTTATGTTTTGTTTTGTATACGTTCACTTTCATAGCTATTGGTTTTTAATTTGATTTAAAAGATTTTTAATTCGCTGTTGCTTTTGAGCCTGAGTGAGTTGAACAGGATTAGATGTGAAATTATTAGTAGGATTAAGTGAAGTTTTTACCTGAATAGCACCACCTTGCGATCCGGCAGGTGCTTGTTGATTTTGGTTAACCAGCTGTTGATTTGATCTTGTTTGAAAATTAGCACTTGCTCTATTTTGCTGACGTTGAGCTTTTAGAGCCAATTGTTCTGGCGTTGGTGTTACATTAGTATAATTTACATTTTGAGTGTTAAGGCTTTGTAAATTAGCTTCGAAAGTTTGAAAATTAGCTTGCTTCGCCCCGTTTTGTGCAAATGCTACTGAAACCAGTAAAACAAAAGCTACCGTTGATAGAAATTTAATACTTTTCATAGAATTTATTTTAAATATGCTTTATTTACTAAATATAATTCGTTTTAAGCCAATGAAATATTCAAAATGGCTTCAAATTTATTGAACTCTAAAAAATAAAACTAAAAATTTTTTTTAGAAAAACAAATTTTAATTGGTTTTGCAAAGCTCAAAAAATCCATTATGGTAAAATAGGTTTCCGTTTAGTATAGATTGTAGCTATTTAATATGGTTCAATATACCGTGAAATAGATTTTCAAAAACTGTTTATATCTTCTTATTGGTGCTATGGACGTATTTTTTGAATAATTATAAATACAAATGCCTTTGAGCCTATTCAAGCATACTTATTTAAAAAAAGATTAAGCTAATATAGTTTTCCTTATCTTTACCCAATGAAATACAAAGCCATTAACAACCAATTATTTGTGCACAACCGTAAAAAATTTACGGAAGCAATGAAACCCAACAGCATTGCCTTGTTTATTTCAAACCCGCAAATACCGGTTAGTGCAGATGCTTTATATCCGTTTAAACAAAACCCCGATTTTTTTTATTTAACTGGAGTAGATCAAGAAGACTGTGCATTACTGCTTTTTCCAGATGCACCAGAAGACAAATATAAAGAAATATTATTTGTTAGAAAAACCGATGAAACCATTGCTATTTGGGAAGGTCATAAACTAAGCAAAGAAGAGGCTACCCAAACCAGCGGCATCGAGCAGGTAAAATGGCACAACGATTTTGAAGCAGCCCTAGCACAATGGGTGCCACAAGCCGGTGTAATTTATTTAAACAGCAACGAACATAGCCGAAAGAGCAGTAATTTCCCTTACGGCGATTTGGTATTTGCCAATACCATTAAATCCCAATTTCCACTGCATGAACTGGAAAGAGCCGCACCTATTTTGGGGCGTTTACGCAGTGTAAAGTCTGATTTTGAAATAGAACTCATACAAAAGGCAATAGATATTACTGCTTCAGCATTTAAACGGATTGCACGATTTGTAAAACCCGGAGTACTGGAGTATGAAATTGAAGCTGAGATGATTCATGAGTTTATACGACAGGGAGCCAGCGGGCATGCCTATCAACCAATAATAGGTAGTGGGCACAATGCCTGTGTGTTGCATTATATTGATAATAATAACGAGTGCAAAGACGGCGATATGTTACTAATGGATTTTGGAGCCAACTATGCCAATTATGCAGCCGATTTAACGCGCACTATTCCGGTAAATGGCAAATTTACCAAGCGGCAAAAGGAAGTATACAATGCCGTATTGCGGGTAATGAAAGGAGCTACTGATATGTTAATACCCGGAGCCATGTCAGTAGAATATCATAAACAAGTAGGCTTGTTTATGCAAGAAGAATTATTGAAGCTCGGTTTAATTAGTGAGCAAGATGTAAAAGACGAAGACCCTGAAAAGCCGGCATACAAAAAATATTTTATGCACGGCACCAGCCATCATTTAGGTTTAGATGTACATGATGTTGGAAGTAAGTATGATGCTATACAACCGGGTATGGTATTTACCGTAGAGCCCGGTATTTATATTCCAGAAGAAAATTTGGGTATTCGTATTGAAAATGATGTATTGATAACGGAAGGTACGCCCAAAAATTTGATGGAACATATACCACGAGAAGTAGATGAAATAGAAGCCTTAATGAACCAATAGATGAAACTGATTACCATACCAAACTTAATTACTTTAAGCAATCTTTTATGTGGATGCTTTGCAATAATTTTTGCTTTAAATGGGGATTTACGCGCGGCAGCCTATTTTGTATTAGCAGCCGGGTTCCTCGATTTTTTTGATGGCTTAGCTGCTCGCATTTTAAAAAGCCACTCCCCTATTGGCGGTGATTTAGATAGCCTGGCTGATATGGTTACCTTTGGCGTAGTGCCCGGCATTTTCTTTTACCAATTGCTTTGCGAAAACTTTGTTTGCGGCGGTGAGTTTAACCTCTACGCAGCCTTGGGTTTTGTGTTTACCCTATGTGCTGCCCTGCGTTTAGCAAAATATAATGTAAGTAATGACCAAAGTGCTATATTCAGAGGCATGCCTACACCAGGTGCAACGCTTTTTGTTATCGGTATTCCCTTTTGGTATGAAAGCAGTTTATACTTGCTTTTAGCCGATCGTATATTTCTATTGGTCTGGTTATTTTTCATTTCTTTTTTAATGATCTCTAACGTACCGATGTATGCCTATAAATTTAAATCGCCCAGCTTACGGGAAAATCTGTTTATGTACAGTATGGTCTTGTTTCCTTTGCTCATGTTAGTTTTTTTGGGCTTAAAAGCCTTACCTATTTTAATTATAGTTTATATAGTCGGTTCATTTATTTACTTTCGTATTAACAAACAAACTACATGAAGTTGCAAAAGTTTCAAGCAGAAATTGATATTATGCCGTTAAAAGAATTGTTAGATCCACAAGGGAAAGCAGTAGAAGGGAGTTTAAACAACCTGCAATTAACAGGTTTAAGCCATGTTAGAATAGGCAAACACCTTACCTTACAAGTTGAAGCCGAAAACCAACAAGCTGCCGAAGCCAAAATTGAAACTGCTTGTAAACAATTGTTAGCCAACGCCATTATGGAATCGTATGAGTTTAGTTTAAGTTTGATCAGCGAGTGAATATATTGAGTTTAACTAACATATACTACCAAATAAAAGCCAACTACCGAAAGTTAATAAAACACCGGATACCGCAAGGGCTCGGCTTCGTTCATCATTTCGTACAACACTTCAAAAATTTGTTCAGGGTTCGGTTTGGCAAAATAATCGCCATCAGAACCAAAAGGTGGGCGGTGCGCTTTTGCCGGTATGGTAACCGGTGGCGAATCCAAATGCCAATACACTTGCTGATCATCTAATAGTTGTTGTAACATATAGCCAGTAGCGCCGCCGGGCACATCCTCATCAACTAAAGCCAAGCGGTTTGTTTTTTGTACCGATTGAGCAATTATATGATGAATATCAAAAGGCAATAAGGTTTGTATATCAATCAACTCAACCGAAATACCGACTTCGGCTAATTGTTGAACAGCTTGTTCGGCAATAGGCAAGGTGCTGCCATAACTCACTAAGGTAATATCCGTTCCTTCAATTATAATGTCGGGTACGCCAAGCGGAACGGTATAAGTACCCAAGTTTTCTGGTACGGCTTCTTTTAAACGATAGGCATTTAACCGTTCAATCACCAAACCAGGATCGTTACTTTGCAATAGCGTATTATACATGCCGGCAGCTTGAACCATATTACGCGGCACACAAACGTGTATGCCTCTAAAAGCATGTAATACTACACCAATTGGTGAACCCGTATGCCATATCCCTTCGAGACGATGTCCGCGAGTTCGGATAATAGCCGGCGCAAATTGTTCGCCCGCCGAACGGTAATGTAAAGATGCCAGATCATCAGATAAAATTTGTAAGCCATACAACAGATAATCTAAATATTGAATTTCGGCGATTGGTTTAATACCTCGCATAGACAAACCAATAGCTTGCCCGATAATGGTAGCTTCTCTAATACCAGTATCAAAAACGCGATGCTCTCCATACTTTTTCTGCAAGCCAACCATCGATTGATTTACGCCTCCAATTTTTCCAACATCTTCTCCAAAGGCGACTAAGTTGTCATATTTAGAAAAACTATCATCAAAAAATTTGTTGAGAATTTGATAGCCGTTTAGTTGTTCAGGTTCGTCAACATAAACCGGCTTAACAATTGGTACGTTTAAAGCAGAAGTAGATTTTTTATTATATAAATAAGTGTTGTAGGTTTTTTTATGGATAGCCAATAACTCATCTTTCCAACCGATTAAAGCCGCCTTAGCAGAAGTTGTTTTTTCGTTTCTAATGGTTCTGAGCACCTTATTTGAGCTGACAATAATATCTTTACGGGCAGGGTCTGTCAGTTTTTCTAGTTCCGTTGCTTCTTGTAACAATACCTCTTTATAACTGCTGCTAAAGGCAATTTCTTTTATGCAAGCTACCAATTGAGTTTGTTGTTCTTTAATGGGTTCTAAATACTCTTTGTAGGCTAAAGTGCTAACATACTTTATTAGGGCTTTAGCTTCTTTTTCAATACTAATTAATTCTTCTTCTTCGGCAATGTTGTTGTCCAATATCCAATTTCTGAACTTTAGATTACAATCATTTTTTCTTTCCCATGCGAGGCGTTGTTCATCTTTATAGCGTTCGTGCGAACCAGAAGTACTATGCCCTTGTGGCTGTGTAATTTCTTTTATATGAATTAAAGCCGGACGATGTGTTGCTCTAATTTTTTCAACCGCTTCTTTATATAAATTGATTAAGCCACTGTAATCCCAACCATAGCCAATATAAATATCAATACCTTGTGCTTCATAACTTTCGCCTTTAAAACCAGCAATCAATTCCGAAATATCGGACTTCGCAATTTGATATTCAGCAGGAACGGAAATACCATAGCCATCATCCCAAACGCTGATGCATAAGGGTATTTGTTGAACAGCTGCTGCGTTTAAGCTTTCCCAGAAAAGCCCTTCTGCACAACTAGCATCACCTATGGTAGCAAAACAAACTTCGTTACCATTTTTTGAAAAATCGGTCCAGCTTTTCAATAAATCATTCTCTTTATATAATTTAGATGCTAAGGCAAGCCCAATAGAGCGTGGCATTTGGCTGGCAGTTGGGGCTAAATCTGCTGCTGTGTTGTATTGATTGGTTTGCGGTAAATAATTTCCATTGTCATCTACTAATTTATTGGCAAAGTGGGCATTCATTTGTCTACCCATTGAATGCGGATCTTTTTCTTTTCGAGGATCAGAATATAACTGAGCAAAATATTGTTGATAGCTGACTAATTTTTTAGCAAAAGCAAAGGTTTGATCTCTGTAATAGCCCGACCGCCAATCACCAAATTGAAAAGCCTTTGCCATGGCTATTTGAGCTACTTCTTTACCAGCACCAAAAATGCCAAATTTTGCTTTGCCGGTTAACACAATTCTTCTACCTTGTATACTTACTTCCCGGCTTTCTACCGCCTGTTGGTAATCTACCAATACTGTTTTTTTAAACTCTTGAAAAGTCAAGTCCGTTTGATTACTATTTTTTGTTAAATGTTGCGTTTCTATCACCTTTCTTTCAAATATTTCTTTACAAAATTAAATAACTGTACGACATTTGCAGGGCTTTAATTTTGTTTCAACTGTTAAAGATTAATCCGACTTAATTTACAAATTAATCTTTAAATAAAAAAATTAGTCTATAAATTTATTATTTTTGGAAGTCAAAAAAAATCAAGATAAAATCTATATTATGTATAAAGTAATTACTACCATATTATTAATAGCCGTACTAAGCAGCAGTATATTTGCGCAAGAGGCTGTTGAGAAGAAAGTAAAAAAGAAAAAACTGTTTAAAAAAGAGCAAAAAGCTCAGGAGGTAGATAATCCGCTTCAGGCTCCGACAGTACCTGAAAAGCCTGCAGTTAAGGCTCCATCGGTTGTTAATGATATGAAAGCTCCGGTTGAAGCACCTGAAGTTGACGAAAACGCACCGGTATTTGAATTTATGGAAGAATCTTTTGATTTTGGAAACGACATTATTGACGGAGAAAAGAAAACCCATACCTTTAAATTTACTAATGTAGGCGAAAGTCCTTTGATTATAGAAAAGGTGAAGGCTTCTTGTGGTTGTACCACACCAAACTGGCCCAAAACGCCCATTGCTCCTGGCGAAGTTGGCGAAATTACGGCTACCTATAATTCGAAAGGCAGACCAGGTAAATTTAACAAAGCCGTTAGAATTACCTCAAATGCGGCTACCCCAACCAAAGTTTTGTATATTAAAGGTGAAGTACAAAGAGCTAATCCAGCAGAAGGCTTGCCAGTTAAAAAGAAAAGTATAGTGGAAGAATCGAACTAATCATTCTTACATCTTAATAAAATAATGAAGCCGCATAGTTGATATGCGGCTTTTTTTGTGCGCAAGATTGTTTTACGATGAAAATGACGTACGATAATTTTATCGTATCTTTTATGGTATGAGATTCTAAAACAACAAACAAGCATACAAATCATCCCGCTCCAAATCTTCATAATCTTCCAATATTTCAGCGTGGCTCATGCCCGATGCCAACAACTCCAAAATATTTTGAACCGGATACCTTAAACCTCTAACAATAGGTTTGCCGTGGCAAATTTCAGGGTCAATTACAATACGTTTCAATAATCGATTGCTGTTCATAAAATATTATTAACTTCTTCAAAGATACTACATTTCATCGCTAAATTCAGTTCAATAAACAATATATTAGCCAACTATGAAATTAAAGCAATCCATAACTGTACAACAAATTGCCAACCTAATAAAGGCAGAAGTTTTTGGAGATGGCGAAACGGTAATTAGCGGCATTAACGAAATACACAAAGTAGTTAGCGGCGATTTAAGTTTTGTCGATCATCCTAAATATTATGAAACATGTATTCAATCGGCGGCGGCGGCGGTTTTAATTAATGCTAAAGTACCTTCGCCTAAACCATTAATAATTAGTGAAGATCCGATAAGAGATTACAACTTTTTAGTCAAGTATTTTCAACCGGAGATATTTGCTTATCAACAAGCCCGTGAATCCAACAATATTCATCCAACAGCAACTATTTATCCTGGCGTTCATCTTAGCCAAAACAGTTCGGTAGGCGAAAACTCGATTATTTATCCTGGTGTGGTTATTTATGATCATGTGCATATTGGCAAAAATGTAGTTATACACGCCAATACGGTAATTGGCTCAGATGCTTTTTATTTTAATAAACGACACAACGGTTTTTTAAAGCTCCGCAGCAGCGGTTCGGTTTATATTGAAGAGGCGGTTGAAATTGGTTCGGCTTGCACTATTGATAGAGGAGTAAGCGGAAAAACGATTATTGGGCAAGGCACCAAATTAGATAATCAAGTTCACGTTGGGCATGGCGTTGAAATAGGCAAACATTGTTTAATTGCCGCGCAAGTTGGTATAGCAGGCAAAACTATTATTAAAGATGGGGTTACGCTTTGGGGTCAGGTAGGGGTAAATAAAGATATTACCATTGGTGAAAACGCGGTGGTGTTGGCTCAGTCGGGTATTGCAAAATCTCTTGAAGGTGGGCAAAGCTATTTTGGGTCACCGGCATTACCGGCAAAAGAACAAATGCGTATTTTGGGCTATACCAAACGCTTGCCCGAAATTTGGAAACGGCTTATCCAGAAAAAATAGCCATACAATGCTGTTAGATATTTTCAGCTTGTCGGTGTTTTGTTTCCTTCAAAATTGATAATTAAAAATTCATTAATGTTAAAGTACATTTTTAACACATTTTTTTGAAACATTTTGTTAATATATTCGTCAAATAAGCAGTATATTCGCAGTCCGCCCAAACTCTTTACAAATCCTATATATTATTTTATTAAATTTTAATATTACCAAGTGGAACATTTAGCTTCTTTTTTAAAAGGTATCGGTATTATTGTAGCCTTATACTGTTTAGCATTTTGTGTTTTTGGTTTAGGTTTTTCTTCCGATAACAATACCTCAACCGAAGCTGAAAACATATTACAAGAGCAGCAAATTGATTTGGGTGAATTAGCCTCTTTAGAAGTAATACCCGATGTTGCTTTAAACGAAACGATTTATGAAACTGCGGGCTCATCGTTAAGTTTAAGTGCAGCAACCGTTTTGCCAGATATCTCCAATGCTTCAAAAGCAATTGAAAACTTTGTTGCTACTCCAAAAAAAATAGAGGCTCCTCAAAAAAAAGAACAAGTAATTAAAAAGTTAGCTGTGGAAACCTTAGCTCCGCTTAGCTCAAAAACTACCATACAACAAAAACCTAGCTCAACTAATTTATCCCAACCACTTGTTCAAACAACTACAACTTCCGTAACTAAAACGATCTCAAAAACAACAGCAACTCAATCTGAGTTACCTAAATATGCATTTCATGTAGAAACTTTTGATTTAAATCAATACAACATAGAAGCCGGCAAAATTAAAAAAGGGCAGGTTATTGGTAAGATATTAAATAAGCATCAAGTTGATCATCAACAAATTGTAAAGCTCTCTAAAAAATCTAAAAAAGTACATGATGTACGCGATATTAATTACGGTAAGCAGTACATGGTGTTAACTAATAAATATGCCGATGAAGTTGCCGACTATTTTATTTACGAACCGGATGATTACAAATATGTAGTATATGATCTATCGGGCGAAACTGAAGTAACGGAGGTAGAACGAACTATTGAAAAAAGGTTAGCCAAAGCATCAGGAGAAATTAAAACCTCTTTATATCAAACGATGGTTGATAATGATTTGAATCCTGAATTGACTTATCAAATATCTGAAGTATATGCGTGGACGGTTGATTTTTACCGGATAAACAGCGGAGATAAATTTAAAGTGATTTACGAAGAGGAGTTCATCAACGGAAAATCAGTAGGTATTGGTGCTATAAAAGCAGCTTGGTTTGAGTATGATGATACCGGTTTTTACAGTTTTCAATACAAGCAAGATAATTTATTTGATTATTACGATACCGAAGGAAATAGCTTAAGAAAACAGTTTTTAAAAGCCCCCTTACGGTATAATCGCATTAGTTCTCGCTTTACCAGAAAGCGTTATCACCCGGTATTGAAAAGAAACAAATCGCATTTAGGTACAGACTATGCCGCACCAACCGGCACCCCCATTCATTCGGTGGGCGATGGCAAAGTGGTGGAAGCCCGTTATGGAAAGTATAACGGTCGTTATGTAAAAATAAGGCATAATGGTATTTATTCTACGCAGTATTTACATATGTCTAAAATTGAAAAGGGCATTAAGGTTGGCACCGAAGTAAAACAAGGCGATGTAATTGGATATGTTGGTTCAACCGGTTTGGCTTCTGGTCCGCATTTATGTTTTCGCTTTTGGAAAAACGGCAGACAAGTCGATCCATTTAAGCAAGCCTTACCACCATCAAAACCCGTTGATGAAACTAACAAGCCCGATTATTTAACTGTAGTAAATAAATGGAAACCGCTGTTAGATGAAATGCTGATTAATGGAGAACCAATTGCTAATAATGGTGGTAGCAAAAATACCTTACCTAGCCTTAATTAAGTTTAAAAGGAGATACTAATTTAAATTCAGGAATCTTAATTTCTAAAATCTTATCGTCAATTAATTGGTGCATAAAATAACTTCCCGACATTTTACCAATTTCAGTTTTCAGGTGCACACCCGAAATGTATTGATGTAAGTTATTGGGCTCAATTATTGGTCTTTTACCTATAACGCCTTCTCCTTCTATAGTTTGTATTTTACCCAAACCATTAGTAACATACCACACTCTTTTAAGTAGCTGTACTGTTTTTGGTCCTCTATTTTCAATAGTAATTCGGTAGGTAAACAAAAACTCATTGATATCTGGTTTAGATAACTTTTCTTGATAAAAAGTTTCTGCACTAACCGTAATACTATGGGTGGTTAACGATACCATATTCTTCTCCTCTTATTTGCAGGCAAAGATATTAAAAAACCGAGCGAACTTTTTTATATTTTTGTTAAATGGTTAAACAGATGTCAAAAAAGGCAAATTAACATGTTGATCTTGTACACTGCTTTTCAATTATGACATTTCTTTTCATGAATTCAATTTTTTGATTATGCCCATTACCGATTAGGATCGCCTGCGAGATAATACCAATTTAATTACTTTATGGAAATTGAAGTACTCAATAAGGTTAAGTTAACTTAATTCAACATATAAAGCATAAAACCATCCAAGTGAACCTGTTCACTTGTTGTAGTAAAGTTGCCACGCTTATGCTCACACAATGGAACAGGTTCCATTGGAACAGCAATTATTTTACTACCGAAACTTAAGTAATTTACTCTACAAAAACTCTCCAGTCTGTATAATAAAAAAATCTTTCCCCAATCCCATTCCCAAAAAATCACTACATTTACCTAACAATCCTGCAGTAAGTGCAACTAACCCAACAACAATATGATATAATCCAATCAACGGGCAACATTAAAATTAATGCGGTGGCTGGCTCGGGCAAAACTACCACCTTAATTGAATATGCGAAAACCCGTCCGGCGCACAGTCGCATCTTGTATTTGGCTTTTAATAAATCGGTGAAGTTGGAAGCGGCTAAGCGTTTTCGTGAAATAGGCTTGACCAATGTACAGGTGGAAACGGCGCATTCGCTGGCGTATAAAAAGGTTGTTTTTAAACATCGCTACCGGGTGAAATCGACTGGCTATAAATCATACGAGTTGACCGAAATTTTGCACATACAAGATACCAAAGAAAGGCACTTTAAATACATTGTGGCGAATCATATTAATAAATTGGTGGCTTATTTTTGTAA
>CALHDG010000288.1 GCA_938023075.1 uncultured Chitinophagales bacterium
AAATCAATTAAATTTAAAGCGGTTGTTTAACTTATCAAACAATTCTTTGAGGTAAAATTCTGGTTTCCATAACAAGTTAGGATGTACAATTGGTTTTGGTTGTTGTTCTTCTATTTTAATAATGGCATTGTTTGCTTTAAAATCTGTAATAAATTTGGTTTCATTTTTCAAAATATTAGAAACACCCAACATGCCCGAAACCAACAGCACGGTTAACTGTTGTTTCCAATGTTTAGATTTAGGCTTATGCGGATTTTCCATTATGGTTGTTATTTACCAAGTGCCATATTAATCGGTTTAAACATTACATTTAAACCATTTTCTTTAATTGGGTGGTAATAATATTTTTTATCTTTAATAAACTTAAAATAACCTCTTTTTTTGGTCTTTATATCGAGATAAAATTCTGCATCTATAAAAATATCTCCATTAATATTATAGTTCATGATTCCTGTTGGCTTTTTCATCAGTTCGTCATCATAAAAAGGCTCTTGCGAAATAATACTAATAAAACTCTTCGTATTTTCGGCATTAGAAGACATGCTCACCGGATAATCATAATAAGTGACATCAATATTTTCACATTCATTGTAAATTTTAAGTAGAATCTCGTTGCTTAAGGCTGGCAACAATTTAGATTGTGCTTGCTTAGTTGTTTTCGGTTTTGCCTTCGTGTTTTTTTCACTACTGCTATTACAGCCTAAGCCAATTAAACAACATATCGTTAGTAGTAAAACTGATAATTTTTTCATGATATTATTTTACTGGCTAAAGATACGTGCTTGTTGGAACTTAATGATAGATTGGAACACAAAAATTTTAGCATTTAATGATTCGTAAAAATCATTAAATGCTATAAGCAAATCTAACTAACTGGATTTTTGATGTTTTTAATTCTGACTGACTTGCAAAAACGTGAACGGTTTTATACCGCTTCCACTTGTAATAGTGTCGAGAGCTCTTGTAAAAATGCTTTCTCTTCTTCACTTACTCGCACTCCGCCGAAACCGAGAACGCCGCCTTCTTTGGCAGCCTCAGCAACGGTTTGTGCTATATTAAGTACCCAATGTTTATATTGGGTAACATGACTTTCAATTTCTTTGGCTTGTAACAAAGCTAATACTTCTTTCAAATCGCCTACAGCCATATCTTTAATTTCAGAAGGTTTCGTAATATTATTTTCCTTAATGCGTGCCATAGCATTCTCCCGGTAGGCTTTAAAATCTTCTTTAGCTTGTGCGCTGTTTTCTGGCTTCGCTACTATAGCTTGAATTACATCGTTTTGCGGATACATTTGTTTGCCTTCTACAACCGTACGCATGTTTGCCATCAATTCTTTTACCGTACCCATACCACTAGAAGCCGCACCTGCCATCGCCGAACCAATCATAGAAGGGGTTCCTGCAATTAGCATCCATTCTTCATCCGTATAACGTTCTAACCTATTCATATAGTATTACACTTTAATTAATCTAATTTTAGACTATCTGCTACCATACCGTCACTAAAATGATTTTTTTGATTTGTTTTTTGATGAAATTCTTCGAATAATGATAAGTTTACCGGATTCCGATGATGCTTTAAATGCAAAAACAAATGAACATAGTATGGTTTTCTAGTTTACCGAATCAACTTATTTCGTTCATAAGCGTATACCACAGCTTTCGTTAAAGTTGCGGTATCTAAATAACTTTTGTTTATAAAATCTTGTGCTCCTTTCCGGATAGCTTCTACCCCCATTTTTCTGTCATTGCTATCACCTAATACAACTACCGAAGCATTAGGCGATACCTCAAAAAGCCTATCTAATGTTTCAATTCCGCTGCTATCTTTTAAATCTAAATCCAATATTATAACATCATAGTTATTTTCATCAATAGTTGTTAAACATTGTTTTAATGTTTCTACGTGGGTAATGTTTGTGTTAATTTGTGTGCTTCCTATTAAAAAAACTTCAATCAGTTTAGCATACGCCAATTCATCTTCTACTGCTAATATTTTTAATGTATCAATATCTTTCATTGTATTGATTTTTGTATTTAAAAAATATAAATTTTAAAGTCGAGCAGAATTTCAAATTGAATTATACGACTTAATTAAAGAAAAGTTGTGACTCAAACTTTTATTGAAAAAGCTACAAAAATTTAGGCTTGACAAATACGAAATCATTCAAAAACCAATAGTTTTATATTTGGAAAGCTTTAAAACCAAATTTCCCATCTGTACTGATTCTTTCTTTCCTTGACTTAGTTGAAAAGCCACGTCTTAGCTTAGGATAAGCCTGCGTTTGGCAAAGAAAAAATTAATCGACTTCAAATTGATACATTTATTTTCTCAGTATACCTTTAATAGCTTTGGTCAGTTACTAATTTTTGAAGTGTCAACAGCGGCTCAATCAAAATATCATGATCACCATCGTACCAATGTAAATCAAATGAAATCTTCATTTTTTTTAGATGTGCCATATATTCATCAATATTAATGTAGTTTAAAAATTGATCACTTTTACCCAGTATAAAATTATTCGTACTCTTTTCAAATAAGTCATTAGCTGTTTCAAAATTAAAATCATCTGGTATTTTGCTGCCCCATAATACCAAGTGATTGGTTTGGGCATTGCGGTTATTTAACCATCTTAGCAAAGTTGCTCCTCCCTGAGAAAAACCTAAAGTAACCAAAGTAACTTGTGTTCTATTAATAGTTGAGAAAATATGCTGATACAAATT
Source organism: uncultured Chitinophagales bacterium (assembly GCA_938023075.1). Lineage (GTDB taxonomy): Bacteria > Bacteroidota > Bacteroidia > Chitinophagales > JAHDHT01 > CALHDG01. The sequence continues at coordinate 2,727 of CALHDG010000288.1, forward strand.
GTTGAGATAAACTACATAATCATCAATTTCTGCCAAACGATCTTCTTTCGTCATCCAACTGGCACCCACTTTGCCACTAAAGCCATTTTTATAGAAACGGCTTAAGCCTTCGGGAGCAACAATATAGGTGTCTGTGGAAGCTATGGCTTCAAATTTTTTGAGAAAATATTTCGCATGATAAGCATATCCGTGCAAAACAATCCATACATATTGTGTTGAATTATTTAATGCTCCTAACGTAAAACACCTAGCCGTTTTTTGGGTTTTTATATGAAATTCATTCATAAATGCATAATACCAAATTAATCTTACTTAAAATACTATTTTTGAATTTAAAAACAGGTTTGAATTGATCTTTTAAAAGCAAACAATAATAGCCGCTTTACTAAGTTTTAGATAGTATATTTGCAAATCATGACTTTTTACAAAAGCCATCTCCTTATCTCAATTATAGTATGTTTGCTTTGTGGTGTATCCGCTGTTAAAGGGCAAAATAATGCTCCAGAAGCAGCTTATGACTATCAAGTTATTAGCCTGTGCGATACTATAGTCATTCAGTTTTTCGACTTATCTGATAGTACCTCCACTAACTGGCTATGGAATTTTCCAGAAGGTAATCCCAAGTCTTCGCGTGATCAAAACCCGGTTATTACTTTTGAAAATTATGGTTCCTATACCGTTAGTATGGTAGTAACCAATCCAATTGGTACTGATGTTTTATATGAAGCCAATGCTATTTCAATTGATGAAAACAGTTTGCCTATTCAGTTACCAGAAGAAATCTTCAAATGTGCTAATAAAAGTTTTACACTTTCCTTAGCAGAAAATCCTAATTTTGAATACGGTTGGACTGCTAATGAAGACCTGATGAATCCGACCATATTAAATGCTACTTTTAATAATACAGAGGCAAGTCAATACGCACTGAGTATAACCGACATTCAATATGGATGCACTCTTGTAGCCAAAACTTTTGTTAAAATACACCCATCTATTAATTTAATAATGGGAGACTCCTTAGAAATATGTCGAGGAGATTCTGTTCAACTATCCGCTTCAACAGGAACTTTACTAACCGGTATTAGTTGGGTAGAAGCCGATTCTTTGCAAAACAGTGATAGCTTAAATCCGATAGCTAACCCTTCCAGCACAAGCACTTATACTGTTAATGTTGCCGACTTTAATGGTTGCGAAGCCAGTGGTTCGCAAACTGTTGTTGTTAGCACCAATAATTTAGCCGTATCTGCCGGCAATGATGTTTCTATTTGTAAGGGTACTTCTGTTAACTTATCTGCTACAGCCGGTTCGGTATTTAGTTGGTCGCCCGGCACTTCTTTAAACGATTCTACTTTACAAAACGTGCAAGCCAATCCTTTAGAAACTACTACCTATGTACTTGCTGCTTCTACTCAATATTGTGCTGGTATAGATAGTATTACCGTTTTTGTGTTAGATGCTCCTTTGTTAGAATATGAAGAAAATTATTCCATTTGTACTGGTGATACCGTTAAGATCAATCAAATTTTGGTGCCTACCGAAAGCTATACTTATGTTTGGTCTCCTGATACTAACATTAGTAATTTAAATGATAGTGAACCATTTGTTTATCCGCTTCAAAATGAAAATTACACCTTGATTGCAAGCAACAATGCCGGTTGTTCCAATACTACTCAAATAACTATAAATGTTTTGGAAGAAGCCATGTTAGAGACTTCCATAGACACTACCATTTGTATGGGAGATACCATTCAACTTTTTGCCAATGGTGGAACAAACTATAGCTGGTTGCCGGTAGCTAGCTTAAGCGACCCATTCATTCAGCAGCCCAATGTTTTTCCAACTCAAAGCACTACCTATACGGTGGTTTCCTCTGTTGGAACTTGTGAAGCAACAGGCGAGGTAACCGTTTTTGTACAAGCACCAATAGAAATTAACTTGGGCGACGATCAAAGCATTTGCCTTGGCGATTCTATTGAACTGTCGGCAGAAAGTGGTTTGTCTTTCAACTGGTCTCCAACCCTTAGTTTAAATAATTCTAGCAGCCAAACGGTAATTGCCAAGCCTGATAGTACTACTACATATGTGCTGCAAGTAAGCGATCAATTTTGTAGTAATACCGATTCAGTTAGGGTGCAGGTATTAGATAAACCGGCATCTGCCTATTTGGAAAGTTATGCTTTTTGTGTGGGCGATTCTATCACGTTAAGCAATGAATTATCTAATCCCTCTTATTCCTATAGTTGGTCTCCTTTTTCTGAAATTTCAACTATTAACGCAAGCGAACCAATTGTTTATCCAACACAAAGCACCAGTTATACGGTTGTTATTACCGATGGGAATTTGTGTATGGATACTGTTCAGATTAAGGTGGAAGCTGTTGAACAGATTGTGTTACAAGTTAGTATGGATACTACCATTTGTGCCGGAGATACGATTCAGTTAGAAGCTTTTGGAGGGTTAAATTATAATTGGTCTCCGTCAGTAAATCTATCTAATTCTAATGATTCTATAACCTTAGCGTATCCAATTGAAACCACAACTTATACGGTGAGTTCTGCTGCCGGTAGTTGTTCGGCAAGTGCCAATATTTTAATTGGGGTTTACCCTTCACCAAGTGTAAACGCCGGTGATGATATTTACGTTTGCAAAGGCGATGAAGTGCAGATACAGGCTGAAGGTGCAGGTGGCTTAGGCTATAATTGGCTGCCTGAAACTGGTTTGAGTAATCCTGGTATTGTCAATCCTTTTTTTGGAGATACCATTTCAACTGAATATGTAGTGCGTACCGAAAATAACTTTGGTTGTGTGGCTTCCGATTCGATTTTAGTAGAAGTTAGGGCATTGCCCGAGTTAAGCGTTTCCCCTAATGTTCCAACTATTTGTCGTGATGGTTCGATTCCGTTAACGGCTTCTGGTGCGGAAACCTATCAGTGGCTGCCGGTAGCTACCTTAAATGTGGATACGGGTGTAACCGTAGTTGCCAGCCCTACTCAACCAACTACCTATACTTTAGGTGGTACCGATGAATGGGGTTGCCGCTCCAGTTATTTTATTACTGTTGATATTATTGATTCACTCAATTTAACGTTGATAGCGGATACCATTAGAGGATGTATTGATGCACCTATTTTGCTGGCTGCTTTTGGTGCACAAACTTATTTCTGGTCGCCTTCTGATTATTTAAATACCACAGCAGGCGATTCGGTGTATTGTAATTTTAATCAAGTGGATACCTTATATTATTCTGTTACCGGAACAGATTTTACAGATTGTACTGCTGAAAGAAATGTGGTTGTAATTGTATCGGATAGAAATGCAGAATTAATAATTAGTAATGATGCAGAAGTCTGTTTGGGCGATAGCATTTTGTTAGAAGCCACCGGTTTGGAAAGCTATAGTTGGTTGCCCACCGATCAAGTTTCTTCCCCTAATATGCCGGCAACTTTTGTACAAGCTAATGCAGACCAAACTTATCAAATGAGTGGCTTTGATTTTGGAGGCTGTCGTTTTGTAGCTGAAGTGGATATTACCGTTCTTGATTTGCCTAAAACTTCTTTAAACTATGCATTAATGGAAGTATGTAGTGGTAAAAGTATTGATATTACGGCTGCGGGAGGTTCCAGTTATTTTTGGTCTCCTGTAATTGGTATTGACGAAGCCGAACGATCGCAAGCAACTATAACGAGTTTTACAGAAGAAAATATTACCTACTTTGTTAATATAATTGATGATAATAATTGTCAAATTACGGATAGCGTTCGGGTTATTGTAAATGATTGTGTGGTAGATTATAAAAGTTTGATACCCACCGCTTTTAGCCCCAACCAAGATAATTATAATGAACTTTGGGAGTTGCGCGATCCGGCATTTAGAGTATTTCATGAAGAGTTAAGCATTGCGGTTTTTAACCGTTGGGGGCAATTGTTGTTTGAAGATAAAGGCAGCAAATGGCAATGGGATGGTGTTTATAATGATCAACCATTACCGGAGGCTACTTATTATTATCAGCTTATACTAAATGAAGAGATACCACCAATTCACGGAACGGTTACTTTGTTGAGATGACATTACATAAATTAAATAAATTAATATTAAATATTTGTTTTTGATTAATAGCGTTTCTACGAAAAACCGAAGCCTGAAAACTAGCCCCGATTGCAGCGGTTATGCCATTTTGCGTGGGCTTTGCAGCGTAGGCAAATGGCATTTGAGCGGAAAGCGGGACCCAAAGTTTCTGCGAGTTTTGATGTTTCGCTTCTAAAAAAAATTAAAAAGTATAGTTATCCATTTAATACATTATTTTATTTGTTTGATGGTAAAATGAAAGTGTGCACCTTTATTAGGTTTTGATGTTACCCAAATTCTTCCGCCATAATGTTCTACTATTCTTTTGCAAATACTTAAGCCAATACCGGTGCCTTCATAACTTTGTTTGTGATGTAGTTGCTTGAAGGTTAAAAATATTTTATCAAAATATTCTTTCTCAATGCCAATACCATTATCGCTCACTATAAATTCGGTTTCATCTTCCCGCTGTATACTGTTTATAGTTATATGAGGTGTAGTATTTGGTTTATTAAATTTAAGACTATTGGCAATCAAATTTTGAAAAATTTGTATTAAATGTGTTTTGTTGATTACAAGATTTTTTGGAAGGTTTTTAATGGTAACAGATGCTTGCAATTTATCAATAGTATATTGTAAGCCAACTAATGTTTCATTAATTAGTTTAGCAACATTAATGGGTGCTACATCAAACTGCTTGTTGTGCACCTGCGAAAGTGTTAAAATATCTTCAATTAGAATGGTCATGTTTTGAGCGGCGGAAATAATAAATCCGGTATATTCTTTAATCTCTTTGTCATCAACATTTTGTAATTTACGTTGAAGCAATTGAGAAAAACTAATAATAGAACGGATGGGTTCTTTTAAATCGTGCGATGCTACATAGGCAAATTTTTCCAACTCTAAATTGGAGTTGATGTATTCTCTTAGTTCATTTACTATTTCTCTTAACTTACCTTTTGACTCTTCTAACTCTGTTGTATCAATACCCTCTAACATTACCCAATCTGGCGCACCTTGCTTATCTTTTATTAATTTAAAGTTATAGTTCATATAACCATTCGCATCTTCAGAAATTTTTACTTTACACTGACTCTTGATAACCTCACCGGTTTGTATAAGCTGTTGAAAGTTTTCCTTTAATTTTAATTTAGATGCTGGAAAACCATCTAACCAAAAACTGTCCCAAATAAATTTTGTAGCTTTTTTTCTTTTGGGGTCAATTAGTTTATTTCTTTCTTTCGCCGATTTATTTTGTGATATAATGATGCCATCTAAACTTAAGTTTGCACTAAAAGTAAAAGAGCTGTTGACAATAGCATTTAAACGGCTTTCTTTTTCTTTTAATTCATTAGTAATAGTTACCATTTTGCTAATGTCAACTACGGTAAGTAAAGCTCCGGTGTATTTTTTTTCCTTATCGTAAAAACCTCTAGCATATACATTTACGTATAATAAGCTTTTGTCTTTTTTTAGATAAGATTTCTGAAAGGAATATTTTTTAATTTCTCCTGAATATATTCTGTTGTAAATTTCAATACATCTCTTCTTTTCAAATTCGGGTACTAACTTTAAAATATGTTGATTAATCAACTCATTTTTTGAGTAGCCACACAAGCGGTGATAAGCGGTATTGGTTTCAACTATTAAGTTTGCTTTGTTTAAAATGGCAATACCTACTAAATTGTTATTAAACAATTCTTTATATCTATTTCTACTTTGTTGTATATCATCTTTAATTTTAAGTAATTCTTTATTCTTTATATTTAATTTTTCTTTTACTTTTTCTTCCTTGTCAATATTTAATAAATTTATAATTAATATATTATTTAACGGTTTGTGCAGTTTATAGCTATTTAGTTTTACTGTATAATAGGTAGTTCCTTTTTTTTGCCTTATTTTAAGTGTTGTAGCATACTTTTTCTTCTCTGTAAATTTTGAAACAAGAGTAGCAATAGCAGCTTGATCAAATTCATGTTCATCTAAAAAATTCTTAAGGTGTGTACGCGTAAATTCCTTTAATGATTTACATCCTAATAAATTTAAGGCACTTTGATTGCAGTCTACCACCAATTTTTTATCTGTATCAAATAATATGATTCCATAGGGAGCATGATCAAAAATGCCTCTTAGTTTATTTTCACTTTCTATAAGGTGGTTGTTTGTGATTACTTCTTTAGTAATATCTACTATTAAAACATAATATGATTCTACTTGACCGGCAGTATTAACTATTGAAGTAACCAATATATTTGCGTGTACTTCAAGTCCATTTTTTTTAATGAACTTCTGCTTAAGCGAAAATTGTTTTGTTTTTTGCTTGTTAAGTAAATAAATTTGATTTTTTAATGATTTTATCTCGTCAGAACTTACAACATCACTTAGGTTTATAGTAAATAACTTTTTGAGTGTGTAGCCAAAAAACCTACAGGCTATTTTGTTGGCTTTTAATAACTTAAATTCTTTCGAATACAACATCTCGCCAACAAAACTCTTATTAAAAAGTGTATTGTTCAATCGTAAAGTAGTTTCAAGTTTCTCTTTGGCTTTAATTTCGGCAGTTTGGTCAGCCAGCATCATATTAAAACCATTTAATTCATTATGTGCATTATATACACTGCTAACATAAACCCGAGCAAAAAGTATTTCATTATTTTTTTTAATAAATTTTTTTTCAATTTCGATACTTTTTATGCTCCTTTGCCGCATTAAAGTAATTTTATTTTGGGGGAGAAGCGTATCTTGTAAAGTCAAAATATTCTTAATTCTAAGCGTAGACAATTCGTTTTTGGTGTAACCGAAAATGTTGTAGAAAGTATCATTAACATCTAAAAAATTTCCATCCAAATCGATTCTACATACTGCCAATAAGCTATTATTGAAATAGTTTTTATATTTATTTTCACTTTCTTTTAAAAGTTTATTTACGGTTACTTCTTTGGTAATATCACCAATAGTAACATAAATTGCTTCCAATTCATTTAGTTCATCAAACACACCAATTATAGAAGCTCTGCCGATAACTTCAAGTTTTTTACTATGCCATAATCTAATTTGATCAATTGTGAATTGTGTCTTTTTTTGTTTTATAATATCAATTAATTGTGTTGTAAATGATAAATAATCATCGGGATGAATAATTTTTTTAAGTTGAAAATTAGATGATTGCTTCACTGGAATTCCTAAAAATTTATTTAGCGTATTATTGAATTTTAGTACTTTAAGCTTGGGAGAAAGCTTAATCTTTGCAACCAAGGTATTGTTAAATTGCAATTCATATCTTCTAATCTTGTCTGCTAAAATTTTCTTTTGTTTTATAGCATCCGTTCTATCTAATATGGTGGCATAATAACTTACTAAGGCACTCTTTTTGTTATAAATACCTGTAACATAGGCTTGTATATAAATAACCTCATTTTTTTTAGTGAGGTATCTTTTGTGAATAATATAGTTGGTAATTTTTTTCTCTTTAAGCAATTTCAATTTTTTCTGCGATATAGCGATATCTTCATGATGGGTTATGGTTCGAGGTTGTTTTGCAGATAACTCTTTTTTGGTATAGCCGGTTAACTTTAAAAAAGCTTTGTTAACTTCTAGAAACTCTCCATCTAATCCAACGTGTATAATTCCAAAAAGGTTATTATTAAAATAAGCTCTATATTTTGATTCACTAAGTTTTAGTTGGTTTTGCTGCTCTACATATTTTGAAATATCTCTAACAACGTTTATCTGAAGATGTTGAAAGGGCTCCGGTAATTTAACTGTATTTATTTCTGCAATAAAAGTAGTGCCATCTTTTCTTTTTAAAATCCAATTGTGCTTATACGCTTTTTTTGAGGCATTTTCTTTTTTAAGTCGATTTCTGCGATCCATAGATAGTGAGCCATCTAATTGAAATTTCGGTAACCGGTCTAGCGGTTTTAATTTCAAAAATTCTTCTAATTTATAGCCATGATAATCCAACAGTTTTTGGTTAATCTTTTCTATTTTTTCATTTACGTTATTACTTAATACGAAACCATCATTAGCGTATTCAAAAATAGTTCTAAACAACAATTCACTTTCTTCTATTTGTTTGTTCCTAATTTCTTCCTTGGTAATATCTTTTATAACATTAATACAATAATCATCAAATGGAGGGGGCATGGCTATACAACTAATTTCAGCCTTAAAAGTTGAACCATCCTTTCTTTTTTGAATCCATTTTTGCGCAGGAGAATCATAATTTGTAATTATATCTTGTAAAATCCGTCTCTTTTCGAGGCTACTTTTATTCCACAATTTTACTTCGGGAAAAAATTTAAGTATAGGGGTTTTGAGAAAAACTTGCTCGCTAACCTTATAAAGTTTCAAAGCATGTTCATTTACTTTAACTGCCCTTACTTCGGCAGCATTATATAAAACTATACCATCATTAGTGGCATTAAAAATACTTTTAAATAATAGTTCACTTTCTTTTAATTCGTGCTCTGCCTTTTTTAAACTATTAATATCAACAAAACTAACAGAAGCACCTTTACGTCTTTCGTTCTGTAGCCGGTAAGATCGAATTTTCACTAAATACCAATTGTTCAATCTATCCTGTATTTCAACATCAATTTTTTTTCCGGTTTTAAAAAATTTCTTGATTAAATCTTGCCACTCATCATTTATAAATTGATGGGTAAAATGATGAATAGGCCGGTTAATATCTAATTCTGTTAAGTTAATTAATGAAGTGATAGGTATAGTAAATTTTTTAATATTCAATTCCTTATCTAAAAACAAGGTGCCAATTTGAGTACTCTGCATTAATGAATCTATATAGATATTTGCTTGAGATAAATCATCAATAGTGTTTTGATACTCTAAATTGATACTTTGTAATTCTTCATTTACTGATAGATATTCTTCATTGGCACTTTGCAATTCTTCATTATAAGATTCTAAATTTTGATTTGTTTTTTCTAATTTTTGTATAGTCTGTTGTAAATCTTGTTCTGTTTTTTCTAACTGATTTTTTAAGACGGTATTGATTTTTTCAACACTAATCTTTTTTGTTTTAGGCGCAGAGGCAGCATGTTTAAATTCTACACTAAATATCTTAGTACTTACTCCAGGTAGTTGTATTTTTTTGCAAAATATATCTATTAAATTACGATTAGGTAAAATATATTCTTTAAAAACACGCTCGCTATCTTTGTCTGTTAAAGCCAAAACGGCACTTTTAACAATTGCCACAATTTCATCATTAAAAACTAAATTAAATGATGCGTTACCTGTTAAATCTTGTGGATTTTGAACATACTTCATGGTTTCTTTAGTAATATATTGAACTTGTAATTGTTGATCAATTATTACAATAGCAGGTTGATAGTTTTTATATATGTAATCTTTAAATTCATCAACATAGTTATTTTTCATAGTCTCATTGGTTATAATGTAATTAAGCGATTCTGTTTGTATAGGTTTATAATTGCTTTTATTAAATTGAATAAATGAATCTTTTACGATAGCTTTTTTAAATACTTTCAATAATTTATTGTCAACAACAAATTTTTTATCAATAAATGTTGGCGATTCGCTTTTCCCTAATATTAAATACCCATTTTCATTTAACGAAAAACTAAACTTGTTTAAAATAGCTTCTTGTTCTTTTCCGTTTATATAAATTAAAACGTTTCGGCATAATATTAAATCCATCTTTCCAAATGGAGGATCACTTAACAGATTGTGGGTAGTAAAAATGATCGAATCTTTAATATATTGTTGTACTTTTAATTGTTCATTATAAGGTTCAAAGTAGGTTTCAACAATGCTATGTGGAATTTTATTGAGGGCTTGTTTATTATAAGCACCAAAGCGTGCCATCTTTAAAGCATCTTCATCTATGTCGGAAGCAATTATTTTAAAATTAAAATTTTTGCTTTTTGATAAAGCATGTAAAATAAAAGAGATAGAATAAGCTTCTTCACCAGTAGCGCAGCCAGCTACCCAAATGCGCAAGGCTTTAGTGTTCTTTAATATTTTAGGTATAATTTTTTTCTCTATGTAAGAGAATACGTTTCTATCTCTAAAAAAAAAACTTACGTTTATAAAAATATCTTTTGAAAGTAAATCAACTTCAACCTGATTTTTAGCAATACATTTATAATAGCTTTTGAAAGAATAAAGTTTCAAAGCCTTCATTCTTTTCTCAATACGTCTTAAAATGGTAGCTTCTTTATAAGCTGAATAATTAAATTCGGTTTTGATGTTTAACAAATCAACTATCTTTTTAAAAAATCGCTTATTTTCGTTTGTTTCGTTCATTAATTAAGGTGTTAGCTTAACGTATTTTTAATTAAAACAATTGAATCATGCAAGGCTAAAGTTCCACCTTTAACAACGGTTGCCGTAATGCCGCCATGCCCTCGCATGGCATTAAATCCGCCAGGTCCCAAAGTAGTTTCCATTTGACTACAAGGCACACAATAGCCAGTGCCCTCTAATATAATATCATTACCTAATTTAAATTGCCGGTTATGCAGTGCCAATAAGTTAATACCTGAAACCAACAGGTTTCTTCTGCTTTGTTGAATAGTTACTTTTTTGCCCAATAATGCACTAACCACCTCTAAGTGCTCTTTTTGTATTAAAGTAACCATACGTTTACTACCTTTTTTATTTTGGTGGTCGCCAACTATTCCTTCTTTAACACTAATTTCTATTTCATTGGTGGTTTCAATAGCTCCTTTTTTTTCGGTACGAAAAGATATTAATTCAATTTTACCAACTTGAGGGAGAATATTTTGTAAATCCTTAATCGACATCATTTATATCACAACTTTTATTTCAGATAAAAATAAGCATTTCTGTCTATTTTAAGATAATTATGGACTGAATTCAGCCAAAGCATACTCATTTTTAGAGTTTTTTCGGCATACCTACCATAAATTGAGCATATTTTTTTGATCACTTTTCACCAGGTTGTTTCGTATTTCAGTCATTAAAAAGTCAAAAAATGCACCTTTAAACATTAAAAAAAAGCTAATTGTACAACTATATACGTTATTAAAATAAAAAATCTCGTCAAGGGTATAGTGGCATAATTTTAGTAAAGCTCATTTTAAAATTTAACTGATGAAATCTTACAAAAAATAATTGTTTCATCATTTAAACGAATAACTAAAAACAACATCATAGTACTTAACCTCAAAATTATTAACTATAGAATATGAAAACATTTACCTCAATTCAACTTCTGTTACTCTGCCTTTTATGCGCGTTTGTTAACACAAGCTCCGCACAATGTCCAAACGGATCTTCTACTCAGCAAATTGATATAGTTGGTTTAAACAACTTTTGTGAAGGCGAAATGCTTAATCTAACTACCCATCCAAGTTTACCAGGTGGTAATTTTAGTAGTTTAGACAATGGAATTACTTCCCTTGGAGACGGAACCGCTGTTTTTTTTCCACAACTAAGTGGTGCGGTGGTAACGTTTAATATTTTTTACAACTATACCGATCCGGTTTCTGGTTGTGTTTATCAATCAAATGAACCAGTCACCATTTTCCCTAAACCTACTGCTGATATTGAAGTGATAGTGGGTGGCACCGGACCAAATGGCATCGTTTGTTCTGATGACGTTTTATCTTTAACCGGTAGCCCAATTAACGGCAGCTTTAGTTCAAACTACGGCGGTATTAATGATTTTGATAACGGAACCGCTTTATTTAATCCTGTTATTGCCGATTCTTCTATAATTTATCAAATTACTTATGCCGTAGAAAATGAATTTGGTTGTAGCAATGAAGTAATTGAAAACTTTCCGGTGTTTAATTGTGAAGAGGAATGTCCATCGTTGTATACCAGTGAAGTATCCAGCAATGTGGTTTGCAGTGGAGAAACCGTTTTATTTACCGCACAACTTAATCCGGTAGATGCCGATGCCACTATAATAGTTAGTGGAAATGGCACTTCTTTTAATTTGATAAGTGATGCTTTTGGAATATGGAATGGTTACGCTGTTTTAGAAAATGAAGGATGTGCTCCGGTAACACATAATTATGAAATTACAGCAACTTGCAATGATGGTACGGTAATCGCCATTCAAACAGAAGATGTAACGGTATACCCTAATGACATTACCCAATTTATCACTTCTACCAGTATAGACAATGGCTGTTCGGTTTCCGTAGCTATTGATTCTGCTTGCGATAATGAAAATCCTAACCAACCGAATTATTTAGAAATTGCAGGTGAGGCAACTCAAGGACCGGCACAAGTTGGGCAAAGTGGTACGTATAGTTTTTGTTTTGATTATTATAGCAGTTCTTCTGATTGTATAGATGATTTTTGTTTAGATATTCCTTATAGTTGTGAAGATGGCTGTATGGTTAGTGCCGGTGTATTGTCGGGTAGCTCTTATGTTTGTTCAGATGACTTTGTGGTAGCTAATTCTATTGGCGCAATGGGCGTAGGTAGCGGTACAGGTTGCCAGTTAACTTATGTATTGCACGATGGTGCTTATGGTGTAGGTAATGTTTTAGCCGTAAATGCAGATGGTGTTTTCTTAAACGACGGAAGCTTTCCTTACAATAAAACTTTATGTATTACCGCAGTAGCCGGTTGCGATATTTTGCCAAGTGGTATTCCTAATCCGGCAGGAACTTGTTATGATGAGTCCGCCTGCTTATCTACTGTTTTCTTAGCTCCATTAATTATTCAAGCTACCGAAATTTGTGATGAGAATACCGGCGAATTTTCAGTTGCTTTTTCAGTAAGTGGTGGTGGACCTGATTTTTTACCAGGCACACATACCTATAATGTTACCGGTAGCTACAGCAACGCGGCAATTGTAGCTGGTGAAACCTATGTTTTTGGTCCGATGCCTTCCGGTACTAATTATAGTTTATATGTGGTGAGTGATGGCAAAGGTTGTTCTGCCAATTATGCGAGTTACAGTAATTGCAGCAAAAAAACACCTTGTGATAATTTTGCCGGAGTAATGAGTCAATCTATACACATTGCATGTGCTGGCGATTATGTCAATACCCCAGCTTATGGAACCATTTTAGACAATAACAGCAATCTCACGTATATTTTACACGATGGACAAAATGCTTTAGGAACGATATACGCCACCAGCGTAAGTGGTACTTTTATCAACGATGGAACACTTCCGACTAACATCAATTTATACATTTCTGCGGTTGCCGGTCCTTTTGTAAATGGTACACCAGATTATTTAAACAGTTGTACCAGTGTTTCTTTACCGGGTACGCCGGTGCGGTTTTTAGAACCTATTGAAATAGAAACCAATTATATTTGTAACAATGCTACCGGAACGTTTATTGTTAATTTTACTATTACGGGCGGTGGACCTGCTGCTGCTGGATATGGAACCGGTTTTTATACCGTTTCAGGCGATTGGAATGGTTTAGCAGAACCTGACGAAACATATTCCATTACTGCTTTACAAGATAATTCAATAGCTTCTATACATGTAATTGAAGATGGCAAAGGTTGCAGTGCTTCAACTACGGTTGGTCCTGTTCAATGCACTAAATTACCCATTGAATTGCTTTCTTGTGGTGGAGAAGTAGAGCAAAACGGCAACACCTTAAAATGGATTACGGCAACAGAAGTTGAAAATGATTTTTTTACCATAGAAAGAGCTACCGCTAACAATTTAAACGAGTTTGAGTATTTAGCAACTTTAAAAGGTGCTGGTACTACGGGTAACCAACAAAGCTATCAATTTACAGATAGAGCTGCCCCAAGTGGCACTAGTTATTACCGCATTTCGCAAACCGACTTTGATGGAAGTACCGAAATTGTGTGTGTTACCGAACTACAAAGAGGTGAACATCAATTGAACATTAATGGAATTATACCAAATCCGGCAATTGACCAGATAGAATTGTATATTTCTAATGGGCAAAACGATGCGATAGAAGTTTCTATAATAGATGCTATTGGTCAGATTTTACATAATCAGGTAATTTTTAACGAAAAAGAGTTGATTCAAACAAAAATAAATGTGGCAGATTACGCACGTGGCATATATTTTGTACAGTTAATAAGTGGAAATCAATCTGTTACTAAAAAATTCATAAAGAAATAGCATAATCGACTGGTTAGTAAAGCCGGCTTCTGGTAGAAGCCGGCTTTCTTTTTTTTGGTGTTTTTATTAAAAAGATATGAGTGTGTGACATATCTGGTGCATCACAATATAAATTAATTAAGTATTGACAAGTTTATCAAGTTAATTGACACTCAATAAAGGTAAGCCAAACAAACGTCATGCCGGAAACTTGTGCTGGACTCGATCCAGTATCTGAGCTTGCGGAGTAGATTATCCGGCATCTCGCCTAAACATCCACCAAGTCTTTTACCTTAGTCGGACAAAGCTTTAGGAAAGATCTCGGATAAATGTTCCGTTGCTCTCCACATTTTCCGAGATGACGCTGGTGGGTTTTAGAGAGTTTTGGAGTACGTTGCACCTAATTTGTCACGCACTCAAAAAATATTTGCTTCTCAATAGAAATATTTAATCTAAGTCAGTAATTCAAACAAACATCATATCATCGAAACTTAGTAGTCAATCAAGCTCATACTGCCGGTTAATTTGGCAAAATTAGAACGATTACTTCGTTGGAGAACATCAACCATAGCTTTGGCTATGCTTGATAACCTCCGCCTCGTACTCATCCAAATTTTACTCAAATTTATCCGACACCATCAACTTGACAGACTACTTAGAAAAGTATTATAGTTTTCAAGTTGACCTTTATTAATCTGGTGGCTATATATTTGGAATGTATTTAAAAAGCGATGACCTTAGAAGTTTAGCCCCGATAGCAGTGGTTATGCTGCGTGAAGCGTTTGCCCTTGTGCGGTGGCGCAGCATTTGAACGGATAGCGGGAAGCCCCTTTCTAAATGGTTTCAATGTTTCGCTTCTAAAAAAAATAGAGTTATGTTTATGACAGATTAATATCATTCAGCACTATGAAAAAATAACATAGGAGGCAATCACTACAATAACAATAGCTAAACCAAAAGGCTTTACAAAACGGTAAGGCTCAATATCTACCTGTTTGGTATAGGCTAATTCAAAGGCTTTTTGGCGAGGTTTTATCATACCAATTACTATCATAATCAATACATTCATTACAAATAAAATAGCCATCACGTGTAAAAAGTGGGGGTAGTTTTCTTCGCCAAAAACAAAAGGTTTTAAAATAAACTGACTAATGAAATACAACACGGCACCTAATATAATGGCTATTTTTGCCGCAATTGCCGGTATATATTTGGTCAAATATCCTACCACAATAATAGTTAATATAGGAATGCTGTAACAACCATTTACCTCTTGTAAATAACCAAATAATCCATCGGGTGCATTGGCGATAAAGGGGGCAATAAACATGGCAAAAAATGCCAATAACAAACCAAATCGTTTACCATATTTTACTATTTGGGCTTCGGTGGCATCTTTATTAATGTGTTCTTTGTAGATATCTAAACCAAATAAAGTAACTGAACTATTAAGCGCACTGTTAAACGAACTTAAAATAGCCCCAAATAAAACGGCAGCAAAAAGACCGACCATAGAAACTGGTAAAACCGTTTTTACTAACTTAGGATAGGCTTGATCGGCAATTTCTAAATCTCCTTTAAAGATGTAAAACGCAATCATACCCGGTACTACTAAAATAAGCGGACCTAATATTTTAAAAAAGGCAGCAATTAATAAACCCTTTTGCCCTTCTTTTAAATTTTTGGCACCCAAGGCTCTTTGTATAATGGCTTGGTTCGTTCCCCAATAAAAAAGTTGTACCAGCATCATACCCGTAAAAATAGTTGAAAAAGGCACAGAGGCATCTGAGCCACCAATGGCGTTAAATTTGTTAGGATCATTATTATATAAGTTGGTTAAACCCGTACCGATTGATCCGTCACCAATATATTGTAAGCCCAAAACGGTTATCATAATACCACCGAAAAGCAAACCCACTGCATTAATAGTATCGGAAACGGCTACCGCTTTTAAGCCACCCCAAATGGCATAAAACGAACCAATGATACCTATTGCCCAAACGCATAACCATAAACAAGCAGTGTGCGACAAGCCTAAATTTGCCGGCAAATCGAACATAGTTACTATTGCCAATGCACCAGAATACAAAACAATGGGTAAAAGCACTATTACATATCCTGATAAAAACAAAGCCGAGGCAATGGTTTTCGTCATAGTGTCGTAACGTTTTTCTAAAAATTGAGGAACCGTAGTTAAACCACCTTTTAAATAGCGGGGTAAGAGAAATAAAGCCGTTACAACCATGGCTATGGCTGCCAGCGTTTCCCAACACATCACTAAAATTCCTTCGGTAAACGATTGCCCGTTTAAACCCACTATTTGCTCGGTTGATAAATTGGTGAGCAACAAAGAGCCGGCAATTACACCAGCCGTTAAACTCCTGCCTCCGAGAAAATAACTATCGTTGGTGGCTTCTGCCTTGCCCGCCAAAAAATAAGAAGCGACCGCCACCAGCGCCGTGAAAATTAAAAAACTAATAAATGCCATTGGTTATAATTTTATATTGGTTCAATATCTTTATGATTCGCAAGATAGACAAAATGGAAAGTATTTTTAACATTTAGGTGTTTACTAATATGAAAATGAGTTTGGGGAATGGTTGATGAATTTATTTATGCATAATTAATATATAATTTGATCCTCTTCTACCAGAAGTCTTTTCGACTTTTAGCTGCACTTATTCAAGTCAACAACTCGCACTACAACTCCTGTACCGCAAGTTTTTTCGACTTGTGGTTGCACTTATTCAAGTCAATAACTCGTGCAACGTCTGAAAGTTGAACTAAGCAGTTGTGGCATGAGCATCAACCACATAAAAACTATTTATAATATAATTAAATTGTTAATTTATTTTAAGATATGTTAAAAAAACGCAAGTCTCCCCCCCCCCTTTATCTTTGGTGAAAACTTGCAGGTTTTGAAACCTTGAAAACACACCAATTTTGAGACAACTTATTTCCCGACAACACTCACTAAACAGAAAGGTAGGGAATTACTTTAAATTTATTTAAAAGAAATAAGAGATAACAAGATTAACCATTTTCTATGGTGAAAATAGAAAATGGCTTGCATTAACTGAATGAAAATAGTAAAACTTACCCCAAAACATATTTATTATTTAACCAAAAAAATAAATCATGAAACTTCAATTTTACAGTATTACTAAAAAAATAA